>JAFUBO010000002.1 GCA_017460175.1 Bacilli bacterium
AGTTCTTCGCGTATCTTCGAATTAAACAGCATGCTCCACAGCTTGTGCGGGTGCCCGTCAATTCCTATGAGTTTCAGCCTTGCGACCGTACTACTCAGGTGGGATACTTAATGTGTTAACTTCAGCACCGAATAACTCCGACACTTAGTATCCATCGTTTACGGCGTGGACTACTAGGGGATCTAATCCTATTTGCTCCCCACGCTTTCGTGCCTCAGCGTCAGTAATGGCCCAGCAAGTCGCCTTCGCCACTGGTGTTCCTTCTAATATCTACGCATTTAACCGCTACACTAGAAATTCCACTTGCCTCTACCATACTCAAGCAAAACAGTTTCTGTGGCGAACCGAAGTTAAGCTTCGGGCTTAAACCACAGACTTATTAAGCCGCCTACGCACCCTTTACACCCAATAAATCCGGATAACGCTCGCTCCCTACGTATTACCGCGGCTGCTGGCACGTAGTTAGCCGGAGCTTTCTTGAAAGGTACCGTCACTGCTGTATCATTTCCTATACAACTCGTTCTTCCCTAACAACAGAAGTTTACAATCCATAGGACCGTCATCCTTCACGCGGCATTGCTCGTTCAGGGTTTCCCCCATTGACGAATATTCCTAACTGCTGTCTCCCGTAGGAGTCTGGTCCGTGTCTCAGTACCCGTGTGGCCGATCACCCTCTCAGGTCGGCTACGCATCGTTGCCTTGGTAGGCCATTATCCCACCAACTAGCTAATACGGCGCAGGCTCATCTTCAAGCGAGGCTTTAAAGGCCCCTTTTAATAAAGAATGACGTATCGCTCTTTATATCATCCGGCATTAGCAATCATTTCTAACTGTTATTCCAGACTCAAAGGTAGATTACCCACGTGTTACTCACCCTTGCGCCACTAAGTGGAGAATCCACGTCATAAATTTCCATTTTTGTGCAAGCACTCCAATTTCCATTTAATCAGTGGGCCACTTCGTTCGACTTGCATGTCTTAGGCATGCCGCCAGCGTTCATCCTGAGCCAGGATCAAACTCTCAATAAAAAATAAACTTTTATTAAAGTTTGTTTCAATTTTTCCTAGCTACTCAAAATTGACGTTTTGCTTAGTTTTCAAAGATCATTTGCTGCTCTTTTGACAAGCTGCATTAACATTGTATCAAATCATATTAGTAAAGTCAACACTTTTTTTAATTTTTTTTAACTTTTTTTACATATGATTTGTACGTTATTTTACACAACCTGTTTTTTAGAATATCCTTATTATATATATTCATTTTAACAAAAACTTATTCATAACTTTTTTTCGTTATTTTACAAGTTTTTTTCGCAAGTTGCCCATTTAATATAACAAATCAAAATACAAAAGTCAACAAAAAAAATAAACTTTTTTTTGAAACACCACGTGGTGTTGTTTTTTATTTTCTTTTAATATCAACGTTATAATGATTTTTGCGTTTTTTTAACTTTTTTTAATTTTATTTTTATTAGACATTTTTTTGACATTTATTTATAAAAAACAGGATTATTTCCTGCCTTTTAATTCATTATATACATTACAATATTTTTCTACTTCTCCATATTTGAAAGCTCCATCTTTATTTCTAGCTAAATCTATTAGCTTTGTTAATTCAGATTTTAGTATTTTATCTATTGATTCTGGATAATTCATTAAACTTTTATGATATTTGTATTCTCCTCTATCTAATACTTTAAAGCTTCCATCTGGAAATACTCTAAGATCTAAATCATAATCTATATATTTTATTGTATTTTCTTCTATTATGAATGGTGATGCCATATTGCAATAATAATATATTCCATTTTTCTTATATTGACCTATAACATTATACCAATCATTATAATAGAAGTATAGGACAGCCGGTTCCTTGGTCCTCCATGTTCTTCCATCAGATTCAGTTACTTTTGTTTTTTCGTTACCAAAAATTAGATAGTCATCATGAATTTCTAGGAGTACCGCCTCATCCCATGAACGATGGATTTTACCATCATGTTTGTATCCATGGATTTGATACTTTTTTCCTATTTCTAATTTTTCTGTATTCATTGTTTTATACCTCGTCGTTTATATTATACAATTAATTCGTTTTTTTTTCAAATTAAAAAAAGTCTAATGACTTTTTTATTTGTTTAATGTACGTATTCCCCAGAATGCTACAACTAGTATAATTCCAAATACTATGGTTCCTACAAATACATTGTCCATATTTTTAGATGTAAATGAACTTAATTTTTCATTTAATTCATTTATTGTATCCATAAACCCTAATATATTGAAAAAATAATTATTCACTTTTTTTCTCCTTGTTTTTTTTCTTTTTGTTATTAGTTGTATTATCTTCAATTACTTCTGCTTCTACTACTTCATCTTCTATTTTCTTATTTTTTATGTTTTCTGGATGTAGTTCTTTTATTGTTTTATTAATTCTAAGTGTTGAAATAATATCAAGTATTCCATATACAAGTAAAATAATTCCTATTACTTTAATTATAAATTCTGCCCCTGCAAATGGATTGAATATTAGAAGTATTCCACATACTAAAGTAATAATTGATACTATTAATGTTGATAACCAAAGATTACTATTTGCTTTTTTTAGTTCAATACTATATTCAATTTTAGTAGCACTACTAATTACCATTAATATTCCTAATACAAATGGAATAATACTCGCAATAGCTTTTGGATTACTAATTACTATAATACCTAATATTATTGTACCTATTCCATATATGATATCAAGTTCATTCTTTATATTCTTATTTATATTGTTAATATATTTTATTAAAGCAATAACTCCTATTGCTATTAAAATTCCTCCAATAACATAAGATATTGATACTATTGTTAATTCTGATTGAAATACTAAGAGTATTCCTAATATTACTAAACCAATTGAACTCCATAATGATGATTTTAAAAATTTATTCATAAGATTGTTCATTATTTTCACCTACCTATTAAAAGTATAACACATATATTTATGATTTAAATACTAAAAATTCTAATAATAATTCAGGATCTTTTCCTTTTACAACTATTTCATATATTAAATCTATTATCGGAATAGTTACTTCTTTATCTTTTAGTAATTGATAAATAGATTCAAGTGTATAATATCCTTCTACTGTTTTGTTTTTTAAATATTCTTCTATTTTAATTCTATCAGGTTTTTCTCCTATTAGTTTTCCAAATGAGAAGTTTCTACTTTTTGTTGAAGTACAAGTAAGGATTAAATCTCCTATTCCTGCGTATGATAATACTGTTCTTTTGTTACATTCAAAGGCATCTAATATTTCTTCCATATCATGCATTGCTTCTGTAATGAACATTGCTTTAGTAGAATCATTAGCCTTTAGTCCATCTAGCATACCTGCTGCTAATGCTATCACATTTTTTATTGAGCCACATATTTCAATTCCTGTAATATCATTAGTATCTCTTAATTTAATATAATTATTTTGTAGTGCATTTTTTACTATTGTAATAGTTTCTGCACTTTTACTAGCTATTGATAAACCTGCTGGCATACCTGTAACTAAATCTATTGCAAATGAAGGTCCACTTATAACTGCTACATTACTTGTATTTAGGTATTTACTCACTAGTTGATCCATGAATAATCCAGTACCTTGTTCTATACCTTTTGTAGCTATTAATATATGATTATTATTTATATATGACTTCATTTCATTGCATAATGAATCAACAAATGCAGCAGGAATTGCAATTATTAATAAATCTTTATCTTTTATGCATTCTTCTACACTAGTAGTAATTATTACATTATTAGGTAATTTATAGTTAGGAATATATTGATTATTACCTCTATTACTTTCTAGTAATTCTTTTTCTTCTTGAAATTTTGTCCACATCACTACTTCACAATTATTATTAGTTAATATACTACTAAGTGCTAATCCATAAGCACCTGTTCCAAATAATCCTACTTTCATTATCTCACCCTCTTTTATATTTTATCATTATTTATAATTTTTTACTAATAAATTGTTTTGACTTTAATATATATTTTATATATACTTTATGTACGAGGTGATTTTTCTTGATGATTATGCAAGATGATAAAAGCCAAGAATTAGAAACTTCTTTAGAAGATATTAATAATAATTTATTTATAATTTTAAATAATATTAATTGTGAGAAAACGCTTTTTAATCAAATATGTGATAGGTTAAAAGATAAAAACTTGATATTTATAACTACAAAAAATCAAAATATATTTTACTGCAAAAACGCTTTTGTTATTAATATTAGCGAAGGTACTCAAGATGAAGTTAATGATGATTATGATATATTCTCATTATCTATTAAAACTGGTTTTGATAAATATGCACAAAATATAGGTCAGGTTGTACCTAAAATTATTAATAACGATAGTAATATCATATATACAGATATTTATTTAAATCATGAGGTTAAAAATACTCAACCTATATCTGATGGTATATTTGATGGTATATTACGTTATAATTATTATATAGAAAATTATGGTAATGATGAGCGTATTAAAAAGTTAGTAAAACAATTGGATGTATTCAATTTAAATACAGAAATAGTTTGTATAGATGATGAAAAGTATTTATATAGAAAGTAAATACTTTTTTATTGCATATAATTAACTAAATGTGTTATACTCATTTTGTCGACAAATTATAGGGGATTAGTTAAATGGTATAATAATGGTCTCCAAAACCACTGTTGCGAGTTCGATTCTTGCATCCCCTGCCATTTAGAATATTAAAACACTAACTTAACTGTTAGTGTTTTTTTGTATTTAATAAAACTGATATTATTTCAGGATTCCCTAAAGTATCTTTTCCATCATAATCTGCAATTAGCTTAAAATTACATTTTTCATAGCATCTAATTGCTCTAATATTTCTTTTAAACGGTCTTAATATTATTGCATCAGCTAGATATTCATAATAAATGATTTGATTTATGAGTTGAACGATATTAGTACCTATTCCTTTTGATAAGTATTCTTCTTCCCCTATGAATAAGTCATATTCATATATATTTTTAAAATAATCTAGTTCATCCAAATTAATGTCATTTTCGAATTTATATATTTGTACTAATCCAATATCTTTATTTTTATATTGTATAATGAATAATTTTTGTTTATTTTTTAATAATTTATTTCTATATTTTTTTACTATTTCATCATAAGATAATACTCTTTGTTCAAACCATTCATACACGAATTTATTTTTACACCATTTATGTATTTGTTTAAATTCAGCATTATCATTATTTAAAAGTCTAAGTGTAACATCCATATAACCACCAATAATATTATATCATAGAATTTATTATTTGATTATACTGTGGTATACTTAGTATGTAATCAGGTTTTATCCCTATTTTTTCGGAAACGTTTATAAAGTGCGTGCCATTAGTAAAATTAAAAGGATTAGATATTATTCTAATCCTTTTTTCTTTTGATGTTTTTTGAATTAAATATTTATCATCTGTATTTTTAATATAGATAACATTATATTTTCATTTTCTTGTGGTTTATTTTCTCTATTATTCTCCTCTATATAATCTATTATAAAACAAAAAGCGGATTAATCCGCTTTTTCTTTTATAAATACTTTTTCTTTTTCTAATTTAGATGGAGCAAAATATGATTTTTCCACACCATTTTCATCCAAATATTTGTATGGTCCTTTAACTTCATATTCATCATTATTTTCATCTATAAGTCTATCTGTTTCACTATCATATTTATAAATACTTAGGATAGGTTCTTCATCATTACTTTTGCATGTATATTTATATATATAATAATCTGCATTTTTCTTATGACATTCGCGCATTACTTTAGTTTCATTTTCTGTTAATGTGAATAATTGACCTTTTCCTGCTTTTACTTCTATTAATTTTTCTTTTCTAGTTATTAAATCTAAGCTTAAAATATCAAAGCCATAACCATCTCCCATATCAGAAGATAACCACATAACATATTCTTTGCATCCGCTTTTACTTAATTCTAAACATTCATCGTCAAATACCCTATGTTCTGCCCATATATATAAATCGTCTCTATCATTAATATTATTGGGTTTATCATAATTATAATTAAGCTTATATTTTTTATATTTTGGATTTATTTCTTTAATATACACTTCTATTAGATCACCATATTTCTTATCATGGAATTTATCTAATGTAAATGTTTCTTCTGTAATAGATTTAATTGTATCTAAAGTTATATATCTGTATTCATTTATCTCTAATTTATCAATAAGTGCTTTTATAAACAACGGTGTATTTCTATATGCTTTTTCTTGACCACAATATAAAGATATAATATATTTTGCAGAATAATGACAACGATTTGATCTAATCATTTTTTCTAAAAATACTGCTCTACGATATGGAAATCTTTCTTTAAAAAATATATCTAAGAAATTATTTATATCCATTTTCAATAAAACAGTGTAACCTTCTTCTTCTAATGTGTTAGTTATCTCTTCAATATTATTCTTTATATCTTCAAAACTATTTATTCCTTTTTCATTTAAAGTTAGAGAATATTTTTGTATTAAATCAAGTGATCTCATATTACAACCCCCACAAATTGTTTCATATAATAACATAAAATGCTTAAAAAGTCAAAAAAAAAGACTTAGTACTACTAAATCTTATGTATCTATATTTTTCTATGACCTTTATATCCATAATTGTTTGATATAGGATCTTTAAATAAAAAGTTTTTAGCTGGCATTAAGGTATGAATCATATAACCTCCAAATATAAAGAAAATTCCAATACATGATATGTACTTATATATAAAGTTTAATGGTTCTATTGAAATGATATATAAAAATGCTAATTGACTAAATATTATTACTATATAAAATATTAATATATTTACTATAAATGAATCTTTCTTAAATATACTTTTATAACCATAAAATAGTGTTGGCATTAATATTATAATTATAATTAAGCTCACACATTTGGCTATAAAATAATTTGGATTTGTTCCATAGACTATACCATCAATTAAAGACCATAATAGTGTTGGAGTTAAAGCTATTTTTATATGTTCCCAAGTGCTTTCATTAACAGAAGTAAATAAACCTATTATTTTATTATGATTAGTTATATCATACATAAAATGTGATAGTGTTCCTATTATAGAAATAATTATAATACTTATTATTGTAAAGTTCATATAATTCACCACTCTCAAGACTAATATATTATTATTTATAATTAATTATGCCAAGTATTTTTATAACAAAAAAATCTAACATTGTTAGATTTTATTTATCTTCTTTTCTTTTAATTTTAATAGGACCTTTTTCTTCATCTAAGTTTATTTCAATATCTTTTGTTCTTCTAGTCATTAAGTCATGGAAATCAATAAATTCTACTCCAGTCATAGTGAAGGTTCTTTTAGCACATTTATTATCTTCAGTATCTTTTCTATCATCAGTATAATAAACTACTCTTTTGATTCCCCTTTGAACTAAGAATTTAGCACATTGAGCGCATGGAAATAATGTAACGAAACATGTTGATCCTCTAAAGTCTTTTCCTGGCCCATCGTAATTTAAAACACCATTCATTTCTGCATGAATTACATATGGATATTTAGAGTTATATTCACCTTCTCCTTTTTCAGGTCTTCTCCATGGAAAACTATCATCATCCCAACCATTAGGTGCTCCATTATATCCAACAGATATAATCTTATTATTTTCATTTACAAAACAAGCACCAACTTGAGTAGATGGATCTTTACTCCTTGAAGCCCAAGCAAAAGCTGTTAACATACATGCTTCATCATTGGAACTATATTCATTTCTTTTATTACCGATAAATTCTTTTGATATTTCATAATCATTATTCATAACTAAACCTCCATAGTTATTACTATAACATAAATATATCATTTTTCAATAAACACTATTGTATTCTTCTTGCTTTTTTTCTTATTTTTTGTAGAGCTAAATTACTAGATAGTGATATTGCCTGATGAGTTTTACCATAAATTTTTGCTATTTCTTTAAGTTTATGTTCTTCTTCACCATTTAAACCGTATCTAAGTTCAATAATTTTCTTTTCATAATTAGATAATCCTGAAGTTAAAAATTCATAATTATCTCTTATATAATCTGTTTGATATTCATCTTCTTCTATTGGATTTATATATGGAATATTTTCTACTTCTTCATAAGAATCAAAATATTTCATACTTGATATAGCAATTTTTACAGCATCTATACTATTTTTTGTTTTTATTAGTCCTTCTTGATACATTATATCTAAAATATAATCTATATTTTCTGGTTTATAAATGCTTTCATTATCTCCAAATATTTTAATAGCTAATTTTCTATATCTCATAATGAATAAACCATAGTGTGATGATCCTTGACCATATTCCTTTGTTATTTCATCTAATATAGCATTAGTTATTCCAACATAAGCAAATGTTGATAATTTACTATCATTATCTTGTTTATATTTTTCAATTGAATCCATTAATCCAAAAATACCAATCATTGCTAGGTCTTCCCAAAACATTTTTGATGGTTTTTCATAGTTTTTAGCAATTTTAAATACTAATGGTAAATTGTTGATAATTATTTGATTTCTTATATTTTGATCTTTTGTTTTTCTATATTCTCTTAGTTTTTCTTCATTATTAAAATTTGGATCAAGATCTAAGTTATAATTTAAAAAATATGATTCTACTCTTTTCATAATTTCTCCTCTTTAAGTGCAACATAGTATATCATAAATGATATTAAAAGTCAAAAAAAAGAGCTTACGCTCTATTTTTGAATATTTATTTCTACTGTTTTCTTTTCACTATAATTATCAAAATCTATAATGTATTTTCCATCACCATCATATAGTATGTATAAATACTTAGTATATGAAGCTCCTGGTTGTATATCTCCTGCATAATCAATTGATTCATCAAAATATGCAGCTACAGTATCTAATTCAGTTCCTTGTGTTCCAAAGAAACTATAGTAAAACATATTTAAATGACTCTTTTCACTTGAAACATTTTTTATTTCAATTGGTAATTTGATAACATCTTTTCCATTAAGATCAGAGAATTGATTATCTATTTTAGTAAATGAATATTCTTTTGATATAGTTATTTCAAAATCATCAAATTTAAATTTTTCTCCAGCTTGATACTTATTTTTATTAATTACAGGTTTATTATTGTTATTAGATTTTTGATTATTACTATATTGATAGTTTTGACTATTATTATATCCTTCAGTAAATCCTTCAATAAATCCAGTAGAGAATGCAATAATACTTATTATTAAACACAATCCTAAAGAAATTGCATTAACAATAATTGCTGCTGTTCTTTTTCCACTTCTTTCTTTAGATACAATACCAAGTATCAATCCTATTAAAGATAATGGGAACATTAAACATAATATTACAAAACTACAAATTCCTAATACTAAAGAAGCTGTTGCTTTACCATCCTTTTTCTTCTATAGGTACTGTATTTGGATCAATTTTAGTATAATGAGTAGTATCAACTTTTTCTTCTTTCTTTTCTTCTTTTACTATTTCATTTGATAAATCTTTTCCACAAGTAGTACAATACTTACTACCTTCTTCTATTTTAGCTCCACAATTTGTACAAAATTTCATATAATCACTCCTTATTTTTCTAATGTAAATGTATCTGGTATATCAAAGTTGTCATTATCTTTATCTGGTCCTTCTATAGATACGTAATGTAATTTATCATCATCTGCTTTAAATAAATATGCATCTAAATAAGTACCATCAGTATATTTTGCATGTACTACATATCCTGTGTATTTTCCTATTGTACTAAATGTAATATTTGCTTCATTACCTTCTTCTTTGATGTGGTTATTGATATTAGTAGCGGCAGTATATGGTGTGATATCTTGTTCATATGTCATTAATGTAATGATGTATCCTTTATCTCCAATATCAGTGTATTGATATGTTCCAGTACTATCTAAATCTTGGAATTTAATCCAATTAGTTGGTACTTCTACATATCCATAATGGTCATCACCAATTTTTTTAACGTCTTTCTTTTCTTCTTGTTCATCAGCCTTTTCAATTTCTTCTTCTAATGTATCGAAGAAACTCTTGTTATTATCATATGTTTTATATGCACTAAATGCAGCTGATATAGCAGCTCCAAATATAAGCATAATTGCTGTTGCTATTAAAGATAGTCCTAATCCAATAGCATTAACAACAATACCTGCTGTTCTTTTTCCACTTCTTTCTTTAGATGCTATACCAAGTATTAATCCTATTAAAGATAGAGGTAACATTAAGCAGAATATTACAAAACTACAAATTCCTAATACTAATGAAGCAGTTGATTTACCATCAGTAATAGTTTTTGTTGTTTCGTTTGTTTTAGTTATTGGTTTTTCCTCCTTAACTTCTTTCTTTTCAACATTTTCTGTTTCTACTTTCTTAGTTGTTTTCTTTTTAGCAGTTAACTCAGCACCACATGATGAACAAAATTTATCATCAGCTTTGTTTTCTGCTCCACAATAATTGCACTTCATATATACACTCCTTTTTCTCTTATTAACTAAAATATATCATAAATTTTTTAAAAAAGAAATAGAAAAAGACTTATTAAGCTAAGTCTTTTTTATATTCCTTATTAGTTTTTCTTTTAAATGTAGTTAAATTACCTACTGGTATAACTACTTTAGTTCTATTAAACGTTTTAATAACACGTTTTTCTAAGTCTTTTACTTCAATATTAAACATTTTTGCATATCTTTTATATAATTTTTTATCATATATTTTTTCTACTAATAATAATCTTAATATATCTTTTGTTAAACTGAATATACTAAATATTATAAAAGCACTATAAGGTATTTTAGTATTAATAATTGTTCCTAATATTATACTAAATAACATATAAGTAATATAAGCAAATCTTGATTTATTATTCATTATTAATAATAAGAATAATTCTATGCCTATAAAAACTAATCCACTAATAGCACCTAATAAGAATATTAATTGTCTTATTACTATTATATTAATGTTTAAATATATTCCCATTAAAGATAATGATAATATATAAGTAATAAACTCAAATCCATTTAAATACAAATTAACCTTTTTATTCATATAACCGTCATCCCCCTGACTGGTTATATATTATACCACAAAATGCTTAAAAAGTAAAGAAATACTAATATAATCCCCATTCTGCAAGAGATTCAAATCCACCAATACTATCAATATATTTTCTGACAATGTCTACTATTTCAGAATACTTTTTACCATCTACATATTCGTCTCCTATAGCACAACTTATTTCTACAATAGAATTAGTTTCTTGTGCTTTTAAGAATGCATAGATATTTATTGATACATCTGCTTTAGATAAATCTTTACCATGAAGTCCTCCTCCAGTGACAGAATGGCCTTGGTCACTACCTAGTTTTCTGTTAACTGCTCCGGAATCAACTGAACTACCACCTGACCATTCTCCTAATGGATTAATAATGGCATTAGGATAGTCTTTAAGTAAGTCTTGAGTTAAGGCATTACTTTGACATATTACTAGCTTTTCTTTGTCTAATACATATTTACCATCATATGGATATTTAGAGTAAATATCTCTAGCTATCTTAGATAATTCTTTTTCTTCATTAGATAATGGTACTCCTCTAAATATTCCATTATCTCCGCATTTAATAGAATCTATTTGATTACCAGCTAGATACTCATCTTGTGGTACTACTTGTAGATTTAATTTTAATTTACCAGCAATTCTTTCTACTATAGGATTAATCTCTTCATTAGTAAAACTTACATTACTTTCAATAATAATATGACAATTACCATGACCTAATAATATTTCCACAGCTATCTTTGGGTTAGTTTCCTTTTTATAAGCTAAATCAACTATAGCACCAGCGATACGATCTGCTAATTTATCTGGATGAGATGGATTTACTTTTTCTATCATATTTACCTCCTTTCTACATCTTATAAATAACAAAAAAGACTTAAGATAACCTTAAGTCTTTTAAAAGTTATCTTATAGATCTAGCTTTACCACCTAATCTAATAGGTTGGTGTGACTTCATAGGGCTAGTCCCTCCATCACTCTTTATAAGATGTAAATTAATTATAACATTATTTAATTAAAATTCAATATCTACTTTTGGCATATCTTTGTCAAATGTGACTATTGATTCTACTTTTTTATTTTGTTCTTTACATAGTTCAGTATATTTATCGTCCCAAGATAGATGATATGCATTTTCTATATCTAATCCAATTTTATTAACCCATTCAGTTACTACGCTAACCGCATCTTTTGTTTTACTCTTGTTTTCGATTTCAATAGCAATACCAAATGGATAATGATCCACTACTATTTCAACATCATCATTATGAAATACACTTCTATATCTCTCATAACTCTCTACTAGTTTCATGTGTAATACATTACCTAATAGGAATTCTAAATTACTATATTCATCTGGATTAATTGATAATTCAACTTCTTCTTCTTGATGTATTTTACCTGTCTCATTATTGATTCTTCTTTTCCAAGTAATCATACATTTAGATTTTGATTCATTCTTAGTTATTCTAACTCTAAATCTTCCATCTATTTCTCTAGTATAAAAGTCATATTCTTTCATTGGATGATTATATTGATCTGTTTTTTCATAATATCTATCATCATATGTTAAACCATCGATGTTTTTTAATTTTTCTATTATTTTGTTTTCACTATCTAGTGAATAATAAAATCTAACTTCTGTTTCCATTTTTATCACACTCTTTTAATTGTTTATAATTGTCTAATTCATCTTTAATGGCTAAATCTACATTACTGAAATGTAAGTTGTATTTAGAATACTCTTCTTTTTCCAATTTCATATCTGTAACGAAATTTAGAATGGCTAATTGTTTTTGATTAGATAATGCTGTAATAAATTGATTTATTTTATCTCTTTTTCCATATATATCTAACACATAGTTTTCTTGATTAGGTATTCTCTTTAAATAAATATTTATGCCATCTAATTGTCCTTCAGATATATAAGTAATCATTTCATGTTTTCTAATATACTCATATTCTGGATTTTCAAATAATGAGCTTAGTTTTGACTTAGAAGTAGTATCTTCCACAACAGTTTTACTATTATTTTTAATTGTTCTTTCTACTACATATACTTGATCAATAAAGAATGATGAATCATCATTTGTAGTGTCTAAAACCTTACTACTTCTTATCTTCTTACTATCACCATTTTGAACATTTAAGAATAAATACATTTCTTCAAAACATATTCTTCCAAATACATTATGTCCATATATTTTATATAATTGTCTAAATATCATTGGATTTACTAAACAAGTAAACTTGTTTTGTCTTTTTACTAGCGAAGAATATTTTAAAATATAGTCTTTTTCTTCCCCACAAATTATTTCGTTATATGCTTTTAATAATTTATTTTTAGCATATTTATTAATTTTAAAATCTTCATTGTCTTTTATATTTTTAACGATATCTATTAGTGTTTCCAATGATCTTTCATTATATTGTCTTTCTACTATGACATTATATATTCCATCAATTATTTCTTTTGAATAATCATGTGTTTGATTTAGAATTTTTACTAAGTATTCAGATATATTTTCAGAATCTATTCTATGTTCAATATATTTAGAATATTTAATAGCATCTAAACCAGCTTTATTCATTTCATTTATTTTTTTATCACTATCTGTATATACAATATATTTTTTCTTTACCAAATCAAAATCACTCAAAATATTATATATAAGTTCATAACTTCTTTTATCTTCAAATCCGTTAGTACCAGCTATATACTTTTGAGCTTCATCTCTAGTCATTACACCAATATACTTTCCTTCAGGATTTCTTCCATTCACTTGTAATTCTAGTTCTTTTAGTTTATAGAATAATCCCCATCCTTGAGCTTCTTGTGGCATGTGAATATATATTCCATCATTATCTTTTAATAAATCAAAAAAATACTTTTTTTGAGATTCACAATCGCAATGAGAATCACCATATACTCCTAATAGACATTCAGATTGTATTCTTAAGAATACTTCTTTTTTGAATGAATTTTTTATTATATCAAAGAAATTGCAATCCTTTTTATCTATACTTTTAGTAATGTTTTTTGATTTTATGAGGATTACTATATTTTCTGAAGTTAATCCATATTTTTCCATTTCTTTTTTAGATGCTTTATAGCATACTGCTATAGCATCACTATCAAATAAAACATTATTCTTTTCATAATAAAACGAGTAATTATTTTTCATTTCTTTTCACCAGCCTTTGTAGTAGATACATTGTACATGTATCATTATTTGCTATTATCTTCTCTCTATCATACATATTTTCCATTGGTAAATATATACCATTTTCAATACCATTTATGTAGTCTGATATCATAATATACATGGTTGCTAATATATCATTTCTTTCCTTCATCTTTTCATCAGAAAAACCTAGTTTTTTATAAAATGTTTCATTTGCTATATAGAATGATCTATATACTTTTTTATTTACTTTATCAATTATATCTTGATCGATATGGCCGGCTAAATCTTTTTCATCTTTAAATATGTCTAAATCTGATATATGAAATATATTTTTACTTTCAAAATACTGAGATGCTTCTTTATCAAATAAATCTCTATTAAATAGTAATTCTTTATACCAATTACTATTTACTATATCATTACAGTTTTCTATATAAGAATCACAGTAGTAACAGTTTATTTCATGGTTTATTTTTAAATCACCTAAGTACTTAGATAAATCAGATAATATTCTTAATTTAGATACTGTAGTATTTCCTAAATGGTCTTTATATCCTCCTTCTGTACTATAACCCGGGCAGAAGAATGCATGGAATGATAGTTTTGAATCATTATCTTTAATATCTAATAAATACTCAAACATCGAAGTTAAATCACTCTTTAAACTGTAAAAGAAATCAAAGAATGATAGTAAATTCTTATATATATCTATAAGATATTCAAAACTATTGGAATCAAAGATATAATATTGTCCTTCTATTTTAGCTAATCCCTTTTTTATAAGAGTTCTTAATAAACATTTTGTAGCATTTCTATTAACTATAGTGTTTTCAATATTATAAGTTTCATATATCTCATTAATAGTCATCTTTAACATTTTGTATCACTCTCACAGAATACATTATGTTGGTGTATTGATTCATAGTTTACTAACTCTGCAGCAACATCACCATTTTTATATATTTTTTTAACAGCTATCAAAGTATCTCTAACGGCATCTTCTGAGAATTTAGGATTATCATAAGCCAATTCTGTCATATACACTTCATCAGCACTTCTTACTACTCCAAATACCGGAGCACTAGTAGAATTAGCTATAGCTAGATATATTTTCTTTAAATCAATATTATTAAAGTCTCCATATAATGTAGCACTTATATCACATTTTTGACTATGTGCACCATATCTTGATTTTGCTTTAGAATTAGGACATAGCATAGCTCCATTAGCTGTTATCTTGATATGAGAATCTGTTATATTATTCTTTTCACATCTATAGTATAATTCAATCTTTGCAAATAAATTAGTTAGGTTATTTGATTTTGGAGTCATAACATTGAATACTGTTTCAAATACTAAACTAATATTAGCATTATCAACTCCAACTTCTGAACTTAGTTTTTTACATACTTTAGAAATATCTGTTAGTGTTAATTCTTTATTAGTCATTTCTTTATCGATGACTTGAACTATTCTACTTAAGTGAGCTCCTTTAGTATCTTTATCTAAACTAACTCCTGATTTTACTGTAGCTATAGTAATATATTTTTCTTTTTTATTCTTTAATGTAAAAGATACTTTATAATCACATATTCCTACATTATTAATTTTTATATTTCTTAAATCTTTTGTATCATGTATATCACTCATCTTAATCCCTCCTAATAATATATACTTTTTGTATGGTGAATAAAATCTGTTTTATTTGTTCTACTCATACGCCATACTGCATTGTCTATTTCAGCAGTTGTAATATTCGGTTTTGTTTCTTTAACTATATCTTTTAATTTTTCTAAAACATATAATGTTGCAGCTCTTATTTCAATTTCTTTATTATCTCCATATGGAATTAATTCTTTATTAATAATTGTATTTTCTAATTCTTTAGAATATATCAATATTCCTATATCATGTAAGTATTGAGGTATTCTATAATCTGCACATCCAAGCATAGTTTCTAATGCTTTAGTATTTTCTCTTATAGTTTTATTATTATAATATAGATCTCCTATTAATAATCTACATCTCTTATTAAAATGAATCATTCTACCTTTATATTCACATTTATCATCATATGATTTAAAATTCTTACAAATATACTCTTCTAATTCTTTTTCAGTCATAATACTATATAAATCATTAATTAATTTATCTAATCCTATATTATTAATTGATTCTACAGTATTTCTAAATGATTTATATCTTTCTTCTATCATGTCAGGTAATATATTATTACTCATGAATATGTTTTTAAATTGTTCTTCACTTAAATTAAGTAATTCATTCACATCTAGAATAATACTCTTATTTTCTACTGCTTTAGTCATAGAATAAAATAATGAATCTGAGCCATGATATGTCTCACCTTTATAGTCAACTAACCAGTTATAACTAGACCAAAAACAAAAGTTTATGCTTTCTAATATAAATACATATAATATTTTTTCTTCTGTACTAAGTTTTTGAAACATTTGATTTTCTTTAGACCAATGAATTCCCTTTTCAAAATCTATTTTATTTGCAAAATCTTTTAATTTTTCTTTGTTTATTTTAACATTATCGCTATTATTAACTACATATAAAATGTCATTCATAAAACCAACTCCTTATTTACTTAATACCTTTTCTAATTCTTTTTCAGTACAAATAACACTAATATCTCTTTCTATCTCTGTATTATCTGGGATATGTACTCCTTGTCCTGCATAATATAAAAGTGGAAAATCAGCTAGTTCTTGGTGATTATCTGTTTTAGTTTGATCTACTTTATGATTTACTATTAATCTGTAAGCACTAATTGGATCTAATAATACATTATATTCTGCATAGAATTTATCAGTAGATTTAATATATTTCTTTAAAGACTCCGCCGTTTCACCTCTAAATGTATCTTTACTAATAAATCCTGGTTGTCCTTTAATTGTATTTAAGTAGGTACTAACATTACCATGATCTTTTGAGGATACGATTATCAATCTGCTTTTCTTCCCCACATAATTAAATGTTCTTGTAGGAAAATCAATAGTAGAATACTCATGTATTAGGCCATGATAATATAAAGTGATATATTGCTCTATACTTAATATTTTATCACCTGTATGTAATATTTTAAACTTTAATTGCTTTAATTTATTAATTATTTTTTCACTGTTATCATACATTTCTGGTCTAACTAATATTAAACCTATTTTAGATAAATTAATATCTTTAGATAAACTATTATTAGTAAATTTTTCATATAAATAATTATAATAGTCTTCTAGGTACTTCATATTTCTAGTACTAACTGCAGAGGCAATATCATCCCCATAAACATATTTAGATAGTTTCGTATTTAAATATTCAAATAGTTCATTATCTATTTGATTTTTTTGTGATTTTAAGACAATATCTTTACCAAATAAACTAGTAAGTATTGACTTATTTACTTGAAGTGATGATAGTTCTTTACTCATTTAAATCACCCCTAATCCGTATTACAAATTTCGCGTTTATTATACCATATTTTCTATATTTGTCAATGAAATCAGTATAATAAAAATAAGTTTGAAAAAACTTATTTTTATTACAATCACCATTCAGCTAATTACTTAAATCCATCAATAGATTTAATATAATTATTTATTTTCAATATTATTTATAAACCTTAATAACTTCTAACTCCAAGCATTCATTACTCTTATCATAGATAGTATTATCTATTATTGGTATCATGTGATACCAATCTTTTTTATCATAACAAAATACTATATAACTATTATTATCTAGTTTTAAATCTTTTACTTTTATATTAGATATATCTAATTCTTTCATACCTTTATTCTTCATATATGTTTCAAATACTTCTATATCTGTATAACTATCTTTATATAATTTTTTTTGTATATTACATAATTCATTAAATACTTCTTCATAAGATAAATTAAATATCTTACATAAACTTCTTATTATGCAATTGCTTTTACCATTACTATCTTCTATGTAATAATATTCATATTTCATATTATCACCTATATAAATTATAACACGTATAATACTGAATAGTAAATGAATGAAGTTTAATGATTTTAATATTTCATCATTTACTATATAATATTTTTTATTCATTTATATAAAAATGAATAAAAAATTCACGATTGAGTTTAGGCAGATTATACCA
>JAFUBO010000005.1 GCA_017460175.1 Bacilli bacterium
CGAAGTAACAGGAGAAGGAGTAATAGGATACTCAATCGATGGACTTGTATGGGTAGATACAAAACCAACAAGAACAGAAGTAGGAACAACAACAGTATATGTAAAAGTAATTGGAGATAGTCATCATAATGATTCAGAAGTTGTAGTTGGTATGATTACAGTACAAAAACGTCGAATTACAAAACCATTAATGACTATAAAAGAATACACATATAATGGAGAAGAAATAATCCCAGGAATGGATAATTATGATTCAGATGTAATGAATATAAGTGGAACAGTAAGTGCAGAAGATGCTGGAAATTATAGTGTAAAAATAGAATTAAAAGATAAGATAAATAATCAATGGACAGATGGAACAGATTTCGATATTACATTTAACTGGAAGATTAATAAAATAGATAGTAAAGCTCCAGTAGTACAATCTTACTCAGGAATATATGATGGAACATCACATAGTATCGAAGTAACAGGAGAAGGAGTAATAGGATACTCAATTGATGGACTTGCATGGGTAGATACAAAACCAACAAGAACAGAAGTAGGGATAACAACAGTATATGTAAAAACAGTTGGAGATAAAAATCATAATGATTCTGAAATCGTATCAGGAACAATTGAAATAATGGATGATATGGATTATGAAATAGAAGACTATGAAGTTGATGAAACGAATAAGTATATAAAGAAGATCAATGTAAATACTGATGTAGGAGAATTTAAGAAGAGTATAAAATTGGGAACAGGATATAGTGTAGATATAGATTATAAAGATGTAGATAATAAAAAATTACTATATACAGGTGGAAAAACAGATATAATGAAAGGTGATACTGTATATAGAGAATACACTAATGTAGTAGTAGGTGATACAAATGGTGATGCTGAAATAAATTCAGCAGACTTGTTAAAAATAAGACAACATCTATTAAATGTTAAAACACTAAATGATGAATACTTTATAGCATCAGATGTAAATTATGATAATGAAATAAATTCAGCAGACTTATTAAAAGTAAGACAACACTTACTAGGAATTAAAAAGATAGATTAAAAAGGGATGGTAAAAAGATGAAGCAGATAAAAAAAATATTAATGGCAATAATAGTGACATTATTAATGGTCTTAACCATAGAAGTTAATGCAGCAAGTGCAACTTTATCAACAAGTACAGGTAATGTATATGTTGGAGATAGTTTTAATGTATCTGTAAATGTAAATGGTGCAGCATCATGGAATGTGCATGTTGATGCTAATGGACCAGTAAGTGGATGTACAATAAATCAAGCTGATGCAACAGGAGATGCACAAGATGCGAATAAGGAATTTAAAGCTACATGTACAGCAACAGGTACTGGAACAATAACATTAAATTTAAGTGGTGATGTGACATCAGCAAGTGATAGTAAAGCAGTGAAAATATCAGGAAGTAGGAGTGTAACAGTAACAACTAAACCAGGGCCAACACCAAAACCAACTCCTACTCCTACTCCAACACCAACTCCAACTCCAACACCAAGCCCTGCACCTAGTTCTACAACAGATGATACAAAACAAAATGATGATAACAAAAGTGAAAGTAAATCAAATAATAATAAGTTAAAGAAAATATCTATTGATGGTTATGAATTAAAGAAAATTGATGATAATAATTATGAGGTAACAGTAGAAAATGATGTTGAAAAAGTAAAAGTAGTAGTAGAAGCAGAAGATACAAAAGCTAAAGTAACAGGGGATGGAGAACATCAAATAAAAGTAGGGGAAAATGAGTTAGAAGTGGTAATAACTGCTGAAGATGGAACACAGAATAAGATTATAGTAAAAGTAACTAGAGAAGAGGAAGAAGAAAATGTTGTTCCAAAGAAAGAAGAAAAAGAAAAGAAAGAACCTACAAAGAAAGAAACATCATTTAATATTTTACCAATTATTATGATCACGCTTAATATAATATTAGCTATTGCAGTGATTACATTATATTTGAGAAAAAAGAAAATTAAAGAAATGTAAATGATTTGATTTAAATATATAATGTATATGTTGAAGAAAACTTCATAAAATAAAAAGGAACACTTAATATTAGTTGTTGAGTGCTACTTATATGGGTAAGGCACCTAACTAGGTATTAGTTAGGTGCATTTTCATATAATAATTTACATTATTAATTGAACAAAAATGGTTCTAAAACGTTGACAAATAAATAAATTTATAATATAATCAATGCTGTAAAACGTTGATGAAGAGAAGTAGAGGAAATCTTCTTTTATAGAGAGTTAGGGTAAGGTGGAACCTAATAAAGAAATTCTTTGAATAACACTTCTGAGTACTTAAAGAACAAAGTAGAATAAGTCGGTGGCATACCGTTATTTATGCTAAAGAGATTGTAGAAATACAATAATTAGGGTGGTACCGCGGAAACACTAGTCTTCGTCCCTTGTGGATAAAGACTGGTGTTTTTGTTTTATAGGAGGATTTATGATAGCTAAAGAAAAATTAAAAGATTATGCAAATAAATTAATGTTTGATATGAAAGACGAAGAATACACTACATTACAAGAAGAATTTGATATTATTTTAAAACAAATGGATTTAATAGGTAACATTCCTAATATTAGTAGTGTAGATCCTATGACATTTCCTTTTAAATTAGAAGAAGCTAGTTTAAGAGAAGATGAAGTAGGAGATTATTTAACTGTTAGTGAAGTATTGGAAAATTCTCATCATCAAGTTAATGATCAAGTTAAAGTACCTAAAGTAGTGGGAGAAGGTGAATAAGATGTATCGTGGAAAAAATATACAAGAGTTACGTGAAGAATTAGATAAAAAAGAAACTATACCAGAAGAGTTATTTGATAAAGCTAATAGATTGGCTCATTATTTTCAAGATGATTATAATTCTTTTGTAACTATTATTGATAAATTTAAATATAAAGATAGAGATAGTAAATTAAATGGTATTCCATATGCTTTGAAAGATAACTTCTCAACTAGTGGTATTTTAACTACAGCATCAAGTAATATATTAAAAGATTATGTACCAGTGTATGACGCAACTGTTTTTAAAAAATTAAAAAGTGCGGGGGCAGTATTAGTTGGTAAAACAGTTCTTGATGAGTTAGCTATGGGTGGAACAGGAACTACAGGACATACTGGAATAGTTAGAAACCCTTGGGATAAGGAAAGAATGATTGGAGGTAGTTCTGCAGGAAGTGCTAGTGCTGTTGCTTTAGGAATTGTTCCTTTCTCTATTGGATCTGATACTGGTGACTCTGTTAGAAAACCTGCAAGTCATGGTGGATTGGTAGGATTCAAACCTACATATGGTAGAATATCAAGATATGGATTATTTGCTTTTGCATCAAGTCTTGATCATGTTGCTATGTTTACAAGAAATGTAATGGATTGTGCTATCGTAACAGATGTATTAAAAGGAAAAGACATTAATGATATGACTACTCTTAATGATGATGGTAAGTGTTATGTTGATCTTGTTGATAAAGATATTAAAGGTAAAAAGCTATTTTATATAAAAGAAATATGTGGAAAAGATACTTATAAAGATGTAGATGATAAAGAACTTAGGGAGACAATTACAAAGTTCCATGAAATGTTAGATAAATTAAGAGAAGAAGGATTTATCATAGAAGAAGTTTCTATGGATAAAGCATTACTTGAGGCAATATATCCAACTTATATGTGTATAAGTTGTGCTGAAGCAACTTCTAATAACTCTAATTTAACTGGTATTCAATTTGGACCTCGTGGAGAAGGAAATAGTGTTGAAGAAATTATGTTTGATGCTAGAACTAAGGGATTCAGTGAATTAATTAAAAGAAGATTTATATTAGGTAGTTATATTCTTCAAAGAGAAAATCAAGAAAAACTATTCTTAAATGCAGGAAGAGTTCGTAGAATGATTGTTGATAAGATGAATGAGTTCTTTAAGGAATACGATGGTATGATTGCTCCTTGTAGTGGTGGACCTGCTAGTAAATTTGATTCAACTAGTGAAAAATTATCTGATAGATATTTAATCCTTGAAAATCATTTAGCTATTGGTAACTTTGGAGGATTTCCTTCAATTACTTTACCTTTTGCTATGATTAATGATTTACCAGTTGGTGTTAATATTACAGGACGTGTTCGTGAAGATGATCTTGTACTTAATATGGCAAACTATGTTGAAAAAGTTACTGGATTAAAAGATATATATAGTAAAGTAGGTGATATAGATGTATAAAGTTGTTATTGGACTTGAAGTTCACTGTGAGTTAGAAACTAAGTCAAAAAACTTTTCATCTGCACCAAATGAATTTACTGAAGCTCATAATATAAATGTAGCTACAGTTGATTTAGGATTACCTGGAATACTTCCTATAGCTAATAAAGAGGCTGTAAGAAAAGCATTATATACATCTATGGCACTTCATTGTGATTTACCAGATGAAATAATTTTTGATAGAAAAAATTATTATTATGCTGATTTACCTAAGGGTTATCAAATTACACAAAATACTAAACCAGTAGGTTTAAATGGATATTTAGATGTAATAGTAAATGGTAAAGTAAAAAGAGTAACACTACATGATATTCATCTAGAAGAAGATACAGCATCTTTAGAACATTATCCAAAATATTCATTAATTGATTATAATAGAAGTGGTGTACCTTTACTTGAAATAGTTACTAATCCATGTATTGAGTCTGCAGATGAAGCAGTAGCTTACTTAGAAGATTTACGTGATGTATTCTTATATTTAGGAGTAAGTGAAGCTAAAAGTAACTATGGTCAAATGAGATGTGATGTTAATATTTCTTTAATGAAAGATACTGATACAGAGTTAGGTACTAAGGTTGAGATGAAAAACATTAATGCCTTTAATAATGTACGTGCTGCTATTGAATATGAAATTAAAAGACAAAGTGAGTTATTAGATAAAGGTGAAAAAGTAATTCAAGAAACAAGAAGAATTGCAGAAGATGGTAAAACTTATTCAATGAGAGAAAAAGTAGATGCAGTTGATTATAAATACTTTGTTGAACCTAATATACCAAGTACACCTGTAACTAATGAATTAATAAGTGAATTAAAGAGTGAATTACCAATGTTAAAAGGCGATAGATATTTAAGATATATAGAAGAATTTAAGATAAGTGAATATGATGCTGGAGTTTTATCTAAAACTAGAAGTATAGCAGATTACTTTGAAGAGGTATTAAGTTATGGGGCTGATCTTAATTTATCAGTTAACTTTGTAACTACTAGTATTTTATCTACATTAAATAAATTAGAAATTAGTATTGATGAATTATTTATTACTCCTAAAATGTTAAGTGATGTAATAAAATTAGTTAGTGAAAATAAATTAAGTATGGATGCTGCTAAGAAATTACTTTATGAAGCAATAGATAAGAAGACTGATCCAATTGAACTTGTTAAAAAAGAAGGTATGGGTCAAATTAATGATGAAGATACTTTGTTGAAACTAATTCAATCTATTATGGATGAGAATCTTGAAGTGGTTAGACAATATGTTGAGGATGGTAATATGTCTGCAGTTAATTTCTTTGTAGGTCAAACTATGAAGAAAAGTAATAGACAAGCAAATCCTAATATTTCAAGAGAATTAATTAGTAAAGAATTAGAGAGGAGAAAAGAAAATGCAAAATAAATATAGAACACATAGATGTGGAGAATTAAATGAAAAATTAGTTGGAGAGAAAGTAAGAGTTGCTGGATTTGTTGAAAATATAAGAGATCATGGTGGAGTTATATTTGTAGATATTCGTGATATGTCTGGAGTTATCCAAGTTGTTTCAAATGACGATAGTATATTTGATGGAATAACTCGTGAATCTAGTATTACTTTATCTGGAACTATTAGAAAGAGAAATGAAGAAGATTATAATAATCGTATAGCTACTGGTACTATTGAATTATTAGTAGATGATTTAGAAGTATTAGGTAAAGCTAATAATGTGCTTCCTTTTGAAGTAATGACTTCACGTGAAGTTGCAGAAGATGTTAGATTAAAATATAGATATCTTGATTTAAGAAATCCTAAAGTAAGAGATAATATTATTTTTAGAAGTAAGGTAATTGATTATTTAAGAAAAATAATGAAGGAAGAAAATTTTTTAGAATTTCAAACTCCAATATTAACTGCATCTAGTCCAGAAGGAGCTAGAGACTTTATAGTTCCAAGCCGTAAATTTCATGGTAAGTTTTATGCACTTCCACAAGCACCACAACAATTTAAACAATTATTAATGTGTAGTGGATTTGATAATTATTTTCAAATAGCACCTTGTTTTAGAGATGAGGATGCTAGAAGTGATAGAGTTTATGGAGAATTCTATCAATTGGATTTAGAAATGAGTTTTGCTACTGAAGAAGATGTATTAGAAGTTGGTGAAAAAATATTCTATAATACATTTAAAGAATTTGGAAAAAATAAGAAAGTAACAGATAAACCTTTCCCAAGACTTTCTTATAAAGAATCAATGGAAAGATTTGGTACTGATAAACCAGATTTAAGAAACCCACTTGAATTAGTTGATTTATGTGATGTATTTGAAGAAACTACTTTCCGTCCATTTAAAGGAGTAACAGTTAAAGGTATTGTAGTTAGTGGTATTGCTGATAAATCAAATTCATGGTTCAATGATTTAGGTGATTATGCTAAAAGTATTGGTATGAGTGCTGGTATCGGATATTTTAAAGTTAATGATGATATGAGTTTTGTAGGACCAATAGATAAATTCTTAAGTGATGAAGAGCGTGAAGATTTAATTAAAGTAGCTAAATTAAAAGCAGGAGATGTTATCTTCTTTATAGCTGATAGAAGTAATGCTTATAAATATGCAGGATTAATTCGTGATGAATTAGGTAGACGTCTTGATTTAATTGATAAAAATTGCTTTAGTTTCTGTATTGTAAAAGATTTCCCAATGTTTGAGTGGAGTGAAGAAGATGATGGGTATATCTTTACACACAATCCATTTAGTATGCCACAAGGTGGTATGGATGCATTAAATACTAAGAAACCTGAAGATGTTTTAGCATATCAATTTGACTTTGTATGTAATGGTGTTGAAATGGCTAGTGGAGCTGTTAGAAACCACGACTTAGACATCATGAGAAAAGCATTTGAAATTGCTGGATATACTGAAGAAGATCTTCAAAATAGATTTAAAGCTTTATATGAAGCATTCAAGTATGGTGCACCACCACATGCTGGTATGGCACCAGGAGTTGATAGAATGTTAATGTTACTTTTAGATGAGGATACTATAAGAGAAACTATTGCATTCCCTATGACTGCAGGTGGAAGTGATGCTTTAATGGGAGCACCTGGTGATGTAACTGAATTACAACTTCGTGAAGCACATATTAAGATAAGATAATGTAAACACATGTAAATTGAAATAAAAAAAGCAATTTAAATAATTGCTTTTTTTATTTTTTTTTGATAGTTTTATTGTAGAAGGAAGTGTAAAGTATGGAAGAAAATAAAGAAACAGTTCAAATAGAAAAAAATAATGAAGAAGTTGTAATAGAGGAAAATAAGAAAAAATCAAAAGAACCAATGGCTCCAATAGTTTTGGCTATAATAGGTTTTGTATGTTGTTATGGAGGATTTATTCTTCAGGGAGTAGTTGATTTATTTGAAAATGTTAATCCACTTTTAAAGATAATTGTCACATTTACAAGAGTAATTAATTTCATAGCAATTATATTACCTTTAGTAGGATTAATTATAGCGTTAGTATCAAAAAATAAGGGTAAATTAAGAAACATGGGTATAATAATTAATATTTTATTTTATGTATTATTACCTATTGTAGTACCATTGGCTATTGCAATTATTAGTGTAATATTAGGTAAATAGAAAAATGTAATTTAAAAATTACATTTTTTATTTTTTTGTAAAATTTTGTCAATATTTTTGTAAAATTTACATAAAGTGTTTATATTATTTACATTGATGTTATACTTATAATATAAGAGGAGTGATTACTTTGAAGAAATATTTTAAGTATTTATTATTAGTTGTTGTATTGTTAATTCCATTCATAGTTAATGCGGAGGAATTAACTGATAATCAAAAGGCATTAAAGGAGACTGCAGATGCGTTTTTAAGAAAATCTGGTCAAGCATTTTATAGTACTCAAAAAAATATGAATAATGCAACACCAGAAATGGCTACAAGTCAAAGCTTTATTTATACACAATGTGCTAGTTTTGTAAGGTATTTGTATAGTGATGCTTTAAATGTTAAATTAACACCACATACATTAAAATTAGGTGGATGTGCATATCAACAAATGAGTGCTCATCCAGAAGTTGTTAGAAAAGCTTGGATTAGAGATGAAGAAGGATATGATAAGCCAGAAAGTATGACACTTAATTCATTAACAAGTGTTATTAAAGCAGGAGATATTATTGTTAGTGTTAGTGATAATGGTGGACATACTGTTTTAGTATATGATGTTGATGGAGAAAATACTAGAATAATTGAATCAAATGATAATGTTGGTGAATCTATAAGTAGTAAAGTTAAACTTTTATATGATGGAAGTATTCACTATGTAAAATTAACTGATAGAATGACTTTCTATAGAACACAAAAATATGTATTTGTTATTAGACCATTGGGTGATGGAAATGTTACTACTATTGATTTTGATAATATTACTCATGCTGGTGGTAGTAAGTATGATATGTCAAGATATACATGTTTAGAAAAAACTCAAACAGTTGCATTAACAGATAGTGCTAAATGTAGAAATAGATATTCAAATATGGATATAAATAAAACTGTATCTGGAAAGGATAAAACTATAATAGATAAAAGTGAAGTGGAAGTAGGAGATACTTTAATCTATAATATTGAAATTAAAAATAATAGTGCAAGTCCTTATACTGGATTAAGTGTTGAAGAAGAATTATCAGATTATGTAAAATTAGTAGAAACTCCAAATAATGCAGTTGTTAGTGGAAATAAGATTAAATGGGAAAATATAGAAGTAAGTGCTAACAACAGTATAAATATAAGTTATAAAGTAATTGTAAAAAATAAAGCTGTAGGAAAAGATATTATTTCAAAAGGAAAAGTATGTAATATTCCATCGGCTACAGTTAAAAATTATGTATCAGTTAAATTATCTAAAGGTGAAAAAAATAAGATAATAGAAACTTATAAAAATACTAATGAAACTGATAGTGTTAAACTTATAAATAAAGTATATGGTTCTATTGGTATGAAAGATTTATTTAATAATTTTAAAATTGATGAATTAATAGATGCTAATTTTAATTATACTAATCCTAAAACTATTAATATAAATGATAAAAATAAATATGCTAAGTTAATACTTAATAATAATTATTATGGTGGTAAAACTCATATAAATAATAGTGGTCAATATTATTTACTTCGTTATTGGGAAAAAACTTGGGGTATGGGAACTCCATCTGAAAATCCAGAAAAATATGTAGTATCTGCAGATTATAGAAGTCCTATGGCTGATACAGTATTTAAGGAACATTTTGAAACAGGAGATGTATTATTTACATTTGAAGATAATAAATTACAAGCATATATTTATTTAAATGATGGTCAAACTCTTAATAAATTTTATAATAAAAATGGTTCATTCCCAACTACTGATAATACTTTGCATTATAATAATTTATTAGAAAATGATTTATATGTTGTATTAAGACCAAGTAAAACAAGAATTGAAGAATATGTAGAAGTTCCTAATACTTATTTATCTAAGAGTATAATAAGTGTATTAATAGGAATTGCTTCTATAGGTATTGGAGTAATTATTTTTAAAAAACAAATTAAAGAATAGAAAGAAGTTATAAACTTCTTTTTATTTACATTGTTTACAGATGAAATGATTTGATTTTATTATATTCAAATATATTAGTTATATCATTAAGTTAATGAAATAAGAAGGATTATATAAGAAAGAGTCTGGTGCTTGTGGTGGAACTTGTGCATTAGGTGAACAAAAGATTACAAAAGCTTATATTGATGGTAAAAAACTAATTATAGAAACAACATATAAAGATATAGAAGGAAAAGATGTTGCATACAGAGTAGATAGTAATTATAATTATGAATTTAAAGAAGAATCAGCAAATCATTATGTATTTGTAAAAATTACAAAAGAGTAATACAGTTACTCTTTTTTTATGAGAATCAATGATGCTTAAATATTTTGCTCATTGTTCATTTCATAAATATATAGTATAATTTCAATAGAGGTGATAGTATGGGTACAAGAAAGAGTATGAAACTTCCAATTATTTTAACTTTTATTATAATAGGAGTGATTGTATATTTATTTACTACAATAAAACAAACTGAAGTTGTGTGTGAAAGAACATATTTGTTTGATTCAAATATATATTTAAAGGAACATGTAGTTGCGACAATAGATGGTAAAAAGATAGAAAAGTTAGAGGTGCAAAAAACAATTATTTTACCAGAAAAATATTTAAAGGATGATACATATTTAAATGTAATAAAGGAAAATTTGGATAGAACTTTAAATTATCTAGGCAATAAAGTTAGTTATACAATTGAATCAGATCGTATAATTGTAAATATAGAAGTAGATAATAATGAAGTTGTTTTACTTCATAATATTACATTTAAAGGTAAAGATAGTTTTGAAATTATAATTAACTCTAATACAAAAAGTAGAGATGTTCTTACTTTAAAAGTAGGAGATAATTATAATGATGGGGAATTTATGAAAAAATTAAAAGCAGATGGGTATAGTTGTAAATAATGAATAAAGAATTTGATATAGAAAGTATTGTAAGTAATATGGATTTTAATTCTAATAGTTTTCAAAATATAAATGGGATGATGCTTACAAATAGAGAAATAGAAGTTTTAGATAAATATAAAATTCCTTATCAAAAATGTAATAATTTGAAAGAAGTTATTTTTGAAATAGAAGAAGTAATTGATGATATGGATATAGTTGAAGATGATTTAGATTATATTTCATCAACTATTTCAGAAAGAGATTATTATCAAAATACTAATAAGTAAACTAAACTAGAAGTTGAGTAATTCAACTTCTTTTTTATTGTTATTTATACTTTATTTATTTATAATTATTTATGAAAGAAGTGATTATATGATTTATTTAGACTATAGTGCAACAACACCAGTTGCTAAGGAAGTAATAGATACTTATAGTAAGGTATGTGAGGAGTTTATAGGTAACCCCAATTCATTGCATAAACTAGGTATAAAGGCAAAAGAATTAATAGATGCATCTACTAAACAAGTTGCGGACATATTAGGTGTAAAATCTAGTGAAATTATTTATACAAGTGGGGCAAGTGAATCTAATAATACAGCAATTAAGGGTGTGTGTTTAAAATATCAAAATAGAGGTAAACATATAATAACTACTGAGTTAGAGCATTCTTCTATTATTGCACCTTTAAATTATTTGTCTAGTATTGGTTATGAAGTTGATTTTGTAAAACTAGATGAAAATGGTTTAGTTGATTTAAATGATTTGAAGATGCTTTTAAGAGATGATACAGTTTTAGTAACTATAGCTTCTGTTAATAGTGAAGTTGGAGTTAAACAAGATTTAGCTGCTATTAGTAAAGTAGTACGAGAAAATAAAAAAACTATTTTTCATAGTGATATTACTCAAAGTATTGGGAAAGATAAAATAGATTTTAGTTTGTTAGATCTTGCTAGTTTTTCATGTCAAAAATTTTATGGTATGAAAGGTATAGGAGTTTTGTATAAGAGAGAAAATTTAATAATAGAACCATTAATACATGGTGGTAAAAGTACGACATTATTTAGAAGTGGAACACCAGCAACTCCTTTAATTGTTTCATGTGCAAAGGCATTAAGATTAGCTTATGAAGATTTGAATGAAAAAAATAAAAAAATTGAAGATATTAGAAATTATTTAATTGATAAATTAAAACATTTGGATGTTGATATTAACAGTAATATGTATTGTATACCTAATATCGTTAATTTTAGTTTACACAAAATAAAGAGTGAGGTTATGCTTCATGCTTTAGAAGAATATGATATATATTTATCTACACAGACAGCATGTGCTACAGCAAATTATTCTAAAGCTGTTTATGCTGTTACTCATGATAAAGAAAAGGCAAGTAATAGTATGAGAGTTAGTTTGTCACATTTAACTACTAAAATAGAGATTGATGAATTTGTGAAAAGATTAGATGAGTGTATAAAAAAATTAAGTTTTAGGAGATAGTTATGAAGATAGTAAAAATTAGTGCAATATGGTGTGGAGCATGCTTAATAATGAATAAGATTTGGAATCAGTTAAAAGATAATTATGAATTTGAAGCTATTGAATTAGATTATGATATGGATGAAGAGGAAGTAAAAAAGTATGATCCAGGGAATATTTTACCAGTATTTATTGTATATCAGAATGATAGAGAATTATTAAGATTAACTGGTGAATTATCTTATGATGAAATAGTCAATAGAATATTAGAAGTTGGTGAATTAAATGAAAAAAATATTTAAATTATTATTAGTATTTATAATTACTTTATTGTTTCCTATATTTGTAAGTGCAAAAGAAAAAGTAACTTTATATTTATTTCATGGTGATGGTTGTCCTCATTGTGCAGCAGAAATTAGATATTTGGATAGTATTGAGAAAAAATATAAGAATCTAGAAATAGTTAAATATGAAGTTTGGTATAACAAAGAGAATGCTAGTTTGTTACAAGATGTGTATAAAGCTTATGGTATTACAAGAAATGGTGTACCTACTACTATTATTGGAAATACTGTTATTCAAGGATTTGGTGATACTACTGGAAATAAATTAGAAAGAGCAATAAAATTTTATAATAAGAATGAATATATTGATCAAGTAGATAAAATAAAAAACGGTAATTTTGATAATGAAAAAATAATTGATGAATTTAAAAAAGATGAAGAAAAAACAGATGAAGAGATGACTATAAAAGTACCTTCGCTTGGAAAATTAAATTTAAAGAAAGTGTCACTTGGAAGTGCAGCGATTGTCATTGGATTAATTGATGGATTTAATCCATGTGCTATGTGGATATTATTATTTTTAATCAGTGTATTAATAGGAATGAAAAACAGAAAAAGAATGTGGGTTATTGGTTTAACATTTTTAGTTACATCAGCATTAGTGTATATGTTAATAATGCTTTCTTGGGTACAAATAGCGGTTAAAATAACTACAGTTATTTGGGTTAGAAATATTATTGCGGTTGTTGCTTTAATTGGAGCTATTATTAATATAAGAAGTTATATTAAGAGTAGAAAAGATAGTGGCTGTGAAGTAGTTAATGATGCAAAAAGAAAAAATATTTTTAATAGAATTAAAAAATTTACTAGTGAAAAGAGTTTTTTATTGGCTATATTAGGAGTTATTGGACTTGCAATATCAGTTAATTTAGTGGAACTTGCATGTTCTGCTGGATTACCACTTGTATTTACTGAGTTACTTGCTTTAAACAATGTATCTAGTTCAATGAGAATTATTTATACATGTATATATATTTTATTCTTTTTACTTGATGATTTAATAGTATTCTTTATTGCAATGTTTACAATGAAAGTAACAGGTATTTCTTCTAAATATAATAAGTATTCTCATTTATTAGGTGGAATTATTATGTTAATAGTTGGTATATTATTAATATTTAAACCAGAATGGTTAATGTTTCAATTTAAGTAGTTTACTTATTGATAATTTTTTTGTATAATATATTTTAGAATAGAAGGAGTTTGCGTATGAAAGAAAAACAAATGGTAACTATAAAAAATACAGATGGTACTAGTTTTGAAGTAGAATTATTAACATATCTACATAGTGAAGATAATCAAAATACTTATATTGTTTATTCTAAGGGAGAAATTGTTAATGAAGTTAATGATGAAATAGTATATATTTCTAAATTAATTACTAATGATGATAATACTATGAGTATTACAGAAATTGTTGATGATAATGAGTGGTTAGCTGTTCAATCATTACTTAAGAAAGTTGCAAATGTATAGGTGGTGGAAAATATGAATTTAGAAAGTTTAAAAGCAAGAATTTATGATTTTGAAGTAGCTTTAGATGGATTAAAGCAAGAATTAAAAAAATTGGAGGAAGAAAATAAAAAAGAACAAGAATTAGAAAAACAAGAAGAAAAAGAAAATGTTTCATCTCTTGAACAAATTTCTAACGAAAGTAAGGTAGTTGAAAACTCACAACAAGAAGTTAATGAAGAACAATTACCACAGAAAGTTGTTTCTGAAATTAATGAGGAAGAAAAAGAAAATACTGTAATTACACCAATACCACCAGTAGAAAGTACTCAATCAGAAGTAGCGTTAACTCCTACAGAGGTTACACCTTTAGTACCAACTGAAACAACTAATACAGTAGTGAATTCACAACAAGAATTTTCAAAAATAGATGCTAATAATGCTAGAGGTATTATTCTTAATGCTAGTCAGGCTAGTAATACCCGCAATAATGGTATAAAAGAAAAAGAAGATGTTGATAAACAACTTGAGGTAATGTTTGATCAATTGTCTAAGACAAAAGATGAAAATGAGGCTAATTTGATAAATGATAAAATTAAAGTTTTACAAGCAAGTAAAGCTGCCTAATACAATTAAATATTAAAGAAGAGTTATTGAGAGGAGGTTTTTTATGCGAATACTTACAAAAAGAAAAGTCGCAGATACTGCAAAAGTATTAATCGCCATTTCAATAACTTTATTAGTTTATGGAATTATTTTAAATTATGTGAATAAACAACAATCTCTTAATCCAGTTGTGGTAGAAAAAACCACTGAGGATGAAAATGTTGTTTTAATTACGACTTCAGATGGAACTGAAATAGTACCAGGTAATATAATAAAAAATATTAAAGATAATGAATCTAATAGGGTTGTTAATAATAAAAAAATAAGTACACATACTAATGAACTTGATAATATTAATTCTAAATTACGTAATGAAATAGAAAATAAATATGGTGTAGAAGTGTTGTATGGAAAAGAGACAGAAAATTATACTGTTGGTGGTGTTAGTACAACAGAACTTACTGATTCAAATCTTACAAACAAGAGATTAAATGAATTAAATTGTGTATTAGGATTATATCCTAATGGTTTGTTTAAAGAAATTAAAAATGGTGGAATTCCTTTAACAATAATACTAGTTAATAATTATTCAGAAAATAGTATTACTGGAGTAACTGATTCAAGTTATGATTATGCAGATATTTCAATTGCAGCTATATATCCTTTTGCAGAATCTTTTTATCATGAGTCATATCATTATATAGAAAGATATATGTTTAAATTAGGGGCAAGTTTTAGTAGTTGGGATAAATATAATCCTAAGGATTTTACTTGGGGAACAATAGATGGTAGTCTATCTTATAGTAATACTTTTAAAGAAAATGCATATTTTGTTAATAATTATGCACAAACAATGGAAACTGAAGATCGTGCTTCAACATTTGAATATATGATGGCAAATACTAAGGCTAGTTGTCTAAATAAAAACACTACTATTTGGAATAAAGCTACTTATATGGCCGAAATGATGAGATTTACTTTAGATAGTGTTAGTGATATTCCAGAAGGAGAAGTGTACTGGGAAGAATTACTTGTTAATGAAAACAGAAAGATGATGGGATGTAATATATGAAAGAATTAGTAATAAATGATTATAACCTTATGGAACAAGATATGGAAATGAAAGTAATTAGAGTTAAGGGTTTAATTATAGATTCTAATAATAAACTGATACTTGTTCATAATAATAATACATATCAATTTCCGGGTGGTCATAAAAATGATGAAGAAACAATTAATGAATGTATAACAAGGGAAATAAAAGAAGAATTAGGGATTGAATTATTAGTTAATGAAGATCCTTTTTTATGTATAGAGACATATGATAATAATTATTTTGGTACAGGAAAAAAAGTGTTGAATGTTATTTATTATTATCGTTTTTTTACTGATAGTAAACCTGATTTAAATAATACTAGATATGATGAATTTGAGTTAAAAACAGATTTTAATATTTTTTATATAAATTTTTCAAATGCTATTGAATTTATTAAAGAAAAAGTTGATTCAAAAGAAATTGATCCAAAAATAGCTAGAGAAATGATAAATGTTTTTAAAGAATATAATGAAATATATGGAGGAAATTTATGAAAGTATTAGTTACTGGTGGTTTAGGTTTTATTGGAAGTCATACAGTTGTGGAACTATTAAATAATAATTATGAGGTTGTTGTTGTTGATAATTTATATAATTCTAGTATTGATGTAGTTGATAAGATAAAAATAATAACAGGAAGAGATTTTAAATTATATCAAGAAGATGTATGTAATAAAGAAAAAATAGATGAGATTTTTAATATGGAAAAGCCAGATGCGGTTATTCATTTTGCTGCTTATAAAGCTGTTGGAGAATCAGTAAATAAACCTATAATGTATTATAGAAATAATTTAGTTTCTACATTAAATTTATGTGAAGCAATGCAAAAATACAATTGTAAAAAGATAGTGTTTAGTTCTAGTGCTACAGTTTATGGAAATCCAGATGTTTTACCTATAACTGAGGAATGTAGGGTTGGTGGAACAACTAATCCATATGGAAGTACAAAGTTAATGAATGAAATGATACTAAAAGATTTTACTATTGCTAATGATGATTTTTGTGCAGTGATTCTTCGATATTTTAATCCAATAGGCGCTCATGAATCTGGTTTAATTGGAGAAAAACCAAATGGTATTCCGAATAACTTAATGCCTTATATTGTTAGAGTAGCAAGTAAAGAATTAAAAGAATTGAGTGTATTTGGAAATGATTATCCTACTCATGATGGTACTGGTGTAAGAGATTATATTCATGTAGTAGATCTTGCTAAAGGTCATTTAAAGGCATTAGAGTATAATAATAGAGGAATTGATTATTTTAATTTAGGAACTGGTATTGGATATAGTGTTTTAGATATGATAAATACATTTGAAAGAGTAAATAAAGTGAAAGTTCCATATAAGATAGTTGATAGACGTCCTGGTGATATTGCTGAATGTTATGCTGATCCTACAAAAGCTTTGAAAGTATTGGGATGGAAGGCAGAACTTGGTATTGAAGATATGATGAGAGATTCTTATAATTTTATATTAAAGCAAAAAGGCAATTAATAATTGCTTTTTTTATTGTGTTATAATTAAATTTAATGTATAATATAAGTCGTTGGAGGGATAAAGATGGCAAAAAAAGAAAATAAAAATATTCATGAAATAGAAATAAAAATAGAAGGAAAAAAGTGGACTGATGCTATTGATAAAGCTTTTTTAGAAAATCAAAAGAAAGTAAAAGTAGATGGTTTTAGACAAGGTAAAGTTCCAAGAAGTGTATATGAAAAGAAATTTGGAAAAGAATCTTTATATTTAGACGCAACTAATTTTGTACTACAAGATGCTTATAAAAAGGCAATGGATGAATCTAAATTAGAACCAGTAGTACAACCAAGTGTTGATATTAAAAGTATTGATGATAATGGAGTAACATTTATATTTAAAATTATTACTAAACCAGAAGTTACTGTAAAAAAATATAAGGGATTAAAAATTAAACCTGAAAAAGTAGAAGTTACTGATGATGAAGTAAATCATGAATTAGGACATTTACTTGAAAGATATACTGAATTAGTTAGTAAGGACGGAAAAGTTGAAAATGGTGATGTAGCTATAATTGACTTTGAAGGATTTAAAGATGGTGTAGCTTTTGATGGTGGAAAAGGTGAAAATTATTCATTAGAAATTGGATCTCATACATTTATACCTGGTTTTGAAGAAGCAGTTGTTGGTATGAAAGCAGGAGAAGAGAAAGATATTGATTTAACTTTCCCAGAAGATTATGGTGCTAAAGATTTAGCTGGAGCTAAAGTAGTGTTCAAAGTAAAAGTAAATGAAGTTAAGACAAAACAAACTCGCGAATTAGATGAAGATTTCTTTGAAGATTTAGGAATGGAAGGAATTGATTCTGAAGCTAAATTAAAAGAAGAAATTAAAGCATCAATTAAGGCACAAAAAGAAATGGATGCTGAAAACAAATATGTTGATACTATTTTAGAAGAAGTTTCTAAGAATGTTGATGTAGATATTCCAGAAGAAATGGTTGAAGAGGAAGTAAATCGTTTAATGGGAAGATTTGAAGAACAAATGAAAATGCAAGGAATTTCTCTTGAAGTTTATTATCAATTTACAGGTAGCGATGAATCTCAATTAAGAAGTCAAATGGAAAAAGAAGCATATAAGAATGTATTATATAGATTAATGCTTGAAGAAATTACTATTTTAGAAAAGATTGAAATAAGTAAAGAAGAAGCTGAAAAAGAAGCAGAAGAACTTGCTAAAAAATATCAAATGAAAAAGGCTGATTTCTTAAAAGAATTTGGTGGAATAGAATTAATTCAATATGATTTACAAATGAGAAGAGTAGTTGAATTATTAAAAGAATTAAATAAGTAATTAAGAAACGCATTGCGTTTCTTTTTTTTGTTATAAAAACTTTTTATAATAAAAAAAATAGTATAAAAATTTTAATTTTTAGTTCACAAAAATAAGTGTTTAATATATAATAGAAAACAGTATTTAAAAATTTGGGGGTGAGTAACCAATGAATGAAAAATTATTAGTTTTTATTATAAATGATATGGTTATTTTCCCTAATAACGAAGTAAGAATTGAATATGATAATTTGTATGATAGACAAATGGTAGAATTGGTTGAAAAAGTTGAAGACGGTTTAATGTTAATTGTAAATCCTATTGATAGTGAAGATATTAGTTTAACATCTTTTCCTAAATATGGTGTGATTGGAAGATTAAAATTAAAAATGGCTGTTCCTAATGGAAAAACAAGAATTGTTATTGAAGGATTAGATAGAGTAGAAATATCTAATATAGAGGAGAATGGTAACTTATATCAAGCTTCATATAGTCATTTGAATATGGAAAATGTTAATGATAAAAATTATTTTAATATACTAATAAAATCATTAGAAAGATATATATCAAAAGTTCCATATATTGGTAATGCAATTATGGGTCAATTAAATGGTGTAGATAATTTAAATGATTTATGTGATTTAATTGCTTCTTTTTTACCAATAAATTATGAAGAAAAGAAAAAATATATTACAACAGTAGATCCTATAGTAAGAGCAAAACTTTTAATAGAGGATATGAATAAAGATTTAAAATTTGTTGAATTAGAACAAAAAATTGAAAAAGAAGTAGAACAGGAACTTGATAATAGTCAGAAAGAGTATTTTTTGCGTGAAAAAATAAGATTAATGCAAAAAGAACTTGGTGATGGTAATGTTAAAGATAATGAAGTAGAACGTCTTAAGAAAAAAATTTCTAAATTGAAGTGTAATAGTAAAGTTAAAGAAAAAATAAAGAGAGAATTAGAACGTTATGAAAGTTTGAACAGTAATTCACCAGAACTAGGTATGATTAGAGAATATTTGGATTGGATGATTAATTTACCTTGGAGTCATTATACAAAAGATATTGAAGATTTGAGTAAAGTAAAAAGTATATTAGATTCTTCACATTATTCATTAGAAGAAGTTAAAGATAGAATTTTAGAGTATTTAGCTGTTAAACAAAATACTCATAATTTACGTAGTCCTATTTTATGTTTAGTTGGACCTCCTGGTGTAGGTAAAACTTCACTTGCTATTAGTATTGCTAATAGTTTAAATCGCAAAGTTGCTAAAATATCAGTAGGTGGAATTAATGATGAGGCTGAAATTGTAGGTCATAGAAGAACATATATTGGGGCTAATCCGGGTAGAATTATTCAAGGAATTCGTAAGGCTGGAACAACAAATCCAGTATTTATAATTGATGAAATAGATAAAATGACAAAAGACATTAAAGGTGATCCTGCAAGTAGTTTACTTGAAGTATTAGATCCTGAACAAAATAGTAAGTTTTCTGATCATTATATAGAAGAAGAGTTTGACTTAAGTAAAGTTATGTTTATTGCAACTGCTAATTATGTTGAGCAAATTCCATATGAACTTCGAGATAGATTAGAAATAATAAATATTTCTAGTTATACTGAATATGAAAAATTAGATATAGCTAAAAAACATTTAATTCCAAAAGAATTAGAACAACATGGACTTACTAGTTTACAAGTACAAATAAGTGATGAGGTTATCTTAATGTTAATTCGTAACTATACTAAAGAGGCAGGAGTACGTGAGTTAGAGAGAATAATTGCTACATTGTTTAGAAAAATTGTTAAGAAATTATTATTAGATAAAGATGTAGTATTTTATGACATAGATGAAAATATGGTAGAAGATTTTTTAGGTAAAAAGAAATTTGTATATATGGAAAAATCTTTAAGTAGTGAAATCGGTGTTGTAAACGGAATGGCTTATACGGTGTTTGGTGGAGATATTTTACCAATAGAAGCTAATTTGTTTAAGGGAAAAGGCGATTTAGTATTAACTGGATCTTTAGGTGATGTTATGCAAGAGTCTTGCCATATTGCTTTGGATTATATTAAATCAAATATGGAATTATTTAAAATAGATAGTAGTATTTTTGAAAAAAACGATATTCATATACATGTTCCAGAAGGTGCTGTTAATAAAGATGGCCCATCTGCAGGTGTTACTATTACTACGACATTAATAAGTTTATTTAAAAAGAAAAAGGTTGATGCGAATATTGCGATGACAGGAGAAATTACTTTACGTGGTAGAGTACTTGCTATTGGTGGTTTAAAAGAAAAAGTAATTGGAGCTCATCGTGCAGGTATAAAGAAAGTGTATATACCTTATGAAAATGAAAAAGATTTAGATGAAATCCCAGAAGAAGTAAAGAAAGATATTAAATTTATTTCTGTAAATAATTATAAAGAAATATATGATTCAATATTTAAAGAAGGAGTAAATAATGAAAAAAATGAGTGCTAATGAATTTGAAAATTCATTAATTATGAAAAATCAATTAGTGACATTACCTTCCAAAAAATTAGTAAGTATTTATAGTGATATTTCAGATTATAGAATTTTTATTAACTATTTAATAGATTTGATTAATGATGAATTACCTTTTTTATATCTTGATAAAGAATTTAAATATAAGATAGAAAATGTTATTGAATTACATAGATTTGATGTTTCGAAAGAAGAAAAGGAATCTATAAATCAAATTATATGTGTGTTAAATACTATAAATGATGATTTTAATCTTTCTTTAAAAGAACAAGAAAAAGTAAAAAAAGATTATTTGGAATATCAACAAAGTATTAGAAAATTAGTTTTTCATAGTTATGATCAATTGGCTAGTAGCTTAGGATATGATGCTATTGTTATGGCTGCTTTAAAAAATGATTTAAGTTTTATAAAAGAAGATCCATACTTTTTAGCTTCAATGAATTATTTATTAGAAGTTGCGCCTGATGGTTTCTTTGATGAAATAATGCTTAAAAATGCTACTATAAAAACAAGTGAGATAAAAGAAAGTTATAGTTATTTGAATTTAGGTATTAAAGCTAATTCAATAAAAATTTTAAATAAGATAAAGCAAATGCAATAAGAAGAATATTTATTCTTCTTTTTTCATACTATTTTATAGGAGGAATATTATGAAAAAGAAAGTATCTTTTAATAAAAAAATTGATTTTCCTACTATGATAGGAGAAATTTGTGAAATAACATTAGAACCAGATTTAAAATTTATTGATGAATCTAATATAGAAGGTAATTTATTATTATCAGGTAAATATAAAATGACAGAAGCATCAAGATTAGAGGAAGATTTTAATTATCAAATACCTGTTGAAATTGCATTAACTGAAAAAATTGATTTAAATACTAGTAATATAGAAATATCTGATTTCTATTATGAAATAGAAGAAGAATCTTCAATGATATGTTATATTGAATTAACAGTTGATGGTTTAGAAATAATTGATGATAATGAAGAAGAAAATGCTACTATTGATGATAGAGAATGTGATGGTGATAGTGTTTTAGAAAAAGAAATAGAAATACCAATACTTGAAAAAACTAATGAAATAGAAGAGGAAGTAGAAGAGGTAGTTGATAATGATACAAGAGAAAATATTAATTCGTTATTCTCTAATTTAAATGATGAAAATGAAACTTATGGAACTTTTATTGTTTATATTGTTAGGCAGAATGAAACTATTAATTCAATAATTGAAAAGTATAATACTACAATAGAAGAATTAGAAAAATATAATGATATTAAAGATGTTAATATTGGTACTAAATTAATAATACCTTTAGTTAATGAATAATATTTATAACAGGATAGATAAAAGAATTAATTATTTAATGGATTATTATTTAGATTGGCAAGATTATATAGAAAGATTTTCTTTTCCAAGAATAGATTATTATTATTTAATTAATAATATTAGTTCTTTTTATACTATGCTTAAACTTTCAAAAAAATATTTGAAGAAATGGAATAATCAGAATAATAATTATTTCTTTTATACATTGATGTGTATACCTAATAAAATTGAATTTAATTCTAGTTCCTATGAAAATATTTTAAAAATAAAAAAAGAATTAATGTATAATGAAAAAGTATTTAAATTTATTTTAGAAGAGGATAAAGACTATAAGAAAACAGATTAAAAGAAATTCAAATAATAAAATAATTACATTTATTTTAGTGGTTACAAATATAAGTATTAATAATTGATAAAGGATAATAATTGCATTAATAAAAATAGAAGATAGAAATAAGATATTATTTCTTCTTTTTTGTTTACAAGTATTACATCTACAAAAGAATTTATGTTTTAAATTCATATTATCACCTAATTTATTTTATTCTAATAAAATTAATTTGTTAATTTGGTTATATTTTGTTATAATTAGTTTAATATAATGAAAGAGGTAATATTATGGATTTAAAAGGAAGTAAAACAGAACAAAATTTAATGACTGCTTTTGCAGGAGAAAGTCAAGCTAGAAATAAGTATACTTATTTTGCTAGTAAAGCTAAAAAAGATGGTTATGAACAGATAGCTGCTATATTTGAGGAAACTGCTAATAATGAAAAGGAACATGCTAAAATGTGGTTTAAAGAGCTTAATGGTGGAAATGTTCCTTCAACAATAGAAAACTTAAAAGCTGCAGCTGATGGTGAAAACTATGAGTGGACAGATATGTATGAAAATTTTGCAAAAGAGGCAGAAGAAGAAGGTTTTGATTTAATAGCTAAAAAATTTAGAATGGTTGGAGAAATTGAAAAACATCATGAAGAAAGATATAGACAGTTATTAAAGAATATAGAAGATGAATTAGTATTTTCTAAGGATGGAGAAAAGATTTGGATTTGTCGTAACTGTGGACATATTTGTGTAGGTAAAGAAGCTCCAAAAGTATGTCCAGTATGTGCACATCCACAAAGTTATTTTGAAGTTAAAGCAGATAATTATATGTAAAATTCCTTAGGGAATTTTTTTAATTGAAAGCAATTTCTGTTTCAATATTAGTATCATTGATAGATATATATAAAAATATTAAACCAGCTATTAAAACTAAAGTTGTTGCTATGAATGATAAGTTATCATATTTTGCTTGAGTTTTATTTTTTAAAGATTTTAATGCATCATTTTCAAAATAAATATAAACAAGCACTAAAGTTAAAAATACTAAAGAATTAATTTTTATATATTTATTTTTACTATTATTATTTTTATTTATAAAATAATCTTTTTCATAATAATTAGCTTTATAGGATAAGGCAATTATAATTAAATAAATTATCCAAATAAAGTTTTCTGTATCAATTTGTTTAATTCTATTTTGTAAATCATTATTCATATTAAAATATATTGTAATCTGTGTTATAATATGTTTGAGTTTTGGAGGTATTATGAAGAAACATGAATTATTAGTTCCTGCTGGTAATATTGATTGTCTATATGAAGCTGTATATAATGGATGCGATGCAGTTTATTTAGCGTGTAAAAATTTTGGTGCTAGACGTTTTGCTAATAATTTTACTAATGAAGAAATATTAGAAGCAATAAGATTTTGTCATTTATATGGAGTTAAAATTTATGTTACTATGAATACTTTAGTTAAAAATAGTGAAGTAGATGCATTTATTGATCAAGCTAGATTTCTACATAAGAATGGTGTAGATGCTTTAATAGTACAAGATTTTGGAATGATATGTCTTTTAAGAAAAAAATTTCCTAATTTAGAGATTCATGCTTCAACGCAGGCAAATATTTCTTCAAAAGATATTTGTAAATTGTATTACGATTTAGGTGTAAAAAGAGTAGTGTTTTCAAGAGAATTATCTATAGATGAGATAGATAGTATAGATGTTCCTATAGAAAAAGAGGCTTTTATTCATGGAGCTTTATGTATTTCATATTCAGGATGTTGTTTAATGAGTAGTATGCTGGGTGGAAGAAGTGGAAATAGAGGAGAGTGTGCAGGTAGTTGTAGGATTCCTTATTCACTTATGGAAAATGATAAAATAATTAAAAATAATAAATATTTGTTAAGTACAAAGGAATTAAATACTTCACCTAAAATAGATAGATTATTGGATAGTAGTATTTATAGTTTTAAAATTGAAGGTAGAATGAAAAGCCCTTTATATGTTGGTTTTATTACTAATTTTTATAGACATTTAATAGATAAAAAAGAATTTGACTTAAAAAATGAGACTGATAAATTAAAAACTATATTTAATAGAGAATTTACTTTAGGTAGAATGTTTAATACAACTGATAATGATTTAATGAATATATCTTCTCCTAATCATGTAGGATTAGATATTGGAAAAGTCATAGGTGTGACTAAAAATAAAATTAAAATACAATTAAATAAAGGATATGTTTTAAATCAATATGATGCGATTAGATTTAAAAATTCTAATAATGGATTTGTAGTTAATTATTTATATGACAAAAATGATAGATTAATTAATAGTTCTACTGATATATGTTATGTAGATAATAAAGTTGATCTATTAGAAAATGATATTGTTTCAAAAACACATGATTATCTTTTAGAACAGGAATATTCAAAAAAAGAAGATAAAAGAAAAATACCTATTACGATTAAAGTAGAAGCATTTGTTGATAAAGAATTAGTTATTGAAGTAGGGGATTCTTTTGATACTATTTCAATGAAGGGTAGTAAGGTGCAAAAGTCTATTAATTCTCCTATGACTAAAGATAATATAGAGAAACAATTATCTAAACTTGGTAATACTCCATTTATTTGTGATAATTTTATTATTAATTGTGATGATAATATATTTATTCAAGTAAAGGAATTGAATGAGATAAGGAGAAATTTAATCGAAAAGTTAATAAATATTCGTCAGGGTAGAAAAAAAGAATTTATTGAAAATGAATTTAATTTTATAAAAGAAGATTTAAATATAACTGGTATTAAAAATTCATTCTTTGTTAAGAATAAAATTCAATTAGAAAAATGTATGTTATATGATAATTCAAGAATATATGTAGATGATATTAATTTATATAATGAATATAAGAATAAGTATAAAGATATATATTATGCTATTCCTAGAGAAACTTTTTCTATTAAAGATAGTTTATTAGAAAATAATTTAGTATCTGATTATTGTGATTATAATGGATATAATGTAATTGCTAATTATACTTTTAATATTTTTAATATTTATACTTTATATTTTTTGAAGAAATTAGGTATTAAAACTGCATGTTTATCAGTAGAATTAACAGAAGAAGAAATATTAGATTTTATTGATTTATATCAAAAAAATATTGGTAAAGAAACTTTTGAAATATTTGGTTATGGAAGAATAGAAAATATGATAATAAAAGGTAATATTATGAATTTAATTACTAATAAATATGATTATTATTTAGTTGATATTAAAAATAGAAAATTTCCAGTGTACTATGATGGTGTTAATACACATATACTTAATTATGAAAAGACTAATATAAATATTAATAAATTTAAAAATAGTTGTATAATAAGATATGATTTTTATGATGAAATTGAAAATGATATTATAAAAATAGTTATATAAAAATAAATTATTTTATGTTAAAATAATATTGTAAGGAGTGTTTTTATGAAAGAAATTGACACTAAAAAGGAAAAGAGAAAAATAAAAAATTATATTATTCTTTTATTATTATTTGTTGCATCATGTTGGTTAGTTTTATATTTATGCCAATTATATAGAATAAATGATGCAGAAAAGAAGAAGATACCTGTAATAGATGGAATGATATATGAAATTTATAGTGAAGATTTAGATCACTATGTAGTTGATAATCCTAATACAGTAATATATATGTGTACTGCTAATGATGAGGATTGTAGATTGTTTGAAAAAAGTTTTAAAAAACTATTAAAAAATTATGATTATAGTGATCAATTAGTATATCTTAATTTAACTGATTTAAATCAAGAGGAATTTGTAGATTCATTTAATGAAAGATATAATTATAAAAATAAATTAAAAACAAAGTATCCAGCATTTGTATTATTTGAGGATGGTAAAGTAAAGGCAATTTTACAAAATAGTAATAAAAAAATGGATATAATGAAAGTAAAACAATTTTTAGAAATAAATAAAATAGGAGAAGAATAATCTCCTTTTGTAGTGGAGGAAATATGAACAATATAGTATTATTTGAACCAGAAATACCACAAAATACTGGAAATATAATGAGAACATGTGTAGCTACTGATACAAAGCTACATTTGATTAAACCATTAGGTTTTGAAATAGATGATGCTCATTTAAAAAGAAGTGGTGTTAATTATATAGATAAATTAGATTATGAAGTATATGATAATTTTGATGAATTTAAATCTAAAAATAAAGGAATATATTATTACTTTACTAGATATGGACATAAGCCACATACTAGTTTTGATTATAGTAATAATAGTAATGAAAACTTATACTTTATATTCGGAAAAGAATCAACAGGTATTCCAAAAGAAATATTAAAGGAAGATTTAGATCATTGTATGAGGATACCTATGACTGATAAAGTTAGAGCTTTGAATGTTTCTAATAGTGTAGCTATAGTTATATATGAAGCTTTAAGACAACAAAATTATAATGATTTATTAAGAGAAGAACCTCATAAAGGTAAAGATTTTTTAGAAAGAGAATAATAATTTTCTTTTTTTTGTATTAAAATAATAATATTTTTCCATAACTTTCTTGGAGGATAATATGGGAAAATATAAAGTAGAAATTAGTGGAAAAAAAACAAGTGAACTAAGTAAATTGAGTAATGAGGAAATGAATAAATTATTTAAAAAGATTTCTGAAGGTGATTTAGAGTCTAGGGAAATACTTATTAATGGTAATTTAAAATTAGTATTATCGGTATTAAAGAAATTTTATAATAAAGCAGATAATTTAGATGATTTATTTCAAATAGGTTGTATTGGATTAATTAAAGCAATTGATAATTTTGATTTAAGTTATAATGTAAGATTTTCTACTTATGCAGTTCCGATGATATTGGGTGAAATAAAAAGATATATAAGAGATAATAATAGTATTAGGATAAGTAGATCATTAAAAGATATTGCTTATAAGACATTAAAATATAAAGAAGATTATTATAGAGAAAATGGAAAAGAACCGGATATTTCATTAATTGCTAAAGAACTTAATTGTTCTGAATTTGATATTAGTAATGCACTTCAGGCTTTAAAGGATCCTATAAGTATGTATGAAGCAATTTATAATGATGGTGGGGATACAATTTATTTATATGATCAAATAGAAGATAAGGCTAATAATACTGATATATCAAATAGATTAGCAGTTCAAAATGCGATAGATGATTTAGAAAAACGTGAAAAATATATTTTGGATGAAAGATTTATTATTGGAAAATCACAAATGGAAATAGCTAAAGAATTATCTATTAGTCAAGCACAAGTTTCTCGCTTAGAAAAAAAAGCTATAAAACAATTAAAAAAGGTATTAAGATAAAATAATTTTCATAAAATTAATTAGGTGATTTAATTGAGAATGTCTGATTTACAAGCTAAAAAAATTATTAATATTTCTACTGGTAGAAATATTGGTAATATTGTGGATATAAATATTAATGATAATGGAGTAGTTGATTCTTTGATGATAGAACAATCTAGGAATATTTTTTCTTTAAATAGAGAAAGTGATATGAGAATTTATTGGAATGATATTACAAAAATAGGGGAAGATGTAATATTAGTAAAAAAAGATTAAAAACTAAGTTTTTTACTGGTATTATTTTTGTTTTTGTAATATCATTTTTTTGTCTTTTTTTAATTGATAAAAGAATTAATAAAGTATTAGAACCATATATAAATGTAGAAGTAGAAAGATTAGTTAATAATGTTGTAGTTAAAATTATTAATGAAAAAGTAAAAGGTATTAATATAGATGACATTATAATTAATAATAATTCTAATGAGTTTTATGATACTACTAAAATAAATTTACTTGAAAAAGAAATAGATGATGCTTTACAAGAAGAAATAATTAAAATAGATGATGGAAAAATAGATGATATTTTTATACCTGAAAGAATAAAAAAAAGTAAATTTAAAAAAGTTAAAAATGGTATTTTATGTGATGTTAGTATAGGTTCAATTCGTAATTCTACTTTATTTGCTAATGTAGGTCCAGTGATTCCAATTAAACTTACATTTAGTAGTCAATTAAATTCAAATATTGATATAGATATCAAGGAATATGGGATAAATAATGTAATAGTTGAAGTATATTATGTTGGAGAATTTTATGAACAAATTACTATGCCTATGACTTCAAAAAGAAGAAAGATTGTTGTTAAAAAACCAGTATTAATAAATATAATAAAAGGAAAAATCCCTGATTATTATATGGGACATACTTAAAATAATTTAATTAGTATTTAATATATGCTATAATTATAATGAGGTGTTTGTAATGAAAAATGTAATACTAAATGGAGTAAAATATGAAATAATAAGAAACGATAAAGATTGTTTTAATAAAGAAGAAGTAGAAGAAAAAATAACAGATTATTTTGATCCATATGATTATATATTTGGTGATTATGCATATGAAAAAATAAGACTTAAAGGTTACTATGAAAGTAATAATAAGAATGTTAATAAGATAAATGATATAAAAAATTTAGATGATTATATTAAGAATTATTGTAGTTATGGATCAAAGACTTTTTTATTGAAAAAAATAAAATAAAATACTTGTAATTATTTGTATTTATGTTAAAATTATATTATATGAATAATAAAGGGAGGTAATTACTTATGGATAATCAAGAAAAGAAAATGATGTCAATTGTAGCTGAAGATGGTTCAGTTGAAGAAGTAGAAGTAATATTAGCTTTTGAATTTAAAGATACTAAAAAAGAATATGTTATATATACAAAAAATGAAAAAGATGAAAATGATAATATAACTGTTTATGTTTCAAATGTTGATCGTTCATCTGGAGAACCTAAATTAATGGGTATTGAAGATGAAGAAGAATGGAACAGAGTAAAAGACGTATTACGTGAACTATCAAAAGCAGAATAGTATAAGGAGGTTTGTCTTATGGCTTTAGACGATATCGAAGTAAAAGATTATGAAAAAATAGTAAAACCAAGTGAAAAATCAGATCGTAATTCTATTAAAGTAAAACCATCATCAAAAGAAAATATTGAAAGAAAAATAGAAGAATTGTATTTAGAAGCAATTAAACATATAAAAGATACTTATAATAATTATAAAGATTTAAATGAATTGGATAAAATGGAAGAAAAAGTATTAGATTATGCAAAAAAGATTACAGACTTGGAAACACAAGAAAATCTTACAATATTACCAAGAGAGACTAATTCTTATTTACATAATGATACTAGAGCAATTAGATTAAAAGATAAGATGATTAAAAATGTATTTGCTAATTGTGCAGGTATTTATGGAATAATAGATAATCGATTTGATGAAAAAAATAATACTATTGATATAGAAAAAATTTCTGATGAAAATAAGGCAGAAGTATCAGAAAATGTTGAAAAAGCAATTACTGAAGAAGAAAAGCCTCTGGATGTAAAAGGTTTTGAATCATTCTTTGAGGAGAGTATGAAAGAAATGGAAGAAAAAGAAAAAATGAATAAGATGACTGAAGCAGTTGTAGAAGGTTCTAAGGATCAAGAAAATAACGAAAAAGTTACAATGCCTATAAGTAATTTATTTGCTGAAAAAGAAGAACCAATAAGTGTAGATGACATAGATGAATCTATTAGAGGATACATAGATAAACAAGAACAAGATGTTAAAGAAAAAGAGACAATTGAACCAGTTGTAGAAATTCCTCCTGTAAAAGAAGAAAGAATAGAACCAGTTGTGGAAATTCCTACTGTAAAGGAAGAACAAATTCGTGATGAAGTTATTCCAGTTACAGAAATATCTAAAGAGGAAAAAGAAGAGGTTAAAGAGGAAGAAAAAGTAGAAGAAAAACCAGTTGCTAGAAGAGCAATTATTTCAGAAAGAATTAAAGCTGTTCTTGAAGAAAATAGAAGAAAAGAAGAAGATATTTCTTATATAGAAGTTGAAAAAGAAAAAGCTCTTGAAGAAGAACAACAAAAATTAAATTATAATGCTAAACTTCAAAGTGATATACAAGAAATGCAACAAAAAATTATAGCAAAAGAAGAAGCAAAAGGTAAAGAATTAGATGCTAAATGTAGTGAGTTAAAAGGTGATGTTCTAAGTATTAATGCTAGAAATAGTAAATTAGATAGTGATAATGAAGAACTATATAGTCAATTTGTTGAATTACAACAAATGCTTGATGAAAAAGACGAAGCTGAATTTATGGAAGAAATTCAAAAAACAATGTAAGAAGGTATATACCTTCTTTTTTTTTCATATGATTTATTGGTGATTATTATTTTAAATTTTAGAGATGATTTAATTAATCAATATAATGATATAACTTTTAAATATCAAAAGATAAAAGGAAAATATTTAATTATTGAAGATAGTATTGATTATTATTTAATTATGTTGGAAGTAACAATATATTATTTAAAAAAATATAGTAATTATAATATGATAAAGGAATATCAATTTTCTAAGTATTTAAAATATATATATTTTAATAACAAATATAAAAGTATTGATTTAAAAAGATTAATTACTAGTAACTATAATTTAAATTTTGAAATAGTAATTGCTTTACTTATTTATCCTGATTATTATTTTGATATTTTTAATAAAATTGTTAATGGTAATGATTTAATAAGTAATTTAAACAAAATAGTGCTTGATAGTTATAAATATGAGCAATATATAAAAGAGATTAATAGTTATTTATCAAAAAAAATAATACTATATTTTTAATAGTATTATTCATCAATATTTTTTACTTCTTTTATTTCTGGTATTTCACTTATAAGTATTTCTTCAATGCCTTCTTTTATTGTTACATCTATAAATGTACAATCTTTACATGCTCCATCTAATCTCACATATACAATATTGTCTTCATATTTTACAAAGTCAATATTGCCACCATCACTGATTATAAAAGGCTTAATTCTATCTATAACAGAAATTATTTTTAATTCAATTTCTTCTTTTGTCATAATATCACCAAGCAAATTATAACATTAAATTTAGTATTTAGTAAACAAATTTTAATATTTGTGGTATAATATTTTGGTCGAGGAGTATTAATATGAAAAATTATAAGACAGGGGATATAGTTAAGGGAAAAGTAACAGGTATTGAAGATTATGGTATATTTGTATTAGTGGATCAAAATACAACTGGTTTAATTCATATATCTGAAATTTCTGATGGTTTTGTTAGGAATGTTGAAGATTATGCTACAATAGGTGATATAATAAGCGCTGAAGTTATTGCTTATGATGAAATTAATGATAAGTTGAAACTAAGTATTAAGAAAAATGAATGCAAAGATAATGTTAATAAATTAAATCCAATAAAAGAAACAAAGTCAGGTTTTAATACTTTATCAAAATCACTAGATATTTGGATTAGTCAAAAACAGGCAGAAATGTTTAAAAAATAAAAAAATATTGTTGACAAATTAGTCAATAATTGGTATATTTATTACTGTCAACCGATATATAGGTGGGCTGATTTCGGGCGATTAGCTCAGTTGGTTAGAGCACTTGCCTTACAAGCAAGGGGTCACAGGTTCGAGTCCTGTATCGCCCACCATGATGTGCCGAAATAGCTCAATTGGTAGAGCAACTGACTTGTAATCAGTAGGTTCCGGGTTCAAGTCCTGGTTTCGGCACCATTTTTTTGGAGAGGTAGCGAAGAGGCTAAACGCGACAGACTGTAAATCTGTTCTCATTGAGTTCGATGGTTCGAATCCATCTCTCTCCACCACTTATGTTTATTGCCTCGTAGCCAAGTGGTAAGGCATCAGACTTTGACTCTGACATGCGTTAGTTCGAATCTAACCGAGGCAGCCATTTATTTATATGATCTGTTAGCTCAGTTGGTAGAGCATTTGACTTTTAATCAAAGGGTCATGAGTTCGAATCTCATACAGGTCACCATTTTGTGCCTGAGTGGCGGAATTGGTAGACGCACAGGACTTAAAATCCTGCGAGAATCAACCCTCGTGCCGGTTCAAGTCCGGCCTTAGGCACCATTTTAAAAATTTGCCTATTACTTAGTAATAGGTTTTTGGAGGAATACCCAAGTCTGGTTGAAGGGACCGGTCTTGAAAACCGGGAGGTCGTGCAAGCGGCGCAGGGGTTCGAATCCCTTTTCCTCCGCCATTTATTACTTACATCGCGGGATGGAGCAGTTTGGTAGCTCGTCGGGCTCATAACCCGAAGGTCAAAGGTTCAAATCCTTTTCCCGCAACCAATTTGTATGGTTCCTTGGTGCAGCTGGTTAACACGTCTGCCTGTCACGCAGAAGATCGCGGGTTCGAGTCCCGTAGGAACCGCCATTATGGCTTCATAGCTCAGTCGGTAGAGCAAGGGACTGAAAATCCCTGTGTCGCTGGTTCGATTCCCGCTGGAGCCACCATTTTATTAGACATATATATACAAATATAAAGTAGCTGAACAACATGTCTTGCGCTCGTAGCTCAGTTGGATAGAGTGTTTGGCTACGAACCAAAAGGTCAGGGGTTCGAATCCCTTCGAGCGCACCAGTTCGGGAAGTGGCTCAACTTGGTAGAGCACTTGGTTTGGGACCAAGGGGTTGCAGGTTCAAATCCTGTCTTCCCGACCATTTTGTATTTAAACTAATCATTTATTGATTAGTTTTTTTATTTAATATTATAGATTTACTTTCATATTATTATATAGGTGAATTTATGAAAAAAATTAAATTTTATTTTTTGTTTATATTTTTATTAATACCTGTGGTTGTCAATGCAGATAGTGCTAGATCAACAATTGTTATGGATGTTAATTCAGGAAGAATACTATATCAAAACAATATAAATGAAAAAAGATTAATTGCTTCAATTACAAAGATTATGACTTGTATTATAGTTTTAGAAAATAGTGATATTAATGAAGATATAAAAATAGGTGATGAAGTTATTGATTCATATGGGACTAATATTTATATAGAACCTGGTGAAATTATGAAAATAAAGGATTTATTATATGGATTAATGCTTAGAAGTGGTAATGATGCTGCTACAACATTAGCTTTTCATACTTTAGGTGAAAAAGAATTTGTTGATAAAATGAATGAGAAGGCTAAAGAATTGGGTATGAATAATACGATATTTAATAATCCCCATGGATTAGATGAAAAAACAAAAAATTATTCTACAGCTCATGATATGGCATTACTCGCAAAATATGCATATAAAAATAATAAATATAGAGAGATTATATCTACTAGAAAATATGTTACTAAATCATCTATTAAAAGTTATGTATGGTATAACAGAATGAGTTTACTTACTAATTATAAAAAATGTATAGGTGGTAAAAATGGATATACTCCAAGAGCTGGTAAAACGCTAGTTTCTTATGCTAAAGATAATGATTTAGTATTAACTATTATTTCTTTAGGAGATTCCTCTATCTATGAAAATCATGAGGAATTATATGACTATTATTTTAGTAAATATAAAAATTATTTAATAGTAGATAAAAATAGATTTAAGATAGATTCATTTTCTAATGATAAAAAGTATTATTTAAATAAATCGTTTAGTTATCCATTAAGAGAAAATGAATTAGATAAAGTACAGACTTTAGTAAAAATAAATCCGAGTATTGATGAAAATAAGTGTGGATTTATAGAGGTTAAATTAGAAGATGGTATTATTGGTAAAGTATATATATATCAAAAAAATATACAAAAAAAAGAAGAAGTTAACTTCCTCAATAAAATTAAAAAATTAATTATTAGATAATCTATAAAAATTAATAGATGGTCTACAAAATAATCTTATTCCGGATTTTGATCCTAATCCACTAGTTATATATAATTTTGAATTATTAATTTTATAATAATCTTGATTATATTTTTTAGAACCTTTAAATTGAATTATAGGATATTTTATAAATGGTATTCTTATTTCTCCATTGTGTGAATGACCGGCTAAGTATAAATTTGAATTATATGTTCCAGAAATATCTTCTACTGTATCTGGTTCATGAATTAAAGTTATAGTATATATATCACTTTTATGGTTTTCTTCTTTAAAGTAACTGTATGCTTTTTCAAAATCTTTTTCTTTAGATGAGATTCCTACAAGAAGAATAGGGTTATTATCATCTTTGTATATTAAATCATATTCATTTCGTAATACTATAAAATTACTTTGATTAAAAATAGTTGAAATTTTTTCATTATCCTCATCACCTAGGATAGCATATTTGCCAAGATTAACTTCTATTTCATTTAATTCATTTATCAGTTTTTCTTGTTCTTTAGAGGATAATTTATAGTTTTTATCAATTAAGTCACCTGTAAAGACTACAATATCAGGTTTTCTTTTATTTATTATTTTTTTAACTTCTTTTACATTTTTTAAAAACATAGTAGTACCATAATGAAGATCACTGAATTGAATTATTTTTAAACCATTTAAAGAATTAGGAATATTATTGTTTTTAATACGATATTCTCTAACACTTATCTTTACTGTTGAAATATATGTCGTGTATAAAAAGAATACTGTAAAGAAAATAATTAAAAAAAGTATTGTTTTAATAATTATTTTTATTAAACCTTTTATTTTTTCTTGTTTTTCTTCTTTAAAAAGTTCTTTGTGTATTTCTTTATTTAATTCTTCTCTGGTCATATTATCACCAATTATATTTTATCATATCTTGATGATTAGCTGCGATATTTTTATAAAAAGTATGTAAAGTTATTTTTTTTGTGTTATTATATATAAGTAGTTTAGAAAGGAAAATTAATATGAAAAATAAAATTATATTTATAGTAAGTATTGTAGTATTAGTTATTTTATTGATAGTTAGTATGATTATTCCACAAAAAGAAAAAATATATAAAGAGGATTTATTAGGTATTAATTATAATGTAGATAATAATGAAGGTGAAATAAATTATGATAAGACTAATCCTTTAGTTAGTTTTTATATAAAAAATTATGGATCTATAGTTATAGAACTTTATCCTGATATAGCGCCTAATACTGTTAATAACTTTATATCATTAGTAAAACAGGGCTTTTATGATAATAATAGTTTTCATAGGTTAGTTCCTGGTTTTGTATTACAAGGTGGGGATCCTGATGGTAACGGTCAAGGAGGACCTGGGTATACTATAAAAGGAGAATTTACGAATAATGGTTATGAGAATAATCTTAAACATGAAAAATGGGTTGTATCTATGGCTAGAAGTAATGATTATGATTCAGCAGGGAGTCAATTCTTTATATGTCTAGATGAAGCTAGTAATCTAGATGGAAATTATGCTAGTTTCGGGCGTGTAATAGATGGATTTGATAATATTAAAAATATTGTAGAGAATGAAGATGTTTCTGATACTTCATCTGGTAAATTAAAGAATAATTTAATAATTAAAAAAGCAATAGTTGATATGAAAAATTATAATTATGAAGATGTTTTAAAAATAACAAAATAAAGAGCTTTTTATAAAGCTTTTTTATTATGTTTTAAATTTTTAAAAACTTGATTTTTTTACTGTTTTATGGTATAATATACGCACATTTAGAGATACTAATGGTGACTTTAAATTAGGGGGTTCAAATGAAATATATAAAGGTAATGTTAGTAGGATTACTAGCTCTTATAGGTGTTGGTTATCGTAGCTTTGCTGCTGAAACGGATACTAATTTAAAAGGCGGTATATACTATGATAATATAGAGTATACTGATAACGTAGTTTTTAATGGTGTTGATGGTGTTAATTTAGATTATAATGCTTCTTTTACAACTCCTGGCGAATATTATGAATTATACTTTGATATAGTCAACTCTACTAAGTATGATATAGAAATATCCGAATATCTATGTAATGATGATGATAGACATATAGATTATGAATTAGTTTATGAAGATGGTTCTATGATTAATACTGGTGATATTATAGAAAAAGGTCAATCTAAAAGAATAAAATATAGAGTTTTATATAAAGAAGCTATTAAACAAGAAGAAGATTATAAATTTGACACAAGTTTTTCAATATTGTATGAACAAGTAATGTAAATATGTTTTTGTGTTCTTGACTTTTCTAAAAAAAAAGATTATAGTTATTTCATAAGTGTGATGACGGGTGTGGAAAGCCAAGAGCAGTATACTAGTTTAAAGATGATTCGTCTAGAATAAGTAAGGTGGAACCGCGGGGTAACTCGTCCTTACATTATTCTAGATTTTTTTGTTTTAAGGAGGATTTTATGGAAAAAGTATGTTTAAGTGAATTAAATAAGGAAGTACAAGAAAAGATTTTAGGGGCAGGTTATGATTTAGGTGAATATGATAATTCAAATAATTGCGTTATATTACCATTTGGAGGACTTGAATCATTAAGATGTTTTGTGGGTGGTATGCAAGATAAAAAGACTATCTACGTATGTAATTCAAAAAATTATTATAAAGGAATTATTGATCAAATAAAAGATATGGCTGATAACGGAGTTATAAATATTAGCTTTGGAGAAGATATTATTGTCGAAGATAGTATTGATAATATAATTGCAAGAATGGAGGAAAAGAAAAATGCTAACAATGGAGAAAATAGTAAATTATTGTAAGCAATATGGATTTATATTTCAAGGATCAGAAATATATGGTGGTCTTTCTAATTCATGGGATTATGGACCGCTTGGAAGAGAATTAAAAGAAAATATAAAAAAAGCTTGGTGGAAAAAATTTATCCAAGAAGAAAAAAATAGTTATGGATTAGATGCAGCTATTATAATGAATCCAGAAGTTTGGGTGGCATCAGGTCATGTTGCTAGCTTTGCTGATCCTTTAATAGATTGTAAGAGTTGTAAATCAAGACATCGTGCTGATAAACTAATAGAAGATTTTACAGAAGGAAAAGAAACTGGCGACGGATGGGCAAATGATAAGTTAGAAAAATATATTAGTGATAATAAGATAGTTTGTCCTAAATGTGGAAAAAGTGATTTTACTGGTATTCGTCAATTTAATTTATTATTTGAGACGCATATTGGTGTTACTGAAGATTCAGCATCTAAAGTATATCTAAGAGGAGAAACTGCTCAAGGAATATTTGTTAATTTCAATAATGTTTTAAGAAGTCAAAGAGCTAAAGTTCCTTTTGGTATAGGTCAAATAGGTAAGGCTTTTAGAAATGAAATTACTCCAGGTAACTTTATTTTTAGAACTCGTGAGTTTGAACAAATGGAATATGAATTTTTCTGTAAACCTGATACTGATTTAGAGTGGCATGCATATTTTAAACAAAAATGTTTGGATTTCTTAAAAGAAATAGGGATAAAAGAAGAAAATTTAAGATATAGAGATCATGCTAAGGAAGAATTAGCTTTCTATAGTAAAGCTACAACTGATATTGAATATAAATACCCAATGGGTTGGGGAGAATTATGGGGAATAGCTGATAGAACTGATTATGATTTATCTGTTCATCAAGATCATTCTAAAACTGAGTTAAAATACTTAGATCCAGAAACAAATGAAAAATATGTTCCTTATGTTATTGAACCTAGTGTTGGTGTTGATAGATTATTATTATCAGTATTATGTGATGCTTATGAGGAAGAAGAAATATCTGATGGAGATGTAAGAGAAGTTTTACATATTGATTCTAGATTGGCTCCATATAAAGTGTGTGTATTACCTTTAGCTAAGAAGTATCACGGTGATAAGGCTACAGAAATTTACAATGAACTTTCTAAATACTTTATGACTAGTTATGATGAATCTGGAAGTATTGGAAAACGTTATAGAAGAAATGATGCTATTGGTACTCCATGGTGTATTACTGTAGATGATGAAACTATAAATAATGGTACTGTTACGGTTAGAGATAGAGATACTATGGAACAAATAACTTTAAAATTAGATGAAGTTGTTAATTATGTAGAAGAAAGAATTAAATTTTAATTCTTTTTTTTTGTCAATTGACAAAAAAGCAATTAATAATTATTGAAAAAAAGAGCATACTTATAATATAATTTCTATATATAGTAGAGGGTTTTTGTTGTGTAATAAAAATTTAAATTATATATAACAAAAAGGGGAATAGTATGAAGTTAAGAAGTTTAAAGAATACATTTGTATTGTTGATGTTAACTATTTATGTTGTTTTATATAAATTGTTTATATTTCAAAAATACATGCAGTATTCAGAAATAATAACAGCATCATTTTTAGCAGTTTTATTAGCAATTTCTATTGCTTTATTAGGATTTAGAAAAGATAAAAATAGTGTGCTTGGAAAGAATGTTTTTAAAATAGTAGTTTTTTATTTAGCATTAACTTTTTTGGTAATGTATGGTTTAGGAATGATGGTAGGATTCTTAAAAAATGCGTATTCTAGAGATTTTAGTAGTATATTTGATAATATTTTTTCTCCAATAATTATAATAATAATGGTTGAGTTTATTAGATATACAGTAATAAATGCTAATAAAGATAAAAAAATTGTAGTTATATTAATTACATTGTTGTTAATACTATTAGAGTTAGTTATAAGTATTCGTAGTTTTGATTTTACTGATTTAGCAGGGTCATTTAATATAACTGCTACTATAATATTGCCATGTATATTTAAGAATTACTTATTAAGTTATTTTGCATACCATATTGGATACAAAATTCCAATTATGTATAGATTAATAATGGATATATATGTGTTTATAGTTCCATTAATACCAAATTTAGGTGATTACGTTAATTCAATGATATCAATATCATTACCAATACTTATTTATATTAGTGTTTTTTCAATGATAGATGATAGAGTTAGTAGATCAGAACCAATCTTTAATAAAAAGACATTTACTGTTTGGGATATACCAGTAGCTATAGTGCTTATTTCTTTAGTTGCATTAATATCTGGATTTTTCCCACATTATATGGTTGGTATAGGAAGTAATTCTATGAGTCCAGTCATTCGTAAAGGTGATGCTGTTATATTAAAAAAAGTAAATGACAAGACAGAATTAAGAAAAGGTGATATAATAGCATATAGTAATGGTAAATTAATTATAGTACATAGGATAAAACAAATTAACCATGAAGGTAATAAAATTACATATACTATGAAGGGAGATGCTAATAATAGCAATGACCCTAGAAATGTATCAAGACAGCAAATAAAAGGTATAGTTAAATTTAGAATACCAGTAATAGCATGGCCAACTGTTTGGTTAACTGAATTATTTAATAGTTAGGAGAGATATAATGAGAGAGAATAATAAGGGGATACTTTTGATTGTTATTGCGATAATTGCAGGGTTAGGTGGATATTTTTTACTAAATACAGAGTATAAAGGATATAGTATTTTATGTTTTACTGCTGCTGTAATTTTAGTAGGATTTGGAATAAAGTTTATTATAGATGGTCTTAATCCAGAAAAAGCATATCAAAGTAACATTAAGAATATATTAAATACATTTGATTCTATTTTAGTCAAAAGTAATTCAGTTCCTAAATTAGTAGGGAGAAATATTATCATTGTAGAAGATATGGAAGATATGGTTGATGCTCAATTAGAAATAAGAAAACCAATTTGTTATTATAAACAAACTGAATCATGTTCATTTGTTTTATTAGACGATAAAGAAGCTTATGTTTATGTTGAAAAATTAAATCCAGATGTAATTTCTCCAGTAGAAATAGAAATAAATGAGATACAATTAAAACAAAAAAATACTGATGATATAGATTCTGAAATGTTAAAAGATATAGAGAAAACAACTATTGTTAGATTATCTAATAAAAAAAGTTATAAGGTATCACCAATTAGAAAAGATCATAAACAAAGAAAAACATCTATTGAAGATGTTGAAATCATATAATAATTTTATATTAATTTAAATATAGTAGGAGGGATAAGATGAAGATAAAATGGATGAAGTATAATAGAAAAAAAGTATTCATGTTCTTATCTCTTTTTTTGATATTATTTGGATTAACTTTTGGATATGCATCATTGACTACTAAAATTTCAATAGATGGTATTTCTAATGTAAAGGATGCTAAATGGAGTTTAAAATTTGATAATTTTAGTTCTATAGATGGTAGTGTTAGTCCATTGGAAGAACCAATAATTGCAGATACAAGTGTGACTTTTTCAGCTAAAGTAAATGAACCAGGTGATTTTTATGGATTTACAGTGGATGTAGTAAATGAAGGAACAATAAATGCAAAAATAGGCAGTATTTCAATAACTCCTGATTTTTCAAATATAGATTATATAGATTCATTTATTGAATATTATGATGGTACTCCTATTTCGGTTAGTGATACTTTAGATGCAGGAGAAACTAAAAAAATAAAAGTTTATTTAAAATATAAAGAAGGAATAGATGAGGATTTGTATCCAACAGAAAATCAACAGTTTCCTGTAACAATTTCCCTAAAATATATTCAAGATATTAGCTAAGTATTATAATGAGTAATGTAAATAATAAAAAGAATAGATTTCTATTCTTTTCTTATTATGTATGATATTATATATTTATAGTTGGAGGTAGTTATGATAGTTATAGGTATTCCATTGAGATATGCACATTTAGAAGATGGAAGATGTATTTTATATTTGAGCGAGACAGTTCGAAGAACATTTCAAAGTGCAGGAGCATTAATATTACCGATAGTACAGGTACAGGATGTTAATTATGCTGACACTAGATATAATGAGTTTAATGAATTAACAGATAAAGAAAAAGAAAATATTGATAAATATTTAAATATGGTTGATGGGGTGATATTACCTGGTGGATTTAAAATTACTCCTTTTGATGAATATGTATTAGAAAGATGTATTGAACGTGATATTCCAACTCTTGGAATTTGCTTGGGTATGCAGTTAATGAGTTGTTATAAAGAAGAATTTAAGGTTTTAGAAAATAATTCATTCATAAATCATAAACAAGAAAATGACGATGATCTTAGTCATAGTGTTATTGTGAACAAAGATTCTTATTTATATAAGATACTTGAAAAGGATGAAATTATGGTAAATAGTTTTCATAGATATCATGTTAGTGAGAATAGTTATTTTAATGTTTCTAGTAGAAGTGAAGATAATTATATAGAGGCAATTGAAATGAAAAATAAAAAATTTATTATGGGTGTTCAATGGCATCCTGAAATTAGTTATAATTTTGATGATAATTCTAAAAAAATTATCGATTATTTTATTAATATATGTAAAGAAAGTGACAATTAATTTATACGTGATATTCATTTAACATATTATGTGTGTTATAATTTTTTTTATAGGATAGGAGTTGTTTATTAATGGAAAATCAAGAACAAGTTTATAATAAACAAAAAAAAGGAAAAGATAAAAAAACAATAGTATTAATGGTTTTGTTACTATTATTAGTAACAGTAACAATAGGGTATGCAATATTATCTACAACAATAAAAATTAATGGGTCATCTACAATTCAACCAATTGCGAAATGGTGTATAGGTCCAAAGTGTGCGATTGAAGGTCAAGATGAATGTACTGATATTTCTAGTTGTAGTAATCCACCTGTGGAATGTCCAGCAAACGAAAAGTGTACAATTTTAGATTGTGATGCTAATCCAAATTCATGTGATAATATTCCTGATCCAGAATATTGTGAAGATCAAAATAATTGTGATACAGGTTCTGTAATTTGGATGGAAGGAGATACAATTTATTTTAAACATATTTTAGCTAAACCAGGGGATACTTTTATATTTTATGTTAAATATAATAATGGTGGTAATATAGATGCAAAGGTTAAAGATGTAGCTAAAAGTGCTTTAAATGCTACTGCTCAAAGGTTTATGACTTATGATGTTACATATAACGATGGTAGTACTATTTCTCAAAATGATATATTAGCTGCAGGTGAAACTGCGATATTTAAAGTAACTGTAACATATAAATCTACTATTACAACTTTACCAACTGATGCGGAAATTGCACTTATAAATGAAATAGAAGATGGTCATACAGGTGCTACTTCATTATTTACAGTTAATTATGAACAAAAGTGAGACTAGATTTCTAGCCTTTTTTTTGTATAATAAAACGCAATTAGGTGATTTTATGACTAAAAAAGAACTTCAAAAACTTATTGAATATACTAGTATAAGTGGTGGTTTAAATAATAATTTTTGTAATTATTCTAAATTATATAGTATGACTACTGAAAATATATATGGTTTTTTAAGTAAATATAATTTAAAAAATAAAAAAATTTTAACAGTAGCAGGTAGCGGAGATCAAAGATTAAATTGTTATTCTTTAGGAGCAGATGAGGTTACTTGTTTTGATATTAATTTATTAAGTCATTTTCAATTACAATTAAAGGATGAAGCAATTAAACATTTAAATTATAATGAGTTCTTGGATTTTTTTGGTATTATAAGAGACAATACTAATAATTTTTTAAAAGATGATTTGTTTGATAAAATTAAAGTTTATTTAAACGATGATGTATATGGTTTTTATAATTTTTTAATTAATGAATTTAGAAGAGATCCGTTAAGAAATATTTATTATGATTTTGATAATGATTTAAAATTAATAAAAAAAATAAATCATTATATTAATGAAGATAATTATTATGATTTGTCACATTCGCTTAATAATAAGCAAAATATGTTTATTGAAGCTAATGTTGATAATTTACCTGAAATCTTAGATGGTGAGAAGTTTGATATGATTTTGTTATCTAATATTAGTGATTACATACATTATATTTATAGTGATAATAACTTAGAAAGATATAGAGAATTAATTGATAAATTAATAGGTAATTTAAATTTATATGGAATTATTCAAGTTGGTTATATTTATTCTAGATATAGTAAGGGTGAAGATGTCAGTAAGTTTCATTTTAATGAAATTAGAAATAAGGTATTTCCAAATGATATTTTTCATAGTATATTTGTAGATTCTTATTATAATGATGGTACATATGATAAAGTAATTACTTATCAAAAATTAAAATAGTAAAAAAAGTGTTGACAAATAAGGGGTTTTAGCATAAAATATTACTAGTCAAGAAAAAAGGAAAGAGATTTATATCCACCTGATCTGCGAATAGCGATAGGTAAAAAGCCGAAAATAAAATATATTTATTTTAATTATGGTTTTTAAGTGGATATAAATTTTATATCTGCTTTTCTTATTTTATGGAGGTGTTAGATATCGCAAAAGATAATAATAACATGTTGATCAATGATCAAATTAAGGTTCCTGAAGTATTAGTAATTGGACCTAATGGTGAGCAAGTAGGAGTTAAATCAATTAATGATGCATTAACTTTGGCTAGTTATGCAGCACTTGATTTAGTTTTAATAAGCCCAAATGCAAATCCGCCAGTTTGTAAAGTAATGGATTATAATAAATTCCGTTATGAAAAACAAAAAAAGGCTAAAGAAGCTTTGAAGAAACAAAAGGCTACTATGTCAGAACTTAAAGAGTATCGTTTATCACCAGTTATTGATGTTGGAGATTTTGAAACAAAATTAAGAAATGCAACTAAGTATCTAGAAAAGGGAGATAGAATTAAACTTACAATTCGTTTTAAGGGTCGTCAAATGGCTCATACAGAATTAGGTATGGAAGTTCTTGAACGCTTTGCCGACAGAGTTAAAGATTATGCAGATATAGAACAAAGTCCTAAGTTAGATGGTAGAACTATGACTTGTGTTTTAGTACCAAAGAAAGACAAATAAATTTAAGGAGGAGTTAAATATGCCAAAAATTAAGACACATAAAGGTACAGCTAAAGTATGTACTAAAAGAAAAAATGATATAAAAATTGGAAAACCAGGTAGTAGACATAATACTGGTAGTAAAAGTGCAAGCTTCAATAGAAGTTTTAGAAAGGGATCAAGCATAAGTAAAGCTGATCAAAATAGATTAAAAAATATAATCTAATAAATTTTGAAGGAGGAATAAAACATGGCAAGAGTAAAGAATGGAGCAGTTACAAAAGCTCGTCATAAAAAAGTTTTAAAAGAAGCTAAAGGTTACTTTGGTAGTAAGCATAGATTATATAAAACAGCAAAAGAACAATTAATGCACTCTGGACAATATGCATTCAGAGATAGAAAACAAAAGAAAAGAGATTTCAGAAAATTATGGATTACAAGAATCAATGCTGCTTGTAGACAAAATGATATTTCTTATTCAAGATTTATTGAAGGTTTAACAAAAGCAGGAGTTGAAGTTAATAGAAAGATGCTAAGTGAAATCGCTATTAATGATCCAAAAGCATTTAGTAATTTAGTAAAAACTGCTAAAGATGGTAAGGCTGGAAAAATCAAACCAGCTACTGAAGTTACTGGAAATGAAGTAACTATTGGTGCTAAAAAAGCTACAACAGTAAAAAAAGCAGAAGTAAAAGATGATAAAAAAGAAGTAAAGAAAACAACAACAAAGAAAACTACAACAGCAAAGAAAGAAGTTAAAGAAGAAAAGAAAACAACAACTAAAAAAACAACAAGTACTGCTAAAAAGACAACAACAACTAAAAAAGCAAGTACTACTAAAAAGGAAAAATAGAAATAAACATACTAATGAATTGACTAGTCTAGTGCCTAAGGGTGATTAGTTTTAGAAATTAGTAGATGATTAAAACGAAAAGGAGAATTAAAAAATGACTGTTATATCAATGAATTATTTATTAGAAGCTGGTGTTCAATTTGGACATCAAAAAAGAAGATGGAATCCAAAAATGAAGGAATATATCTTCACTACAAGAGATGATATTTATATTATCGATTTACAAAAAACTGTAAAAAAATTAGAAGAAGCTTATGAAGCTTTAAAAGAAATTGCTCAAAATGAAGGAAAAGTATTATTTGTAGGTACTAAGAAACAAGCTCAAGAAGCTGCTGAAGAATGTGCTACAAGAACTAACATGTATTTTGTTAATGAAAGATGGTTAGGTGGAACTTTAACTAACTTCAAAACTATTCGTTCTAGAATTAGAAGAATGGAAGAAATCGAAAAAATGGAAACTGATGGAACTTTCGAAGCTTTACCAAAGAAAGAAGTAATTGGTTTAAAGAAGGAATATGAAAAATTAAATAAAAACTTAAGAGGAATTCGTGAAATGAAAAGAATGCCTCAAGCAATGATAATTGTAGATCCTCGTAAAGAAGAAATTGCAATTAAAGAAGCTCGTATTTTAGGTATCCCAGTATTTGGTGTAGTTGATACAAACTGTGATCCAGATATGGTTGATTATGTTATTCCAGGTAATGATGATGCAGTTAGATCTGTTAAATTGTTAATTGGTGCTTTAACTAATGCAATTGCTGAAGTTAATGGTAATGAAGTAATTGATTATATTAGTGAAGATGATAAAAATGTTAAAGAAGAAGTAGTTGCAAAAGAAGAAGTAAAAGAAGAAAAGAAAACAACTAAGAAAGTAGAAAAAGAAGTAAAAGAGGATAAAAAAGTAGAAAAAGCTCCTAAAGAAGAAGTTAAAGAAGAGAAAAAAGAAACTAAAAAAGTAGCTAAAAAAGTAGAAGAAGATTTAAGTTCATTAACATTAGCTGATTTAAAGGCAAAAGCAAAAGAAGCAGGAATTAAAGGATATTCTACAATGAAAAAAGCTGAATTAGTTGAAGCTTTAACTAAATAGTAAATCAAAAAAGGAGTGAATTTATTCATTCCTTTTTTTTAAAAATTATTATATAATTATTAGGAAAAGAATGGAGGATAAATATGTTTAGTGCAAGTGATGTAAAAGAATTAAGAGAAAAAACTGGTGCAGGAATGATGGATTGTAAAAAAGCATTAGATGCCTGCGAAGGAAATATGGAAAAGGCAGTTGACTGGTTAAGAGAAAAGGGTATTGCTAAAGCAGCTAAGAAAGAATCAAGAATTGCTGCTGAAGGAATTACTGAAGTATTAGAAAATGGTAATGAAGCAATTATCCTTGAAGTTAACTGTGAAACAGATTTCGTTACTAAAAATGAAAAATTTACAGATTTAGTAAAAGAAATTAGAGATACTTTAATGAGTAGTAAAGCTAATACAACAGAAGAAGCTAAAGAAGTTAAATTAGCTAATGGTAAAACTGTTGAAGAAGCTATCGTTGAAGCTACTGCTACAATCGGAGAAAAAATTTCATTCAGAAGATTCGAAAGAATTACTAAGAATGATGATGAAGTATTCGGAATTTACTCTCATATGGGTGGAAAAATTACTGTAGTAGTTGTTGTAAAAGGATCAGATAAAGATGTAGCTAGAGATATAGCTATGCAAGCATGTGCTATGAGCCCAATTGCTGTAAATCGTGATAATGTTCCAGCTGAAATGGTAGAACATGAAAAAGAAATGATTTTGGCTGAAATTAAGAATGATCCTAAGAATGAATCTAAATCAGAAGAAATCTTAGATAAGATGGCTACTGGTAGATTATCTAAATTCTTTAAAGAAAATTGTTTAGTAGAACAAGATTTTATTAAAGATTCATCAATGACTGTAGCTAAATATGCTGAAGCAAATGGATGCGAAGTTTTAAGTATGGTAAGATATGCTGTTGGTGAAGGTATTGAAAAACGTCAAGAAAACTTTGCTGAAGAAGTAGCTGCACAAATGAATGCTGTTAATTAAAAAAGAAAGAAAAATCTTTCTTTTTTTTTGGTTTTCTAATATACTTAATATATATAATAGAGGTGGATATATGAAGACAAATGATGAAGAAAAAATAGATAAACAAATACAAAGTATTAAAGATATAGAAAATAAAATGAAAAAAAAGAAAGATAGTCAAGAGATTATAATAGATAAAAAATATAAGTATGATGATATTAGTGATGGAGATACTATAAAAATTGATAAGATAGAAGAAGTAAATGAAATAAGCGATGAAAAAACAAAAGAATTAGAAGTTGTTTCAGGTGATTTAAATACAGAAATAGAGGAAGATAAAGATAATGCTTTAGAAGAGAAAATAGATAAAAATGATAAAAAGAAAAATCGATTACCAATATTTATAATAACAGGAGTTATTCTATTAATATTAATTATTATTTTAATAATAGTATTAATTCCAAAGAAAGAGGAAAAAAAGCAAAGTGTTAGTAAAAAACTAAGTAAGAATGAACAAAAAGAAATTATTAAAGGTTATGGAGATGCTTTAAAAGGAATATTTGCGGTTTATTATGAAAAACAAAATGTAATGTTGGAATATAATGATGCTATTAAATTAGTTGATTATGATTATAAAGTTAAATGTCGTGTACATGAAGTATATGAAGATGGATCTATTTATTTAAACAATTGTAGTATTAATAATAAAAATACGAAGTATTCTTATGGAAAAAAACAAGAAAAAGAAGAAAAGAAAATTAGTGATGATGCGATTAAAGTTTATGTTTCTAAAAAGAATGGTAATATAGTATTAAATAAACCTAATAATATAGATGATTATGATATATATAGTTTTGAAATAGATGGTAAATATAGTGATTTGACATTACTTGGTAATAATAGTGATTATATCTTTTATACTGATGAGAATTACAATGTTCATATGATTAATTTTAAAACTGGTAAAAAAGTACTTGATTATTTAAATTATGCTTCTGTTTTACCTATTAAAACGAATGGTAATTATGATACAAAATATATTGCTATAAAAATGAATGACAAATGGGGAATTTATAATATTAGTAATAATGAGAGGGTAGTATCTCATAAATATGATAGTGTTACTCCAACACTTTCAATGGGTGTTAGTGGCCCAGCAGTAGAAGTTAATACCTTAGATGATGGTGTTATTGCTGTAGTTAATTATGCAAAATCAAGTGATAGTATTTCTCAATATGGAGTTATTAATTATCGTACTGGTGAAGAGATAATTAAACAAGAATATAAACAAATGTTAAAATCAGGTAATTATATATGGTCAATAGACAATTATGATGGTGGACACATATTTGATTATAAAGGAGAGGAATATTTAAATAATTATAATAAAATTTATTGGGCTGTAGATGGAAAATATATATTAGTTAATGATAATGATGACATAAAAGTGATTTCTATAAAAGGAAAAGAGTTATATAATTATGGTAAATTAAAATTAGGTAATATTAATTATGGTATATCTTATAATAATGGAGCTTTATATCAATTTAGTAATCCAAATGAAAGTGGAAATAATAATTGTATTGAATTGATATATGATTCGGTAGAGAAAAAAGGTGAAGTTAAAGATGTAATGTGTGGAGGAATAGCTAAACCAATACTTTATTTATACCCAAAGAAAACTACTAAAGTGACTGTTAGTTTTGAACATCCAGAATATTTACAAACAACATATCCAAAGTTTGATGGTAAATGGGAAGTTAAAGCTCACAGTAACGGTGATTTATATGATAATAATGGAGCTTATTACTATGCACTTTATTGGGATGAAGCTAAAATTCATAATGTTGATTTTAGCGAGGGATATTATGTTACTAAAGAAGATGCAATTGATTTCTTAGAAAAGAAATTGGCATATATTGGTTTATCTAGGAAAGAGGCTAATGAATTTATAATGTACTGGTTACCAATATTAGAAAAAAATGAAAAAAATTTGGTATATTTTGAATTAACAGAAGAAAGAGAAAGTTATAATAAAATTAATATTAATCCAAAACCAGATTCATTATTAAGATTGGTTATTCATATTAAAAAGGTAGATAAGAAAGTTGAAATTTCTAAACAAAATTTAATAAAATTTCAAAGAAAAGGTTTTGTTGCTGTTGAATGGGGAGGTACAGTTTATTAAAAAAAATAACAAGTAGTAAAATACTACTTGTTTTTTTTCAAATTTTTGATATAATATAGTCGCATATAAGGGGATGAGTATATGGCTAATACTAAGAAAAAAAGTACTACTTCTAAAAATAAAAAAGTAGATAAGAAACTTAATAATTTATTGAAGGATAAGAAAGAAATAGAAGATATACCTGTAGTAGATAATAAGACTTCTTTGAAGAAAATAAAAACAAATAAAGAAACCACTACGAAACCATCGGCTAAAAAGACTAGTGTAAAGAAGTCAAATGTTAAAAATACACCTGTTAAGAAAACTACTACAAAAAAAACTTCTTCTAAAACAAAACAATCTACTACTAGTAGTAAGAAAAGTACTACTAAAAAGAATAACGCTATAACAATTACCACTAAAGAAAAAAATAGTTTAAAGAAGAATAATAAAGTTAGTGAATCTACTTTAAAAATGAAGCAGTTAACTAAACATATTAAAAATCTATATGAAAACGTAGAAGATATTCAAAAAGATCTTCCTGAAGATAAGAAGAATACTAAAATAAATATTGAAAGATTTATAGTTCAGGAAAAATATGTTGATGAAGCAATTGATAATAAGAGTTATAAGATATTAAATATAATTGTTTGGATATTATTTATTATTTTTATGATTTTATTACTTACTATAATTGCACTTATTGTTTTTATATGTACTTATTAGTACATTTTTTCTTTATTTTAAATTTAAAATATAATATAATGTTTTTAAGGAGAGATGATTAAATGGATAGTGATATGATTATTTTAGATATTACTGATAAAATGGATAAAACAATTGAAAATTTAGGAAAAAAATTCGCAACAGTTAGAGCAGGAAGAGCTAATCCTTCTAGTTTAGATGGGGTTATGGTTGAATATTATGGAGTTATGACACCATTAAAACAATTAGCTACTATTTCAGTTCCTGAAGCTAGACAATTATTAATTAAACCTTTTGATAAAGGAGCTTTAGCTTCAATAGAAAAAGCAATTTTATCTTCAAATCTTGGTTATAATCCAGGAAATGATGGTGAAACTATCAGAATTGTTATACCGGAACTTACAGAAGAAAGAAGACATGAACTTGCTAAACAAGTAAAGGCAATTTCAGAAGAAGCAAAAGTATCTGTAAGAAATATTAGACATGATGGAATAGAAGCAGTAGAAAAATTAGAACTTCCAGAAGATGAAGAAAAAGGTATGGAAAAAGATATTCAAGATTTAGTAAATGAATATAATAAAAAAATAGAAAATTTATTAAAAGAAAAAGAAGAAGAATTACTTACTGTATAGTGGGTAATTTTTAAATATCAGGTGAGGTTATGGATTTAAGCAAAATAATAAGTGAGCTAGATGATGAAGAAAAAAAACAGTATTTAAAACAAAATGCAAGTGGGTATTTTCGATACTTATATTATTCTAAACCATTTATTCCTATTTTAAAGAAATTGGAAAGTAATGATAAATTAATTGATGAAGAATGGAACTATTTAATTAGAAGATTATTTTTAGTTACATATAAGGCAATAGATGAGGAAAATAATACTAGTTTTAAAGATGATGTGATTTATATATTAAGTAAAATAGGTATTAAAATTACTATAAAAAATGGACATTTATATAATGAATGTTATAAAATGATTAATTTTATTGAATCTATGCAAAAAGAAAAAGATATTAATGTAGATTTATTAAATGGAATTAATATTGTTGATAGTAATAAGAATATGACAGATTTAGATATATTATTAAAACAACATAGAGAGGCTAGTATTTTTAGAGATAATCAAAATGCTTATTATGCAGCATATGATAGCTCATTTAAGGGATTTGTAACTGAATCTGAGAAAAATTATATTTATTCGATGAATAGAAGTTATATTCGTGAAAAAAATCTTGTAAATAAATATAATAAGTGATATAATTTGTGTATCAACGGGGATATAGGAGTAGTAATAAATGATTTATTAAAAGAGAGAGTATGGTTGGTGAAAATACTTAATAATAATTTATGAATTCGCCTATGGAGTTCTTATTAATAATAAGCGTAATTCTTGCGTTAAAAGAATAGAGAGTATAGTAATAACTATAAAATAAGGTGGTACCGCGAGAAATCGTCCTTATATTTTATAGTTATTTTTTTTGGAGGTATTTTATGGAAAATAAAAAAATATTAGAAGTAAAGGAATTAATGAAGAATGATTTAGTTGATTCTATTGATATGAATGAATTAAATGATTTAAAAGTTAAATATTTAGGTAAAAAAGGTCTTATTACAGAACTTAATAGTGAAATTAAGAATATTCCAAATGAAGGAAAGAAAGAATTTGGAATGTTAGTAAATGAGTTAAGAAATGAGTTTAATAATTATTATGATTCTACTAAAGAAAAACTAGATAGTATAGAATTAAATAAGAAATTAGAAAGTGAAACAGTAGATATTACTCTTCCAAGTACTAAGGTTAAATTAGGTGCTCCTCATATATTAGAAAAAGTAATAGAAGAAGTAGAGGATGTATTTATGTCTATGGGGTATGATGTAGTAGATGGACCTGAAATAGAGGAAGATAAATATAATTTTGAAATGTTAAATATACCTAAAGGACACCCTGCAAGGGATGCTCAAGATACTTTCTATATTGAAGGTGAGGAAATACTTCTTCGTAGTCAAACAAGTCCTGTTCAAGTTAGAACTATGTTAAAAGGAGAAGGTAAGACTCCAATTAGAATGATTTGTCCAGGTAAGACATATAGAAGAGATGATGATGATGCATCTCATTCACATCAATTTATGCAAATTGAAGGATTACTTGTTGATAAAGATATTAGTTTATCTGATTTAAAAGGTACTATGGATGTTTTATTTAAAAGATTATTTGGACAAAATATAGAAACTCGTTTTAGACCAAGTTATTATCAATTTACAGAGCCATCTGTAGAAGTAGATATTACATGTGTTAATTGTCATGGAAAAGGATGTAATGTATGTAAGAATAGTGGTTGGGTTACTGTAGTAGGAGCTGGTGTAGTTCACCCTAATGTACTTAGAATGAGTGGATATGATCCAGAAGTATGGAGTGGATTTGCTTTTGGATTTGGTGCAGAACGTCTTGCGATGATGAAATATGATATTAATGATATAAGAACTTTCTATAATGCAGATTTAAGAGAAGTACATACATTTGATAGGGAGGATGAAGAATAATGATAAGTTTAAATTGGGTAAAAGATTATATAGATATAGAAGATCAAGATGTTTATGAACTTGCTACAAAAATTACTAAAGCCGGAATTAATATTGAAAATGTTTATACTAAAAAAATTGATAATTTAGTAATTGGTGAAGTTATAGAATGTGTTGATCATCCTGATAGTGATCATTTACATGTTTGTAAGGTTAATATTGGAGAAGATGTTCTACAAATAGTTTGTGGAGCCCATAATGTACGTGAAGGAATCAAAGTAATAGTAGCTAAAGTAGGGGCTGTATTACCAGGTAATTTTGAAATTAAACAAAGTAAGATTCGTGGTGTAGAATCATCAGGTATGATCTGTGCATTATTTGAATTAGGTTTAGAAGAGAAGACTGAAGAAAACTATAATAAAGGAATAGAAGAGTTAAATAGTGATGCTCCAGTTGGAGAAGATCCTATTACTTATTTAGGACTTGATGATACCTTATATGATTTAGATATTCATAAACATCGTAATAATGATTGTTATTATCATATTGGATTTGCTTATGAAATAGCTTGTATTTTAAATAGAAAGGTAACTTTACCAAGTTTAGAGTATAGTCCAATTGATGATAAAATTAAATTTAATTTAGAGGTGGAAACTCCTAAATGTAGTTATTATGTTGCACGTGAAGTTAGAAATATAAAAATTGGAGAAAGTCCAGATTTTATCAAAAAAAGATTAATTGCTGCTGGTATGAGACCAATTAATAATGTAGTAGATATTTCTAATTATGTAATGTTAGAGTTTGGTCAACCACTTCATTTCTTTGATAGAGATAAATTAGGTGACACTATTGTTGTAAGAGATGCTAAAGAAAATGAAAAGATTACTACTTTAGATGGAAAGGAAAGAACTCTTGATTCTAATGATATAGTTATTACTGATGGTAAGAAACCTGTATGTATTGCTGGAGTTATGGGTGGAGAAAATACTGAAGTAGATCTTAATACTAAAAATATTTTAATTGAAGCTGCTATATTTGATCCTGTTAGTATTAGATATACTGCTCGCAAATTAGAATTACCTAGTGAAGCAAGTATTCGTTATGGTAAAGGACTTTCTTTTGAATATACAGAAATGGCTAGTAGACGTGCTTGTCACTTACTAGAAAAATATGCGGATGCAGAAGTAGTAGATAGTTTTGTATTGGTAGATAATGAGGATCATGCTGAGAAAATATTGGAATTTGTGCCAAGTGATGTTGATAAGATACTTGGTATAACTATTTCAGAAGATGATATGAAAAATGAACTTGATAGATTAGATTTTCCATATGAATTAAAGAATGGTAAATTTATTGTAACTATTCCAAGAAGAAGATTAGATATTGATGCTAATGTTAATGATATTGCTGAAGAAATTGGAAGACTTTTTGGTTATAATAACTTAGTAAGTTCACTTCCTTCTGTAGAAATTAGACGTGGTGAATATATTGGTGATGTTAAATATCGTAAGATGGTATCAAAGAGGCTTCGTAGTTTAGGATTAAATGAAGTAAAGACTTATACTTTAGTAAATCCTCTAATGGCTAGTAAGTTTATTTATGAAGATAGAAAGCCAGTTGTTTTACCAAATCCAATGAGTGTAGATAAGAGCGTAGTTAGAACTACATTAATTCCATCACTTATGAATGTATATGAGTATAATAAAGATAGAGGAGTTAAAGATATTTCTATTTATGAAATAGCTAAGACTTATGATGTTAATTATTTAGAAACAACTAAAGTATGTGGATTAATGACTGGAAACTATTTAACAAGTAGTTGGAGGGAAAATGTTAAAATTGATTTCTTTGTAGTTAAAGGTATTGTAGAAGATTTGTTAGATTTTATGGGTTATAATGGACGTTATTCATTTGTAAGAAGTGAATGCGATGATCTTCATCCTGGAGTACAAGCAAATATTATTTTAGATGGTAAAGTAATAGGAATACTTGGTAAAGTTCATCCATCAATACTTAAGAAAGATGTATTTGTATTTGAATTAAATTTAGATAGTATTTATGGAAAAACTAGTAAATTAAAATATAAAGAAGCATTTAAATATCCAAGTATTTCTAAAGATATGGCTTATGCATTAGATAGAAATATATTAGTTAGTGATGTTATTAAAACTATTAAAAAAGCATCTAGTAAGATTCTACAAGATGTAGAAGTGTTTGATATATATGAAGGTGAAAATATTGATTCTAATAAGAAAAGTGTTGCTTTTAAATTAATATTTAATGGAATTGATAGAACATTAACTGATGAAGAAGTAATGATAGATTTCAATAAAATAATTGACAAAGTAGTGTCAAGTTTCAATGCTGAATTAAGAGATAAGTAATTTATCTCTTTTATTTTTTATTTCTTAGTTATAAAATTATATTAGGAGAGTGAAATTATGAAGAGTACTGACAAAGATATTGAAATTTTAAGCGAAACAAATTCTGTGGATAATAAGAATAGTAATCTTAATAAAGATAGTGTTATGTTAATGTTTATAGTTATGGGGGCTATGTTATTTATTATGGTTATGTTTGGCATTTATTTTTTGTTTTAATATAAGATGATTTAATAATTAAAGGACTAGTAACTAGCCTTTTTTTGTTTTAATTTAATTTAATTTGTTGTAAAATAAAGTTGGTGGTAGTATGCAACTAACTTATAATAATAAAGATTATGATATTGTTATAAATAAGAAATTAAATCAAAAAAATACTTATATACGTGTAAAAAAAGATTTAAAAGTAACCATAACTACTAATTATTTTGTGACTAATTATTCTATAGAAAAATTAGTTCGAGATAATTTTGATAAAATATGTAAAATGATTGATTTTCAGGAAAAGAAAATCAAAAATAATAATGGGTTCTTTTATCTAGGAAAACAATACGTTGTAGTATATTCTGATAATCCTGGTATTAAATTTGATAATAATAAGGTATATATAAACTATGATCTTGATATAGATTCTTGGTATAAGAAAGAAGCAAAAAAATTATTTTTGGAAAGGCTTGATTATAATTATTCTAAATTTACTAAGACAATACCTTATCCTAAACTTAGAATTAGGAAGATGAGTACTAGATGGGGTGTATGTAATATAAAGACTCATATTATTACGTTGAATTTAGAACTTATTAAAAGGGATATTTCATATTTAGATTATGTTATTATTCATGAAATGAGTCATTTAGTTCATGGCGATCATTCAAGAAGTTTTTGGAAATTAGTAGAGAATAATATGCCTGAATATAAAAAATACAAAGAAGAAATGAAGGAATTTTAATGGTAATTACGAGTTTAGATAATAATAAAATTAAAGATTTAATAAAATTGAGTATGAAAAAATATCGAGATTTAACTAATACTTTTATAGTAGAAACACCACATTTAGTAGAAGAGGCTTATAAAAGTGGAATTGTAAAAGAGATATATTTGATTGAAGGAGAAACAGTTGATTATGACATTCCAGTTACTTATGTTAGTAATGAGGTAATGAAGAAAATTACTACTATGGATAATCCTAGTACTATGATAGCTTTATGTGAAAAGAAAAATAGTAATGAAATTATTGGAAATAAAATATTATTATTAGATAATATTCAGGATCCAGGTAATTTAGGAACTATTATACGTAGTAGTGTAGCTTTTAATGTTGATACTATCGTATTATCATTAGAAACAGTAGATTTATATAATCCAAAGGTATTAAGGTCAACACAAGGAATGTTTTGTCATGTAAATATAATTACTATGAATGTAATTGATGCTATTAACGAGATTAAAAAGAGAGGTATAAAAGTATATGGTACTAATGTTAATAGTGGAAATGATGTTAGAGATATAGATAATACTTCCAGTTATGCATTAGTTATGGGAAATGAAGGTAATGGGGTAAAACAGGAAATACTAGATATGTGTGATAGTAATTTATATATAAAAATGAATAAAAAAGCTGAGAGCTTAAATGTAGGGGTAGCTTGTAGTATATTATTATATGAATTGGAGAGATAATATGAATGTATTAATTGGTAAAATTGTATCTTGCCATGGTATTAAAGGAGAATTAAAAATATTAAGTGATTTTCCATATAAATATAAAGTGTTTAAAATAGGTAATAAATTAATAATAGATAACAAAGAATATATTATTAAGAGTTATCGTGTTCATAAAAATTTTGATATGGTAACTTTAAATGATTATACTGATATTAATGAAGTTTTATTTTTATTAAAAAAGAATGTTTATTTTTCTGAAGAAAATTTAGATTTAGATGATAATCAGGTATTAGATGAAGATTTAATAAAGTATGATGTATTGACAAATGATGGAAAAAAAGGCAAAATAAAAGAGATTTTTTTGGCAAGTCCAAATAATAAAATAATTAGAGTGTTATTTGATAGGGAAGTATTAATTCCTATGAATTCTCCATTTATTAAAAATATTGATAAGAATAAAAAAGTATTATATGTAGAATTAGTAGATGGAATGTAAAGGTGGTATTATGAAAATAGATATTTTAACTTTATTTCCTAATATGTTTGATGGTGTTTTTACAGAGTCAATTATCAAAAGAGCTTGTGAATTAGGTAAAGTAGAAATTAATCTAATTAATTTTAGAGATTTCACAAAAGATCCTCATAATAAGGTTGATGATACACCTTATGGTGGAGGAGCAGGTATGGTACTAATGGCTCAACCAATATTTGATTGTGTAAAATCTTTAAAAACAGATGATAGTAAAGTTATTTTATTAACACCTAGTGGTATTAAATATAAACAGGAAATTGCTTATGATTTAAAAAATGAAAAACATTTAATAATTATTTGTGGACATTATGAAGGTTTTGATGAAAGAATTAAAAGTATTTGTGATTTAGAACTTAGTATAGGTGATTATGTTTTAACTGGTGGTGAAATTCCTGCTATGGTTTTAGTTGATTCAATAACTAGGTTATTAGATGGTGTAATTACAAGTGAATCTCATATTAATGATTCATTTAATAATAATTTATTAGATTACCCTTCATATACAAAACCTAGAGTATATGAAGGTATGGAGGTTCCTGAAGTTTTACTTTCAGGAAATCATAAAAAAATTGATGAATATCGTCATCAAGAACAAATAAGAATTACAAAAGAAAATAGACCAGATTTATTAGATGAGTAGGTGGTATTATGTATTCTCTTAATAATAAAAAATACAAAAATAAAGGTAAATTAATTGATAAAGCAGATATTTTAAATATAGAAGGTTTTATGATGGGATCAAAAAATAAAATCTTTAAAATTGATGGAGAAAGTATTAAAGATATAAGAGTAGTTGATACAAAGTTAGCATCTAGTTTGGTTAGTAAACAGGTATTTAAAAAATATAATAAACTAATTAATTATTTAACAGAGTTATTGACATCAGATGATGATAGTGGAGAAAGTTGTAGACAAGCTTTAAATCAAATAGAAAGATTTAGAGTTGAAATAAAAACTAAATATAGAAAATTTTTAAAGCAAAAAGAATTAGAGACCATGTCTAAGCAATTAATTATATTACAAAAAGAAGCTCATAAAAAAATGATAGAAATTGCTGAGAAATTAAATGAATATAAAAATGAAAATAAAAGAAGTAAATGATATTTCTTTTTCTTGTTATGTTATGGTATACTTTTAATAGAATAATATTTTATGTTATTCATATATTGATATAAAGGGCTGGTTAAGAGGTGATATTATGAGAAAAAATGATGATAAATTTGAATTTGTTGATATAGAAGAATTAATTAATGATAATTCTAGTGAAAAAGAAAAAGTACCAGCTTTAGAAAAGGCTAATTCAAATGATGAGGATACTGGTAAAAAAAAGGGTTTTAGAATACATTTTAGTTTTGAAGTTAGAATTATTACATTTATTGTATTAATATTATTTTTATTCTTTACTGCTTGTTTTCTAGCTTTTAATGTTATTAATCATACAACTCATGAAGAATTAATATATAAAGAATATACTACAGTAAACTATAAAGTATGTTTGAAGAATTCAAGTTGTGTGGATGAGAATAATCACTATAATGTAGATGATTTAGATAATATAAAAATTTCTTTTGATTATAATGCTGATTATGATGAAATAATTAAATATAATAATTCTTATTATATAAATGCAATATCAAGAGTTTATAATAAAGAAGATAATTCAATTATTTATTATGAAAAAGAAAATTATTTAGTCGATAATACAGAATTAAAAGGTAAAGATAAAAGTTTTTCTATTAATGAATCAGTTACTTTAGATTATAACAAATATAAAGAGTTAATAAATGATTATAATAGAGATGATTCATATTCTGAAGTTGAAGTAGTATTATATTTAACAGATAAAAATGAAACTAGAAAAATATCATCGTTAGTAATACCTTTAGTTAATGATAATATGGTAATAAGTAAAAATAATAAGGACGAATTAACTAGAATTGAAGATAGAGAAGTTAGTTTATGGGATAGTTATAGTATTACATGTGCAATTTTTTCTTCATTATTGACTATTTGTTCTTTATTTGCAATTTATAAAGTATCTAAATTAGTATTTGATGTTTATAATAATAGAAGTAGATATGAACAAGAAGTAGATAATATTCTTAAAAAATATGACAGTATTATAGTAGTTGCACGAGATGGTTATGAAACAATTTCAGAAAAAGAAATTGTTAAATTAGATACATTTGATAATTTATTAGAAGTAAAGAATAATATAAATAAGCCAGTTATATTTTCTAAGATAAATGATGTAAAATGTGAATTTATTATAGAAGATGATGAAAAATTGTATAAATATGTGTTAAAGGAAGCTGATTTTCAAAAATAATTCTTGAAAATACAATAAATTGTGTTATAATACATACAGAAAGGAGTGAGAATATAGTTTCTCACTCTTATTATTTGGGAGGTGTTTATGAAAGATAAAATTGCTAGTTTAGTAAATGATGAGATCAAAGATTTAAATGTTTTTGTTGATGATGCATTTACTAGTTCTGAAGAAGGGAAAAAGATATTTAATATTGTCCTTGATAGTGAAGAAATTATTGATTTAAACAAAATAACTGAAGCCTCAAGAATAATAAATAAAATAATGGATAATAATGCTAATTTATTAGAAGATATTGATGAATTAGATATTTATTCAAAAGAAAAGGGAGATAATTAAGATGGACAAAATGAATGGTAAAGAATTTAAAAAAGCATTAGATAACATAGTAGCAGAAAAAGATATAGATCCAGAAGTAGTATATAGTGCTATGGAGTTAGCTTTAACTTCTGCTTATAAAAAGAATTTTAATTCTAAAACTAATGTAAAAGTATTATTTGATCGTAATACAGGTGATATTAAAGTATATTCATTTCTTACTGTTGTTCCTGATGATAAGATGACAAAAGAAGAATATGATGATGCTTTATTTGAAAAATATGCTGATGATGAAGAACTTGATACTGAAAAAGAAGATAAAAATGAAGAAAAAGAAGAAGAAAGTGAAAAAGAAACTATTTCATTCTTTAATCCTGAAACAGAAATTAAGTTAAGTGATGCTAAGAAAATTGATAAGACATTAGAAATTGGAGATACTATTGATACAGAAGTTACTCCACATGATTTTGGTAGAGTTGCTGCTAGTACTGCAAAACAAGTAGTAGTTCAAAAAATACGTGAAGCTGAAAGAAATAGTATAATGGATGATTTTGGAGATAAACAAGATGAATTACTAATTGGTACAGTTGCTTTAGAAGATACTGATAATTACTTTATTGATTTAGGTAGAACTAATGGTATTTTACCTAAGAAAGATTGTATTCCAGGAGAAAAAATTGAAATGGGAAGTCAGATTAAAGTATATGTATCTAAAGTAGACAATAATGGTAAGAATTTATTAATTCTTTTAAGTAGAACTCACTATGGTTTTGTTAAAAGATTATTTGAACTTGAAATACCTGAAATAAATGATGGTACAGTAATGATTTATAGTGTTGCAAGAGATGCTGGAAATCGTAGTAAAGTTGCAGTATATTCAGATAATCCTAATGTAGATCCAATTGGTGCTTGTATTGGTGAAAAAGGAAGCAGAATTGCTAGAATTATAGAAGAATTACATGGTGAAAAATTAGATGTAGTTAAATATGATTCTGATCCTGCTGTATTTATTGAAAATGCATTATCACCTGCAAAAGAATTAACAGTGGCTATTACAGATCCTAAAAAGTTAGAGGCGATGGTTATAGCTGATGGTGATAATTTCTCATTGGCTATTGGTAAAAAAGGACAAAATGCTCGTCTTGCGACACGTTTAACTAAATTCAAAAAGATTGATATTAAGACAAGTGAACAAGCACGTGAAGCAGGAATTAATTTTAGATAGAGGTTATTATGAAAAATAGAAAAATACCTGTAAGAACATGTGTAGTTACACAAGAGGCTTTTCCAAAAAGTGAATTACTTCGTATAGTTCGTACTCCAGAAGGAGATATTGAAGTAGATGAATCTGGAAAATTAAATGGAAGAGGAGCATATATAAAAAAAGATTTAGATGTATTAGAAAAAGCTATGAAATCTAAGATTTTAGAAAAAAGATTAGAATGTAAAATAGAGGATTCGATATATGAAACAATAAAAAATATAATAGAAAAGTGAGGTGGTCAATAGTGATGACATTAGAAGATTATGCTAATGACGTTGGTAAAACAACAGAAGAGATTAAAGCTTTATGTGATAAAATTGGAATTACTTACCAAGACGAAAATACATTATTAGATGATATTAGTATTACTCTTTTAGATAATGAAATGCAAGATGCTGAAGATTATGTAGAAGGAGATATTGAAGACTTAGAGGAAAAAAGACTAGAAGAAGAAGTAAAATTATCTGCAGAAGAGTTAGCACAAGATACTAGAATAGATATGGATAATGAACAGTCATTCACTAAAGTTAAACAAAATAAACGTGGTGAGATTAAAAAAACTGAGGCTGTTAAAAAAGATTTCTTAAAAGAAAGAAAGAAAATGTACAAAAATAAAGAAAAACTTCAAAGTAATGAAACAGTACAAGATGAAAATGTTATTCTTTATAAAGATGGTATGACAGTTACAGAACTTGCTAATGCTTTAGATGTAGCACCAGTTGAACTTGTTAAAAAATGTATGGGTTTAGGTGTTATGGCAAGTGTTAATCAATCAATTGATTTTGATACGGCAGAAATATTAGTAACTGATTATAGTAAGATATTAAAGAAAGAAGAACAAGCTGATATTTCTAATTTTGAAAACTATGAAATAGAAGATAAAACTGAGGATTTAATTGAAAGACCTCCGGTAGTTACTATTATGGGTCATGTTGATCATGGTAAAACTACACTTCTTGATTACATTAGAAAAAGTGATGTAGTTAGTGGAGAAGCAGGAGGAATTACTCAAGCAATTGGAGCATATTCAGTTAAATGTAATGGTAAGGTAATTACATTTATTGATACTCCAGGACATGCTGCATTTACAGAAATGCGTGCACGTGGAGCTCAAATTACAGATATAGTTATTATAATAGTAGCTGCAGATGATGGTGTTATGCCTCAAACTAAGGAGGCAATTGATCATGCTAAAGCAGCAGGTGTTCCAATAATTGTAGCTATTAACAAGATAGATAAGCCAGAAGCTAATATTGATAAAGTAATGGCAGGTTTGGTTGAAAATGGTCTTACTCCTGAAGAATGGGGAGGAGATATTGTAGTTAATAAAATATCTGCTAAGAGTGGATTAGGTGTAGATGAATTATTAGAAAATATCTTATTAGTTGCTGAAATGCAAGAATATAAAGCTAATCCAAATAGATATGCAACTGGAGCAGTAGTAGAAGCTAGAAAAGATTCTAAAGTTGGTTCTATTGCTACATTATTAATTCAAAATGGTACTCTTCGTTTAGGTGATCCAATTGTTATTGGTAACTATGCAGGAAAGGTACGTACTTTAAAAAATGATAAAGGTCAAAATATCGTAGAAGCAGGTCCATCTACACCCGTAGAAGTAACAGGAATTAGTGAAGTTGCAACTGCTGGAGATAAATTTATGGCTTTTGAATCTGAAAAGAAAGCTAAAGAAATTGCAGAAGCTAGAGCATTAAGATCTAAAGAAAAAGATACTAACTTTAGTGGAATGAGCCTTGAAGACTTATTCGGAAGAATAAAAGAGGGTGAAAAAGAAATTAATGTAGTACTTAAAGCTGATGTTAATGGTAGTTTAGAAGCAGTTAAAAATGCGTTAGAGAAGATTAATATTGAGGGAGTTAGTGTTAAAGTAATTCGTGGTGGCGTAGGTGCTATTACTGAAAGTGATGTTGTACTTGCTAGTGCTTCAAGTGCATTAATAATTGGTTTTAATGTACGTGCTAATTCATCAACATTTGATATGGCAAAACAATATGGTATTGATATTAAAACATATGATATTATTTATAAAGTAGTAGAAGATATGGAAAATGCTATGAAAGGTATGCTAGATCCAGAATATGAAGAAAAAGTAATTGGTACACTTGAAATTAGACAAATATTTAAATTCTCAAAAGTTGGTTTAATAGCAGGATGCCATGTAACTAGCGGACTTGTTAAAATTAATTCTAAAGCACGAATTATAAGAGATGATATAGTTGTTTATAATGGTTCTATTAAAACATTACAACATGAAAAAGAACAAGTAAAAGAAATGAAAAAAGATATGGATTGTGGTGTTACACTTGATGCTTGCCAAGACTATAAAGAAGGAGACATCATAGAAGTATACGAATTAGTTGAAATTAAAAGATAATATAGGGTGATATTATGAGTATAAAAATACAAAGGTTGAATCATGCTATTCAAGAAGAAATTAGTATGATATTGATGAAAGAAATAAAAGATAGTAATATTAAATTTGTAACAATAACAGGTGTTGATACTACTAATGATTTAAGTTTTTCAAAAGTATATTATACAGTACTTAATAAAGAAAAAATGGTTGAAACTAAAGAGGCTTTAGAAAAAGCATCATCATTTATAAGAACAAAGTTAGCAGAAAGAATTGATATAAGACATACTCCAGAATTAAAATTTATTTATGATACATCTATTGCTTATGGAGAACATATAGAAGAATTAATTGAAAAAATAAAAGAGGAAGATAAATAACTTTCTCTTTTATTATTTTATTTGTTGTGTTAAAATTAAGATGATAGGAGTGATGATATGAAAAAAGTATTATTAATATTAGTATTATTATTGTTTCCAATGATTGTAAATGCTAAAACTCCAAATTTAGAAGAAACATTAAAAGTAATTAAGAATATTGAAAATGTTTTAGTTGATGAAAATATAAAAATTGAATCTACTAGTGTTGATGATAATAATATTATTTTTAATATAAATGGTGAAAAAAAGATGATACCATATGAATTTAAAAATAATAAGTTTTCATTTACGGGAGGTAGTTTTATCATTAATAATGATAAGAAGATAGTTGGAGAAATAAAAGATAACGAATATGCTTTCTATCTATATTCAATATTAGAAAATAAGTCAACGATACCATATGATATTAATAATTATTATAATAATGATAATATAATTAAATTGGTTAATGAAAATTATAAAGATAATTATATCGAAGATACAAATACTTTTGGTATTACTTTAAAAAATTCTGCTAATAAAGTAACAATAGTATATGATTATTATTTAGATGGTGATTATCCTGTGTTAGAAATAGAAAATTTAACTGATGATTTAAAAAATCCAGCTACAGGTAATATTAGTTTGTTGATAACGATAATGTTGATATCAGTTGTTTTAATAGGTGCATATACTTGTTTAGGATCTAGAAAAGAATAAATAGAGGTGTTTATGAAAAAAAACCAAGATATTGTATATAATGATTGTTGGATATTTATTTTACTTTTAACGACTTTGGTTATATTAACAGAGTCAATGAAAGTATATACTTTTAATATTTTTGAAATTGATTTAACATATGCATTGTTTTTATTACCATTTTCATATTTTATAGTTAATTATATAGCTAAAAAATATGATTATAAAAAAGCTATTGCAGCTATCGCAATATCAGGTGTTATATTTGTTAGTTTTACATGTATAATATCATATTTAGTTAGTAATAATTTAATGCTTGATAGTATAGCTGGTGAACTTTGCGCATATGTAGTTAGTCAGTTTATTAATTTAACTATTTATATGTTTTTATTAAATAACACTCCTTCCTTATTTGTATTAGTGTTGTTTAATTATTTATTTGCTTTAGTTGTATATTATATGATTTATACATTACTATATTTAAATATGGTTGTTGGAGATACTTATTGGATTGGGTATTTTATTACGTTAATTATTCAATTTATATTGTGCATTATAATTACAATAATAGATAAAAAAATAAAAAGAGGGCAATAAAAAATAGGATTTAAATCCTATTTTTTTATATCATTAATGAAGTAAATATTGAGAGCATTATTAATATTAAATTGTGAGTAGTATGCATGAATATTGAAGTAAATATATTATTTGTTTTATAGTAAGAATAGGCAAATGCTGCACCTAAAGCTCCATATGGAATTATATATAAATAATCAGTTAATACTTTTGTGCTACTAATTACATGTGCACCACCAAATAATAAGAATGATAATATTATAAATATCCATTTATTATCAAATATGTCTTTAAGTGTTTTTCTAAATACTATTTCTTCATTGAATGGAGCAAGTATACCAGCATCAATAATCATTAATACAGGAAAAGCTTTTATCATAGCTTGTACTGTTTTTTCATTATTAGCCCCACCTATTTTGAATACAAAATTAAGAATAAAATTTGTAATCATCATGACTAATATACCAATCATCCAATATCTAAAACCAATGTTTGTATATTCTTCTTTATTCTTAATAAAATTTTTAAAATCTTTCTTTAATTCTTTTCTGTATATTAAAAAGTATATAAAAAATAGTATAAGAGTAGAGAATGTTGATAATACAGTAATAGTTGTATTACTCATATTTTTTATATCTAATTTGAAAATATAAATTGGTATATATTGAAGAAATTTGCTATACCAAAAAATTAGAAATACTAATATTCCTCTTATTATATAATTTATCTTTTTATCTATCATTTTCATATAATCACCATAATAAGAATATCATAAAATATTTAAAAATAAAAGATATAGATTAGTATTAAAATTTTATAAACATTATAATAATACTTGCAAAAAACTTATAAAAGTAGTATAATCCTAGTAGTTGCCGGTACTCAGAGTAAGAATTTCCGACTTACCCTTAGTTCCAGGTGAATTATAAGAAAGGAAGTGTAAGAATGGCTCTAACAAAAGAGGCAAAACAAGATATCATCAAGAAATTTGCAAAGAGTAAAAATGATACTGGTTCTGCAGAAGTTCAAATAGCAATTTTAACACAAGAAATTAATGAATTAACAGAACATTTAAAAGTACATATTCACGATTATCATTCTCGTAGAGGTCTTCTTAAAAAAGTTGGTCAACGTAGAAATATGTTACAATACTTAGCTAAGAAAGATATTCAAAGTTATCGTGAAGTAATTAAAAAATTAGGATTAAGAAAGTAGACACAAATTTTTTCGTGTCTATTTTTTTGGAAAAGAGGTAATTTATGAAAAGTAAGAAAAAGGTATTTGAATTAGATTTCTATGGTAGAAAAATAGTTGTTGAACATGGTGAACTTGCTAAACAAGCTGATGGTGCAGTGCTTGTAAGATACAATGATACAGTTATTTTAACTGCAGCAGTTGTTTCTAAGAGTGTTAATCTTTTATCAGATTTTTTCCCATTAACAGTTAACTATCAAGAAAAATTATATTCAGTAGGTAAAATCCCTGGTGGATTTATTAAAAGAGAAAGTAGACCAAGTGAAGCTGCAACATTAGCTGCACGTATGATTGATAGACCAATGCGTCCATTATTCCCAGAAGGATTTAAAAATGAAGTACAAGTTATTTCTACAGTTTTATCAGTAGATCAAGATTGTTCTCCAGAATTAACTGCTATGTTAGCTTCAAGTTTAGCAGTATCTATTTCAAAAATTCCATTTAATGGACCAATTGCTGGTGTTAAAGTTGGTAGAGTAGATGGAAAATTTGTAATTAACCCAACTCCAGAAGAATTAGAAAGAAGTGAGTTAGAGTTAACAGTTGCTGGTACAAAAGATGCAATTAACATGGTAGAATCAAGTGCTAAACAAGTTAGTGAAGACATTATGTTAGAAGCATTAATGTTTGGACATAAAGCAATTAAAGAATTAATTAAGTTTGAAGAGAAAATCATCAAAGAAATTGGTGTAGAAAAAATGGAATATGAAACTTTAGTTCCTGAAGAAGAATTAGTAGAAAGAATTAAAGGATTAGTAACTAAGAGAATGGATAAAGCTCTTAGAATTAAGGATAAGTTAAAAAAATATGCTGAGATTGATGCAATTAAAGAAGAAATGAATGACTTATTTACAAAAGAAAATGAAGATACAATGAAAGAACAAGAATTAAAAGAATTATTAGTTAAAGTTCAAATGGTTGTATCTGATATTGAATATGAATTATTCAGAAGTATCGTAGTTAAAGAAAAAATAAGAGCTGATGGAAGAAAGATGGATGAAATTAGACCACTTTCAACTGATATTGATTTATTACCAAGAACTCATGGTTCTGCATTATTCACAAGAGGTGAGACTCAAGCTTTATCTATTACTACATTAGGTGCATTAAATGAGCATCAAGTAATAGATGGTTTATCTATGGAAGATCAAAAACGTTTCATGTTACATTATAACTTTCCACAATTTTCAGTTGGAGAAACTGGAAGATATGGTGCTCCAGGAAGACGTGAAATTGGTCATGGTGCTTTAGGAGAAAAGGCTCTAGCTCAAGTTATTCCAAGTGAAGATGAATTTCCATATACAATTCGTGTTGTATCTGAAATTCTTGAATCTAATGGTTCATCATCTCAAGCAAGTATTTGTGCTGGATGTATGTCTCTAATGGCTGCAGGTGTTCCTATTAAAGCACCAGTTGCTGGTATCGCAATGGGATTAATCACACATGGTGATGATTATATAATTTTAACAGATATTCAAGGTATGGAAGATCATTTAGGTGATATGGACTTTAAAGTAGCTGGTACTGAAGATGGTATTACTGCACTTCAAATGGATATCAAAATAAGTGGTATCAATGAGCAAATCTTAAAAGAAGCTTTAGCTCAAGCTAAGAAAGCTCGTATGGAAATTTTAAAAGTAATTAAAAAACAAATTAAAGAACCTCGTAAAGAAGTTAGTAAATATGCTCCTAAGATGGTTACATTTAATATTAATCCATTAAAGATTAAAGATGTAATCGGAAAAGGTGGAGAAATGATTACTAAGATTATTTGTGAAGCTTCAGGAGTTAATGAAGTTACAAATATAAATGCTGTTAAAGTAGAGTTAGAAGACGATGGTAGAGTAATTATCTATCATTCAGACCAAGCTATTATTGATAAGACTCGTGCTATGATTGAAGAAATAGTAAGAGAAGTAGAAGTTGGAAAAGTTTATGAAGCTAAAGTAGTAAAAGTTGAAGACTTTGGATGTTTTGTTCAATTATGGCCAGGTTGTGAAGGTATGGTACATGTTTCTCAACTTGCTCATGAAAGAGTTGATAAAGCAGGAGATGTTGTTAAAGTAGGCGATGAAATAATCGTTAAGGCTTTAGGTACAGACAAAAAAGGTAGACAAAATTTTTCAAGAAAAGATGCATTACCAGTTCCAAAGAAAAAAGAAAAAAAGGAAGTTACTGAAAAGTAATTCCTTTTTTTATATATTTGTGTTATAGTACAAGTAGGAGGGCTTTATATGGGTGAATTTATCAGAAGACTTATACGTTGGATTATTTTTATAATTATTGTTGTGCTATTTATATTACTAATCATAAAACTTGCTAATAAGAATAATACTACTAAAAAAACAAAAAGGGTTTTAAATACAGGTGTTGAGAAAATAAAAAAAGAAAAGAATAAATTTAGTAATGACAAAAAAAGTAAAAAGAATATAAATAGTAATTCTACAAAAGATAATAAAGAAACAATAAATAAAGATAATGATAGTAATAATATTGTTACTTCAACATTAGAAGTAAATACTCCAGATACTGGTACAGATAGTTACTTATATATATTAGGTGTTGCAGTAATTAGTAGTGGAGTATATTATATTTACAAAAACAGAGAATTAAGTAATTAAAGATTCATTATTGAATCTTTTTTTCATATATATTAATAGGTGAGATTATGAATAAAACTATTAGAAGATTATTTGTAATACTATTATTAATGTTTAGTTTTTATTATACTAATAGAATAATAGATTTTTTGAAAGAACAAGATCCTATTATGAAAGAAATAAAAAAAACAAAAGATAAATATAAAATTAAATCAGTAAATGCTAAAATAATAGATAATAATATGATACCTGGTAAAGATGGAAAAAATATTGATTATAAAAAATCTTATAATAAAATGAAGCATTATGGTATGTATAATGAATCATTAACTGTTTTGAAGGAAGTAAAACCAGAAATTTCAATAGATGATAATTATGACAAGTATATAATTAGTGGTAATGAAGATAGTAGAAGTGTATCATTGGTTTTTGTTGTAAAAAAAGAAGATAATATAGATAAAATATTAAAAATATTAGAAAAAGAAAAAGTATCAGGCAATTTTTTTATAGATGGTACTTATTTAGAAAATAATGTATTAAAATTAAAAAGTATGGAAAATCATGAAATAGAAATATTAAGTTATGATAATTCATATAATAAATCTTTATTTGAAACATCTATATCGTATTTAGAAAATATAGTGAATGATGATGTTAAATATTGTTATAGTGAAAAAGATAATAATAAATTAATTGATTTGTGTAAAAAAAATAAACTTCATACTATAAAACCTACACTAATTATTAAAAAGAATTTATATATGCAAGTTAAACAAAATTTAAGTAATGGAATTATTGTTTCTATTGATATTAATAATTATAATGAAAAAGAATTAATCCCAACAATAGATTATATAATTGAAAAAGGTTATAAAATAGTAAAATTAAATGAATTGTTATCTGAAAAAGACATGTAAATAGAAATGTAAATTAACAATAATATACATTTTTTTGATATTTTTTAATAATCTATTTGATAAAATAGTAATAGGTGGTAGTATGAAAAACAAGAAAAAAAATAGATATTTATTTTTGTTTTTACTTTTATTGGGAATAAGTGTAGGATATGCTTTTTTATCAACAACATTAAAAATAAATGGAACGACAAATATTACAAAACAATCATGGAATGTTTATTGGGATAATGTAGAGGTTTCGAGTGGTAGTATAAGTCAGAATTTGCCAATTATTACACAAAACCAAGGAGATCAAGTAAATACAAAAATATCATGGAATGTAACATTAACTAAGCCAAAAGATTTTTATGAATTTACAGTTGATGCGGTGAATGCAGGTTCAATTGATGCGATGATAACAAATATAGATAATAGTATTTCTCCAGAATTACCAAGTTATATTAAATATTATGTAACATATGCAGATGGAATAGTTCCAGAAGAAAAACATTTACTAGCGAAAAAGATTGGAAATACACCATCTAGAGAAAAATATAAAATTAGAGTAGAATTTAGTGATGATATTACAAGAGAAGAATTTGATAGTATTCCTTCTACTGCGCTTTCATTTACATTTGATTATAATGTTACTTATTCTCAAGCAAGTAATGAGGCTATTAATATGAAAACTTGGATATTACCAGAGGGTAAAGAAGTATCAACATTACAAGTAGGAGATGAATTATGTTATAGAGGGCAATGCTTCAATTTTATAAAGTATGATGGTGATAATATAGTAATGCTTGCAAAATATAATTTGAAGGTTGGAAAGAATTTTACTAATAGTGGGATTGAAACAAGTGAATATAAAATTAATGATCCTTTATATGGCTTACAAAGTCCAGATTCAAGAGGTTATATAGATGGAGCTAGTAATTATAATGGTCAAGTACAATTTTCTCAATTAAATTATTGGCAAAATACAGGATTATCATATCCTAGTTATATTTATGATTCTATAAATAAGAAAGGTATTTCGGGTACAAATAATTATTCAATAGCTTATTATGTAGAATTGTATAAAAATAATTTAGAAAATATAGGTGTTGATGTAGAAAGTGCAAGATTGTTAAATTATAATGATGTAATAGATAATAGTATAGGATGTTCTTACGGAACAGATAATTGTCCAACAGAAGGGAATCTTTCATTTATAACAAATACATCATTCTGGATTGGTTCAGCATTTTCTGATTATACTGTGTGTGTTATAAATTCAAATGGTTATTTTGTTTCTACTGGTTGGAATTCTTATGGAGGATGGGGAGTACGTCCGGTTATAGAAGTAAATAAAAATAATATTTAATTGATGTTAATAAATCTTTGGATAATCCAAAGATTTTTTTATGCAAATAGTTCTTTGAAAAATATGTATTTTATTGTATAATAAGTGATAGGGTGAAAGATATGTATTTAAAAGGGATAACAACTTCTGGTTTTAAATCATTTGCTGATAAGTTAGAAATAAAATTAGATGGTAAAATTACGTGTATTGTAGGACCAAATGGTTCAGGTAAAAGTAATGTTGTAGATGCAGTACGTTGGGTTTTAGGAGAACAATCAATTAAATCACTTCGTGGAGATGGATCTATGTCTGATGTAATATTTTCAGGGTCTAAATCAAGAAGTCCTTTAAATGTTGCTTCTGTTGAATTATTATTTGATAATACAGATCATTTTTTAAATGTCCCTTATACAGAAATATCTATTAAAAGAAGAGTATATCGTAGTGGAGAAAATGAGTATTACTTAAATAATGAGAAATGTAGATTAAAGGATATAATTAATTTACTTATGGATACGGGTATGGGTAAAGAATCTTTTAATATTATATCCCAAGGAGAAGTAGATAAAATTTTATCTAACTCTGCATATGATAGAAGAGTTATTTTTGAAGAAGCATCAGGTATTTTAAAATATAAAAAACGTAAAGAAGAAGCACTTAGAAAACTAGATAGAACTCATAACAATATTGATAGGGTAAATGATATTATTACTGAGCTAGAGATGCAAGTTGGTCCATTGAAAGAACAAAGTATTAAAGCTAAAGAATATTTAGAAAATAAGCAAGGATTAGATAAATATGAAGTAGCAATTTTAGCATATGATATAGAAAATTTAAATAAGGACATTGAGAATACTAAAAAAAGAAAAGAAAAATTAGATAATGATATTCAAACTATTTATAATGAATCTAGTAAGAGTGATGCTAGAAATATTAGTAATACTAATAAATTGTCTAAATTAGAAAATGAAAAACAAGAATTAAATACAAAATTATTACAAGTAACAGAAGAGAAAGAAAAAATTGCTTCTGAGAAAGAATTATTAAGAGAAAGAAGTAAAACTACTAAAGAAGAAAATGTTATAAAAGAAGAAATAAGATTAGCGTTAGATAATAAAGAAAAATTGTCTAGTAGTATTTCTATAGTAGAAGATGATATTAAAGTTATAGTTAATAATGCAAGTAAATTAGATAATGAATCTATTTTAGTAGAAAAAGAATTACAAAGTTTAAAATTAAAGAAAAATATGCTTAATAATGATTATTCTACTCATAATCAAGAATATATTTCTACTATACATAAAATTGATAATTTAAAAATAGAAATAGATCAAAATGGTGATATGCCTAATAGTGTTAGAAAAGTACTTAATAATCCTAATTTAACTGGTATACATAATACTATTGGTAATATATTAACTACTGAAGATAAGTTCGTTAAAGCTCTTAATACAGCAATAGCTTCTAATAAAAATTTTATTATTACTAAAGATGAAGAATCTGCAAAAAGAGCAATTTCTTATTTGAAGGATAGTCATTTAGGAAGAGCAACATTCTTTCCATTAAGTATTATTAAAGAAAGATATGTAGATTCTGAAAGTTTAAATATAGTAAAAAATAGTGAAGATTTCTTAGGAGTTATGTCTGACTTAGTATTATATAATAGAGAATATGATAATATTATTAGAAATCAATTAGGTATAGTTTTGGTATCTACTAATATGGATAGTGCTATAAGACTTTCTCATATGATTAAAGGTAGATATAAAATAGTAACTCTTGAAGGAGACCAAGTAAATGTAGGTGGAAGTTTAACTGGTGGATCTATTTATAATGGAAAGAGTACAGTTATCTTAAAACAAGAATTAAAACATTTAGAAGATAAAGCTAATTTATTAAAATTAGAAGAAGAAGAAATTTCTAAAGAATTAATAGAAAATGATAGTATAATTAGTAAGACAGAAGAAAAATTGTTTGCTTTGAGTAAAGAAAAAGTTTCTTTAAAAGAACTACATGATACTAAGAATAATGAATTAAATACGATTAAAGAAAATCTTGAACTTACTAAAAAAGAATATGATTCTTTAAAAGCTATAAGTAATAATTCTGTTAGTAAAAAAGAAGAGGAATTAATTAAATTATTCCATGAAAAAGAAGCATTAAAAGAAAAATTAGAAAGCAAGTTAAAAAATATTAATAAAGAAATTAGTGATTTAAAAGAAAATATTGAAAAAGATATAGCAGATGATAAATTAAAAAATAGTGAATTGCGTAATTTAGAAAAGGAATCACGTGAAGCTGAAATATTTATTAATAGAAGTGATGTTAAATTAGATAATATGTTAGAAATACTTGCAACTGATTATGAGTTAACATATGAAAAAGCTAAAAGTGATTATGTACTTGATATTGAACCTGATGAAGCAAGAAGCCTTGTTAACAAATATAGGGCTAATATTAAACGTATTGGTATGGTTAATTTGGATGCAATAGAAGAGTATGAAAAAGTAAATACAAGATATGTTTTCTTAACTAATCAGAGAGAGGATTTATTAAGTGCTGAAAATACATTACTTGAAATTATGAATGAAATGGATGAAGTAATGAAAGAAGAATTTGGAGTTACTTTTGAAAAAATAAGAGAAGAATTTCAAAAAGTATTTAAAGAGTTATTTAAAGGTGGTAAAGCAGATCTTAAACTTACAAATCCAGAAGATTTATTAAATACTGGCGTTGATATAGTTGCTTCTCCTCCAGGTAAGAAACTTACTACTATTTCGTTATTAAGTGGTGGTGAGAAAACTTTAACTGCAATTAGTTTATTATTTGCAATACTTAATGTAAGAACAGTACCATTTTGTATATTTGATGAAGTTGAAGCTGCACTAGATGAAGCAAATGTTGCAACATTTGGAGAGTATTTATCAAATTATAAAGATAAAACACAATTTTTAATTATTACACATAAGAAAAAAACAATGGAATATGCTAATACATTATATGGTATTACAATGCAGGAATCTGGTGTTTCTAAATTAGTTAGTGTTAAGTTAGAACAACATGAAGAATTTCTATAAAAGGTAAAATTATTTACCTTTTTTTGTGGACATATTTTTAATAAAATGTTAATATATCACATACGTGGTGAATTATATGAATGAGATTGCATTAAAAGAAAGTGATATATCTAAATTAAAGAAATATCCATTAGATGGTATTTGGAGTACTGAAAGTATAATTTATTATTATAAAAAAGATACTGATATGAAGAGTATTTTATTAAAAAAATTATTTCTAACAGCCGATAAGAGGGTAAACAGAAAAATAGAAACAATTAATAAAATAAAAGAAAGTGAACTTTCAACATATCAAGAATTAGTAGTACCAGATGATATTATTACAGTAGGTGGGATAAAAGCAGGATTTACTATTTCTGAAGTAGAAAATTCTATTAATCTACATACATATTTAGAAAATATTAATATTTCTAATAAAGATAAAATTAATGTATTAAAGAAAATAGGTAAGTTAGTAAGAAAAGTACAATGTCAAAAACAAGAATTTTATTTTGGTGATCTTCAAGAATTTAATTTTTTGATTGGAAATAATAATGATATATATGTAGTTGATTTAGATAGTTCATCTGTAACTAGAAAAAAACCTTTAGAGACTAAATATATTATTATGGATAAAAAAACTCATATTATTTCAAAATATAAAGTTAATAAGGCAACTAGATCTTACCCTAGTATTAATAATGATAATTACTGTTATAATACAATGGTTCTTAATTTTTTGGCAGGAGAATATATTAATAGATTAGATTTTTTTCAATATTTTGATTATTTAGAATATTTATATAATGTAGGTATAATACCTCGTGAAATGAGAGATATTTATATGAATCATTATACAGATAAAACAAATGAATTAGTTTTAGATTATTTAGACGATATACCTAATGAAATAGGTAGGGGATGTTATAATGTTTATAAAGCATTACAAAAAATAAAAAAATAAAAAAGACTAAATGCCTCGCATTTGGTCTTTTCCTTTGAATGGATTTTTTGGATCAATATGATCTGTAAATAATATACCATTTAAATGATCAAGTTCATGTTGGAAACATATTGCTACTTCTTCTCTTCCACGAACATGAATTTTTCTTCCTTCCATATCATATGCTTCCATTGTAACTCGTGCATATCTTGGAACAATTCCTTCGACAGGTCGATTAACTGATAGACATCCTTCTCCTTCTTCTACATAGATTTGTTCCATGGAATTACTTATGATTTTTGGATTAATTAATACATAAGTTTCAAATTCTTTTTTCTCATCTTCTGGATCACTTATTTCATTAACTACAACAAAGTATCTTTTTAATACTCCTAATTGAACTGCACTCATTCCCATACCAGGGCGTAAGTCATATTTTTCAGAAAGTTCATCTATTTGACTATCATGTAAATATTTAATCATTTTATCTATTGTTTCTTTATCTTCTTTAGTAAGAGGAAAAGTAACTTCTTTACTAATTTGTCTTAATCTTTTATCTTTTTCATCCAGTATATCTTTAGTTTTTAACACTAGTACCACCTCAACGTCTATATTTTATCATATTTTTTGTTATTTTGGAAGTTTTTATTAAAAAAAAGAGCTAATGCTCTTTATTAATTTGCCCATCTAGTACCAATGATGATTACTAATAAAATGAATAATACTAATATAATTGCATAATTATTATTATTACCTTGTATAGGATAATAGTAAGAATTTGTATTAGGACAACAAGATCCTCCACCATAATAATACATAAAATATCCTCCTTTACTTATCTAATATAAAGTATGTTAATTTACATTTTTTGTGAGTGTTATTTTTTCTAAATATAGAAAAATATGATATATTTATTATAGAAGGGAGAATGCTATGAAAAGAATAATAAAATATATAGATAAACCATTATTAGTAGTTACTATAATATTATTTGTTTTTGGACTTATTATGGTGTTCTCTGCATCTAATGTAACTGCTTATATGACTCATGCAGTTAGTCCATATAATTATTTTATAAAGCAAGGAATATTTTTGTTAGTTGGATTATTATTTGCTTTAATTATGATTAGATTTAATACTAAATCTTATGGAATGTTTTCTAAAGGTTTATTATTAATATCAATAGCCAGTTTAATAGTTTTATTATTATATGGAACTGCTAAAAATAGGGCATACAGTTGGTTTGATTTGGGTTTTGTTAGTATTCAACCTAGTGAATTTATAAAAATAATTACAATTGTTTTTTTAGGTGATTATTATGAAAAAAATATTAAGAAATTAAATGGTTGGGGAGCAAGTTTATTTCCTATAGGTTTATGTGCAATAGTTGCAGGTTTAATATTTATTCAACCTGATTTGGGTACTACAATAATATATTGTGCAATTGTTGGAATTATTTTTTTAGCAGTACCAATAAATAAAGAAATAAAATTTAAAACTTGTTTTGCAATATTAGGTTTAATTGTTTTTGGAGTATTTATGCTTTTTGGTAGTGGTAAAGGAGTCTTATTGGAAAGACAAATGGAAAGATTTAATTTTTCTAATCCATGCGAAAGAATATTAGATACTGGTAACCAAGTATGTAATTGTTATATTGCAATTAATAATGGCGGATTAACTGGTGTAGGACTTGGTAATTCTACACAAAAGTATTTGTATTTACCAGAACCTTATACTGACTTTATATTTGCAATTATAGTTGAAGAATTAGGAGTTGTTACAGGTATAATTTTAATATTATTATATATATTTATATTATATCGGATATTAGTTATAGGAAGACGTAGTCCTAATAATAGAGGTGCTGTATTTTGTTATGGAGTAGCTACCTATATATTTTTACATATAACTATTAATTTATTAGGTATTATGGGACTTATGCCTATGACTGGTGTTCCTTTACCGTTTATGAGTTATGGTGGTAGTTTTACAATTTGTTTAATTGCGGCTTTAACAATAGTACAAAGAGTAAGCATAGAAAACGGAATATTGCGTGAAAGAAAATAGAAAGTTATTTGCTTTCTTTTTTTTCTTTTGATATAATAAATCACTGTATAGGAGATTATTATGAGCATAACTAGTATTAAAAATTTAAAAGAGTTACTAGAATTAGAACTAAATGATAAAGATTGTTCTAATGTTTTTATTGTTGGGCATAATAGTCCGGATTTTGATGCATTAGGTTCTGCCATTGGTTTATCAGAACTTGCAAAAAAATTTAATAAAGATAGTTATATTATTATAGATGATAAAGATACTACATTGGATTCAAGTATTAAGAAAATGATTGATCAATACAAAAGTGATTATAGTTTTATAAAGAAAAAAGATCTAAATAAATTTAATATTGAAAAATCATTATTAATAGTTACTGATGTTAATAAAATAAATATGATTTCTGTTGGTGATATATTAGATGAATTTATGTATGTTAATGTTATTGATCATCATACTGAAAATGAATTTACTATTGATACAGATAATAAGTTTATTAGTTTAGATGTATCTAGTGCTTCTGAAGTTGTTGCTAGGATATTAAATGCTTTAAAAATTAAGTATGATAGTAAAGTAAGTAATGCATTACTTGCTGGAATATGTTTAGATACTAAAAGATTTAAACAAAATACTAGTTTATTTACACATGATGTAGCAGAAAAATTAATTAAAAATGGTGCAGATGTTGATTATGTGAATAATTTGTTTTTAGAAGAATTTGAAAGTTATTGTAGAATAAGTAATTTAATTATTAATGGAACTATAATAAAAAAATATAGTAAATCATTACTTGCTCCTATTCAAGTATCATTTACTTTAAATAGAAATAATCCCCGTGAAATATATTTAAAAGAGGACTGTGCAAAGGCAGCAGATCAGATGTTAACATTTAATGGAATAGATGCAAGTTTTACTTTAGGGTATGTTGATGAAAATAATATTCATATATCTGCTAGAAGTAATAAAAAGGTAAATGTAGCTCTCATCATGGAACAATTAGGTGGGGGAGGAAATTTTCAGTGTGCTGGTGCCAAAATAGAAGCAGATGATATATTAAAAGTTGAAAAGAATTTGATGTCAAAGATACGTATCGGTATAAGTGATGAAGTTAAAATTTTAGAAGAACCAGAAGTAATAAAGGTAAAAAGAATAAAAAAAGCATAGAAAAGTTGGAAAACTTTTCTTTTTTTTCGAATAATAAAGTAGGAGGTGATAATTTGACATTTAAATATCGTTATCGAAAGCAGATATTAATTGGTAGTTTTCTTTTTTTAATTTTAGGTTGTGGACTAACATTTATTATATATAAATTTAAAGATAACTTTAAAAATAAAAGTAAAGATATAGTCATTAGTAAGAAGTTAGAAAAAAAAGAAAATAAAATTGATACAAAATATCAAGTTGATATTAAAGGCGAAGTAAATTATCCTGGTATTTATAAATTAGATATTAATTCACGAGTCATTGACGTTATAAAACTAGCTGGTGATTTAACAGAAAATGCAGATACATCAGTCATTAATTTAAGTAAAAAAATAAATGATGAAATGGTAATAATTATTTATAGTAAACAGCAAGTTGAAGATTTTAAAAAAACGAAAGAAGTTGAAAAACAAGTACAAGAATTATGTATACAAGCAGATGATGATTCACTTAAAAACGATGCATGTATTGATTGTGATAATAGTATTAGTGGAAAAATTAACATTAATACTGCAGGTATTGAAGAATTAAAAAAATTATCTGGTGTTGGTGATAAAAAAGCTAAAGATATAATTAATTATAGAGAAAAGAATGGTTTGTTTGAAAAAATAGAAGATATTATGAAAGTATCTGGAATAGGAGAAAATGCTTTTGCTCAAATTAAGAAAGATATTACTGTGTGATTCTTTATATTATATTTTTCTTGGCTTAGTAGTTATTACTACTATATTTAGATTGTGTATTATTAATAATAATTATAAAATTCCATATACTGGTATAGTGACAAAAATAGTTAAAAATTATGATAAAACTACTATTTGTATAGATAATAAAGTAGTAAGTAATATTTATAAAAATATAGATGTTTCATTAGGTGATAAAATAAAAATATATGGTGAATTTAATGATAAATATGTAACTATTAATAAATATAAAATATTAAGTAAAAATAAAAGTATATATTATTATAATAAAAGTATTATTACTAAGTCATTTAATAATAATGCTTATTTATATACATTTATATTAGGAGATAAATCTTATGTTGATAAGAAAGTAATTAGATCTTATCAAGAAAATGGTATAAGTCATTTATTTGCGATTAGTGGAATGCATATTAGTTTATTAGTTTTAATTATTAATAAATTATTAAAAAAAATTAATGAATATAAAAGATTTAAAATTACTAGTATTATTTTATTTATATATTTATTATTAGTAGGATTTTCTCCTTCTATATTAAGAGGTGTATTATTTTATTTTTTATTTGGTATTAATGATATATATTATTTTTATATAAAGAAAATAAATTTGTTTATATTAATCATTTCAATAGCTTTATTAATAAATCCTAGATATGTATATGATGTAGGATTTTTATATTCTTATAGTATTAGTTTATCTTTACTTGTTTTTTCTAATTACTTAAAAGGTAATTATTTTATTAGTTTATTAAAAGTATCAATTATTTCTAATATAGTTAGTATTCCGATTACTCTTTATAATTTTTATCAAATTAATTTATTAAGTATTGTTTATAATTTATTTTTTGTTCCATTAGTAAGTTTTATTATATTTCCTTTTACTTTAGTATTATTAATTATTAAACCATTAGAACCTATTTATAATTTATTAATTAAAGTATTAGAAAATAGTTCATTATTTCTTAGTAATATAGATATATTTAAATTTAGTTTTAGAAAACTGAGTATTTTTGTTTATATTTTTTACTTTATTTTAGTTATGTTTTTTTTATTTAAAAATAAAAAAATATATTTATATATATTTTTATGTTTACTAATAATCCATTTCTTTTTACCTAGTAATAATTATGTAGAATTTATTGATGTAGGACAGGGTGATTCTAGTTTAATACATTTAGATAATAAAAATATAATGATTGATACTGGTGGTAATAGAAATAGAGAAATATATTTTTATAATATTCAGCCTGTCTTAAGAAAAAATGGGATTAATCATATTAATTATTTAATACTTACTCATGGTGATTATGATCATATGGGAGAAACAATTAATTTAGTAGAAAATTTTAAAGTAGAAAAAATAATTTTTAATTGTGGTGAATTTAATAATTTAGAAAAAGAATTAATTAAAGTATTAGATAAGAAAAAGATTAAATATTATTCGTGTATTAAAGAATTAAATGTAGATAAAAATAAATTATATTTTTTACAAACAAAAGATTATGATAATGAGAATGATAATAGTAATGTTATATATACAGAACTTAATGGTTATAAATTTATGTTCATGGGAGATGCATCTATAACTACTGAAAAAGAAATTATGAATAAATATAATTTACCAGATATAGATGTACTTAAAGTAGGACATCATGGAAGTAAAACAAGTAGTAGTAAAGAGTTTATAAACGAGATTAATCCAAGATATTCTGTTATTAGTGTAGGTAAGAAAAATCGTTATGGACATCCAAACGAAGAAGTGATAAACAATTTAGAAGATTCAAAAATATATAGGACAGATATAGATGGTAGTATTATGTTTAAGATTAAAAATAATAAGTTAAAAATAGAGACTTGTAGTCCATAGGAAAAATTGCACCCAGTGGGTGCAAAATTATGAGAGGAGTAGATATGAATTATTATAATGAAATAAAAAATGAATTAATAAACAATGAAATTAATAGAAAAGTTAAGAATTATTCAATTAACAAAAGTGATTTAAATTCTTACTATAATGTTGGAAAAATATTAAATGAAGCAGGTAAGCATTATGGCGAAGGAATAATAAAAGAGTATTCACAAAAACTAAAATATGATTTAAATAAAAATTATAGTGTTAGATTATTATATAGGATGTTGAAATACTATAATTTTGTATCAGAAGAAAAATTGCCGACAGTGTCGGCAAAATTATCATGGAGTCACTACGACGAAATTTTAAGATTTGATGATATTAATAAAATTGCATTTTATATTAAAATCAGTGAGCAGCAAAATTTATCAGTTAGGCAGCTAAGAGAAAGAATAAAGTCTAATGTATATGAAAGATTACCAGAATCTACTAAGGATAAATTGATAAAGCAAGATGAATCTAATGTGGTTGACTTTGTAAAAAATCCAATTGTGATTAAAAATGGTAATAAATATGATATATTTTCAGAGAAGGTATTACAAAAACTAATCTTAGAAGATATTGAAAATTTTTTAGATGAGTTAGGAAATGGATTCACATTTATTAAAAGTGAATATCCAATTAAATTAGGTAATCGATATAATTATATAGATTTACTTCTTTATAATATTAAATACAAATGCTATGTAGTAGTTGAATTAAAAGTAACAGAATTAAAGAAAGAACATACAGGTCAAATCATGACTTATATGAATTATATTGATAAGAATATAAAAACTATTGAAGAAAATGATACAGTGGGTATTATTATTTGTAAACAAGATAATGAGTATGTAATTAAATATTGTTCTGATGAAAGGATAATTGCTAGAAAATATGAATTAGTATAAAAGTGTGATACAATTATATTAGTCAATTGGAGGTTATTTTATGGAATATAAAAAAATGAGAGAGTATACACATGAAGAATTTGTTAATCTTATATTAAATTTAAATGAAGAACAATTATTAGAACTTAGTGCAAGATATGGTGGATACCCAGTATTATTTAGAATGGCTTTAGATGATAGAATTAGCCATATACCTTTTATACAAACTGGTGCTGCTATTATTATTAGAAATGAAAATGGGCAAATATTATTACAAGAAAGAACTGACAGAAATAAATGGGGACTTCCTGGTGGATGTCAAGATTTAGGTGAAGATTTAAGAGTGACTGCTGTCAGGGAAGCTTACGAGGAAACAGGAATTAAACTTGATCCTAATGAAATTGAACTTATAGATACATTATCTGGTGAATCTAGAAAAAATAGTTATCCAAATGGAGATATCGTTTATAATAATACATCATTATATTTGGCAGATGTTTCAATAAGTGATGAATCTACTTTAAAAGGAGATTCAGAAACAAAACGTTTAAGATTTTTCAATCCTGATGAAGTACCAGAAAATCTTATGGATGCAGATTTAATAAAAGCATATTTAAATTATACAAAGAAGAGACATTTATAATGTCTACTTAAGAACTATCAATATTGATAGTTCTTTTTTTGTGTTTTAAATTCGACTTACTTTTTGACAATCACCACATGGTGATTATGATCATATGGGAGAAGCAATTAATTTAGTAGAAAATTTTAAAGTAAAGTGTATTTTTAGTGACAAATTAATGGCTTTGTGTTATAATATGTGCCGAGGTGGACTTATATGGATATATATACTAGACGTAATATTTCACATGATAATATGATGCAATTAATTACTGTTTATTTTAGAGAACAAGAACGTGATGTTAAAGCAAGAATTAATTGTAATGAAAATGGATCTCAAATTAAATTAAGAGAAACAGTTTCATTTGATGGAATTACTAAAACTGCAGAAAGAGAAATGAAAAATGAGCAATTAGAAGAAATAGTTTGTGATATTTTTTCAAGAGCAGGTCAACAAGTAATGAGTATAATTAATTATGCAAAAGCAGGCGCAAAAGTAATAGATTGTGGTTTTGAACATGTGGTTAAACCTAATGAAGAAAAACAATTTATAGTTATAACTAAAGAAAAAAGTAAAGTAGGTTATAGATAATTTAAAAACAACTTTTTTTGTTGTTTTTTTAATTTATTATTATGCTATAATTATAATGTTATGTTGTGAGAGATAATTTAATTAAACTATAATACTTTTTTGAACTTGAAATAGATAAAAGAAGATATTTGTGTTGTGCAAACTATGTAAAAGTATTTACTAATATATATTTTTTGGTTATAATTTTCTATAAGGAAGTGATGAATTATGAAAAAAATTACTGATATATATAAAGTTGATGAAAATTCGTTAATTCATGCTTTTCAAGATGCTTGTAGTGATAAAGAATTTAAAGATTATGTATATAATTTAAATATAAAAGAAGATATATTAATGAAATATACTTCGTCATTAGAAGAAGCTTATAATGAATGTAAAAATTGTAAAAAATGTAAAAATATTGATAATTGTTTAAATAAAATAAGAGGGTATGCATATACCCCAATATTTGAAAATAATATTATAACTTTTTCTTATGATGCGTGTGATAAATTAAAGAAAGAATTAAAGCAAAATTCTTATAAAGATAATGTTGATTTGTATGAAATGCCTAAAGAAATGGCTAGTGCATCATTTAAAGAAGTTTATAAAGATGATAAAAGTAGAATTCCAATTATTAAATATTTTAAAGAGTTTATGGATCATTATAATGATTTAGAAAAACCAAAAGGGGTTTATTTAACTGGATCATTTGGTAGTGGTAAAACTTATTTAATATCATGTCTTTTTAACGAGATGGCAAAAAAAGGAATCAAAAGTGCTGCTGTATATTATCCAGAATTTTTAGTAAATTTAAAAGGTTCTTTTTCAAGAGCAAAGGATTCTGAAGATAGAAGTTTTGAAGAAAAAAGGGAATATATAAAAAGAATTCCTCTATTATTATTAGATGATATAGGAGCAGAAAATACAAGTAATTGGTCTAGAGATGAAGTTTTAGGACCAATACTTCAATATAGAATGGAAAACCATTTACCAACATTTTTTACTTCTAATTTAACATTAGATGAATTGGAAAAATCCCTTTCAATAACAAGTAGTGGTGTTGATAAAGTAAAAGCAAGAAGAATAATAGAGAGGATAAAACAGTTAACTGTAACATTAGACCTAATTAGTAAAAACAGGAGAAGTTAATAAATGAAGAGTATCGAGAAGTCATTAACAAATTTTTTAAAAGGTACAGGATTTAGAGTATCTGAGGATGAATTGTGCGCTTATGCTTCAAAAAGCGAGAAACAAGCAAATGAACTTATCGATATTCTTTTTAATGTTGTAAATGATTTTTTAGATAATTATAATGGGGTTGATTCTCTTGATAAGGAAAGAGATTTGTTAGTTTGTATTAGTAATGTCATGTTAAATTCCAGTGATGTAAATAGGGGAATAGTAGCTAGAAGAAGTCATAAATTAGATTACAAACTTTCTCATTTGTTGGAAGAAAACAAGAATAAAATAATTGATAAAGATAATGCGTATACTGAAATAGAAAAAACAAGATTAGCTGTTACTGCGTTAGAAGATCAAACTGTTGCGACAGAAACAAAACAATATGATTTTGTTAATTATTTAGTAGATGCAATTAAAAATATTGCTTACTTAGAATACTCTTTTAATAAAATGCCATCTTTAGTAAATGCAAAAGATAAAGAAGAAATTTGTTTATTTCAAAATATTGTTATGAAATATATGGATAGTGTAAGAATAGGTAATGAAGAAGATATATTGTATTATAGTAATTTATTGTCTCTTATTATGTCTCAAAAGAATTTTGAATTATCACCAAAAGACAAAAGAAAATGTTTAGAAGTAATTTATACTGGTATTGATAGATTAAGTGTTAAGAAAAAAATTAAAAAGAGAAATGGTTTTCATATAGATTTTTTAAATAAGTTAGTTGATAGTATAAAGGGTAATGATGATAAAGAAATAAAGATAGATGAGCTTGCTAATAAATATAATATATCTGTTATTTTTAATTCAGAAATAATGTGTCAGTTAGGAACATTAAAAACAAAAATTGGTATGATGGAAGATAGAATTGTTGTTGATGATTATACAATTACAATTGATAAAGAAAGTGCAATAGAAATAGATGATGCATTAACTTGTAGAAGACTTCCTAATGGTAATTATTTGTTAGGAGTTCATATTGCTTCTGTATTAGCGTATTTCCCTTACGAATCAGAAATTGTGCAAGAAGCAATTAATAGAAATAGATCAATTTATTTACCGAAGAAATATCAAAATAAAGAAAATGATTTTGATAGAGTTATACCAATCTTTCCATATAATTTTTCAGCTTGTCGTGCCTCGTTAATTCCAGGAGAAGAAAGATTAACAAGAAGTTATTTCTTTGAAATAGATCAAAAAGGTGATGTTGTACATGAAGAATTTAGAAAATCAATTATAAAGAGTGATAAAAAAGCAACATATAATGAGATTAATGAAGTATTAATTAAAGGATCAAAAGATAAACAATTACAAGAAGTTGTTACTAATTTATCTCAAGTTACTAATTTATTAGATAAGAAGTATAAAATAGAAAAAATATATGAAGATATAAAAGAAAATATAGATGACTTTTCAGATATTACTGTTAAAAATATAGGAGCTGAAAAAATAATAAACAAAGTAATGTTATTAACAGGTAATAGAGTAGCTTCATTTTTTTATAATAATAATTATCCATGTTTATATCGAGTACATGAAGTTAATGAAGAAAATATTATTAACTTACAAAGTATGATTGATAATTTAAATAGAACTTATGGTGGTGGAGAATATCAAAAATTATTACAATTAATTAGTGGAATATATCCTAAAGGATGGTATGCAACTAGTGGATCACATTATGGTTTAGGTTTAGATCATTATTGTCATTGTACATCAGGATTAAGACGTTCTGCTGATATTGTAGTAGAACATGGATTGGAGATTTGTTATGATAATATACCAAATAATAATGATTTAAATTATTATAAAAATGAAGTAGAAAAAAGAGCTATACAAATTAATTCTAAAACTAGTCCAATTGAGTGGTTTATTAAAGATTATAAGAGAGCTTATCAGAAAAGAAGATAGTTCTTTTTTTGTTGATATTATTTTTATTTTATATTATACTATTACTAGTATAGTAGAATAGTAGGTGATATATTTGAAACTAAATAAAAAAGGATTTACTTTAACAGAATTATTAGTGGTAATTGCGATATTAGGAATTATCACGGGACTATCAATACCATTGATTAGAAAACTATCTGCTACTTTTGAATTAAAGAAATATCAAAATTATGCAGATGGATTATTGGCTTCTGCAAAAATTTATAATAATTCTTATTCTGAGGATTTATTTGGTCATAATGAAAATGGTTGTGCATATATAACTTATGGTCAATTAGTAGAAAAAGACTTATTAAAAGATATTGGAATAGATGATGTATCTTGTAATAGTGATTCTACATTTGTTAGAGTTATAAAACAACGTGATAAATATAGTTATGCAGGATTCTTAGGATGTGGTAAAAAAACAAATGGAAAAGTAGAAAATATTGAAGTTTCATTACCAGAAGCAAATACAGAATATGCAATGGATCCTACTTATTGTACTGGAACACTTTCAAATAATTTACTTATTGGTGTTGATACTAGTGATATAGGAAAAACATTTAATAAGAAAAGGAAGGAAACTCATGTAATAATAAGAAGTGGTACAGGTATTGATAATAATGTAGTACTTTATACAACATGGAGTTTAGATAAAAATTTTGATACTGCTACAGGATGGACACAAGCGACTTTTAATACGAAAAGTCAAGAAAAGCAGGAAAGTGAATTATCAAAAGGAAATGTAGTATCTGCAGAGTCAAATCAGTTAAAAACTCCAGAAAATGGAAATGGACAATATTATTTATTAGTAAGAGTAGATAATTTACAAGATTTATATGGAAGTAAATGGAAAAATCTTTCACAACCAGACAGTCAATATTTAAGTTTTGGACCATTTAGTGTTGATAATACACCTCCAGTGATAACAGCTGGTATATTTAAATGTGATGAAAATAAAAATAAAGTTGGTAATACACCACTTATAACAAAGACTTCTACTGAATTAAATGGTAATACATTTAATTTGTCGACTATGCCAGGAAATAATGGTGGATGGTTAAATAGCAGTATTTTCCCTAATGGAATATGCTTTAGTATGAATTTAAAAGATAATTATTCTTTAAAATCAAGTACATGGAAATGGAATACAGCAGGATTAGATGAAAATTCTTCAGGTGTAAAAGAATTAAATGGTGGAAGTAGTGTGTCAAATTATGATTCATCTACTACTAAAGAGACACAAAGAAATACTAGTATTACAGCAAATGGATATAGATATATTCAATTAGCTGTGACAGATTTAGCAGGAAATGAATCTACTGTTAAAATGAAATTTAATTTAGATAATAGTTCACCAAAGATAGTAGTTAATGCTTATAAGTGTGACGAATCGAAAAATAAGACTGGTAATGCAGTTGCAACTAAGACAGTTAATTCTGGTTCTGCTACTGTAAATTCCACATCTTTTGAAGGAAATCATAATGGGTGGTTGAATAAAGCTAATTATGCTAATGGAGTATGTTTCAATTATAAAATAAGTGATCCAAATGGAATTAGATCAAGATACTTCAATTGGAATAGTAGTGGTTTAAAGGAAAATGCAGAAGGATATCAAAATTTTGTAGATACAGATCAACATAGTATATATGATACTATAGAAACTGAAAAATCTTACACTGCATCTATTTCAGCAGATGGACATAGATATGCAAGAATAAGTGCAAAAGATAATGCTGGTAATGAAACTTATATTAATTTTGACATGAAGTTGGATAAAGTAGGACCTAATGCACCTACTGTAAAAGGATATCAAAAAGATAGTTCGGCAAATGCAACTAGTTCAAGTGGTCTAACTGAGATAGCTTCTTCTACTTGGTCTAAGAAAACAATATTTACTGAAGCAACAGGTTCATCTGATTCATTAAGTGGTAATGTTACATATACATATACAACAACAGGCGCAACGCAAAATGAGACACAAACGAAAAATTATAGAAATATAAATGCTCAGGGTGAATCAACAATATCATATAAAGCATGTGATAAAGCGGGAAATTGTTCTTCTCAAACATCGTATGTTACTAAGATAGATTATACTTCACCAACTATAGTGGCTAAAGTTTATAAATGTGATAGTAATCATAAAATAACAGGAAGTGCAATTGCAAGTAAAACATTATCATCAGGTTCGACTGTGGTAAGTCTTGCTAATGTTACTGGAGCATCTAATGGTTGGTTGAATAAAGATAAATATCCTTATGGTGTATGTTTTGATTTTTCATATTCTGATTCAGTTGGTTTAAAAAGAATGGACTTTAATTGGAATGATAGTGGTTTAAAGGAAAATGCATCTGGTTATAAAAATTTAGTGGATGATAATGAACATAAAACTTATGGAGTTTATAGTGCTGGAACAACATCACGTGATTATTCTACTTATATAGGGGCTGACGGACATAGATATGTAAGAATAACTGTAAAAGATCATGTTGAAAATACTACTTATATTGATTTTGATATGAAAATAGATAGAACTGCACCGACAAAACCTACAATAACAAATCCAAGTGGTGGTAATTGGACAAATAAAAATTTTGCATTGACTCTTGCAAGTACTGATGCAATATCAGGAATCAATAACTGTTATTATACATATTCATCAAGTGCTACTGCAACTGGAAGTGATGATTCTACTCAATGGAAAAAATCTAGTGGAACAGTAATTTCCAAAGGATTTGAAACAAGTGATTTTTCAGCAGAGAGAAATCAGGATGTTTATTTAAAAATATGTGATAAAGCAGGAAATTGTTCTGATAAGAATAGTACTAGAATAAGAATAGATAAAACTTCGCCAGATACACCAACTATAAGTGCTACATCAGATGGTAGTTCATATGACGGTAGTTCGTTTACTGATGAAGATATTGATGTTACATTAAAAAGTAGTGATAGTTCTTCTGGTATAAATTATTTCCAATATACTTATAATACGTCATATACTAGTATTGGTACATGTACTGATCATTATGATTGTTGGAAAACATATTTAGAAAGTGATGGTGCAGTATACTCTGACAATAATAAAACATTAAAAACAGATCCATTTACAGCAGAAAGAGATCAAAATGCTTATTTTAGGGCATGCGATAAAGCAGGAAATTGTTCTGGAGTAAGTAGTTTAAGGATAAAAATTAAAAGAGATTCTGGAGGTTCCGGAGGCAGTGGTGGTGGATCATCATGTACACCTGATTGTGGTTATCCTAAAAAATATGAAGGTACTTGGGGTGCAGGATGTAGTAATGGTTATTACACACAAAGCGATTGGGATAAACATGCATGTAATACTGATGTTTCACGTGGCTGTAAAGAATGGGGAAATTATACAACTTCTGGAGGACCATGGACTAAGTCTAATAGTGCTTGTGGAGGAAAAGACCCTTGTGAATTATATGATTCAACAAATAATACACGATATAAATATAGTGGTAAAGGTTCATGTGGTTCATCAGGATGTAATTATAGTAAGAGAGCAAAATGTACTAAAGGTAATCCACCAGAGGGTCAAGGATTAAATGTTGTATATTATTGTTGTAAATAATAAAACTTGTAAAATTTAGTTAAGTGTGATATATTATGTTTTGTAAATACATTGACAAAGGACATGATAGATTAAGATTGTTTTTAGAGAGTTTGTGGTTGGTGAAAACAAATAACATATTAATTTATTACTACCTTTTGAGTAGAACTATGAAAAGTAGTTCCGGGATGACCGTTATTAGATTAAGTTAAACAAAGGATGGTACCGTCTATTAGACTCCTGTACTGTCCTTTTTATTTTTTGGAGGGAAGATTATGATAAATATTAAAGAAGATGAAAAATTGAGTGTATTAAATCACTCATGTGCTCATTTGATGGCACAAGCAATAACTCATTTATATCCTAATGCAAAGTTTTGGGTAGGACCTGCTATTGAAGAAGGGTTCTATTATGACATTGACTTAGGAGATGAGGTAATTAAAGAAGAAGATTTAGAGAAAATTGAAAGAGAAATGAAGAAATGCTCTAAATCTGCTAAAAATATTATTAGAAGAGAATTATCTAAAGAAGAAGCATTAGATATGTTTAAAGATGATCCATATAAAATAGATTTAATAAGTAGAATGGATGAAAGTGAAAATGTAATTACTTGTTATTCTCAAGGAGATTTTACTGATCTTTGTCGTGGACCTCATGTAGAAAATACTAAGTTAATTAAATATTTTAAGTTATTAAAAGTTTCAGGAGCTTACTGGAAAGGTGATGCTAAAAATAAAATGCTTCAAAGAATATATGGAGTATGTTTTGAAAATGAAGAGGATTTAAATAATTATCTTCAAGAATTAGAAGAAGCAAAAGAAAGAGATCACAGAAAAATAGGTAAAGACTTAGGTATTTATATGATGAGTGATTTAGTAGGTAGAGGACTTCCAATGTACTTACCTAATGGATTCATTTTATGGAATGAGTTAGAAAACTATATTAGAAATAAAGAATTAAAAAGAGGATATTTGCATGTTCAAACTCCACCACTAGGAAATGTTGAACTTTATAAAACTAGTGGTCATTGGGAACATTATCAAGATTCTATGTTTCCTAAAATGGAAGTTGAAGGAGAAGAGTTTGTTCTTCGTCCAATGAATTGTCCACATCACATGGTTATTTATGGTAATGATATTCATTCATACCGTGATTTACCTTTAAGAATAGCAGAGATTGCTAGAGACTGTAGATATGAATCTAGTGGGGCTTTAAAAGGAATTGAAAGAGTTAGAACTTTCTGTCAAAATGATTCACATATATTCTGTACTTTAGAACAAGTTGAAAGTGAATTTAAAGGTGTAGTTGATTTAATATTAGAATGTTATAAAGAATTAGGTATTAAAAATTATAGATTTGAATTATCACTTAGAGACCCTGAAGACAAAGTAAAATATCATCATGATGATGAAATGTGGGATAAAGCAGAAAATATGTTAAGACAAGTATTAAATGATTTAAAAATTGATTATGTTGAAAAAATTGGTGAAGCAGCATTTTATGGACCAAAACTTGATGTACAAGTTAAACCTGCAGTAGGTAATGAAATAACTTTATCAACTTGTCAATTAGATTTCTGTCTACCAGCTAAGTTTGATTTAACTTATGTAGATAGTGATGGAGGACATAAAACTCCTGTAGTTTTACATAGAGCTGTATTTGGTTCAATCGATAGATTTATTGCTTATTACTTAGAAGAAACTAAGGGTAATCTTCCTACATGGTTAGCACCAACTCAAGTTGTTGTGATGCCAGTAAACATAGAGTATCAAGGTGAATATGCTAAAGAAATCTATGAATTATTAAAAAATAATGATATTAGAGTAGAGTTAGATGATCGTAATGAGAAATTAGGATATAGATTAAGAGAGGCTCAAACAAAGAAAATACCTTATACATTAATCTTAGGTGATAATGAAAAGGAAAATAATCAAATTAGTTATAGATTATTTGGTAGTAAGGATACTACTACATTAGGTAAAGATGAATTTGTTAAACTTATTAAAGATGAAATAGCTAATAGATTATTAAGAAAGTAGTATTATTACTACTTTTTTTTATATACAAAATATGTTATTATATATAAGTGTATGGGTGGTGATGTCTATGAATAATGATTTAATTAATCAAATTAGAAGTAAAGTAGATATTGTAGACATCATTGGTGAAAGAATACCATTAGTTTCAAAGGGTAAAAACTTTTTTGGGGTATGTCCTTTTCATGATGATACAAATCCATCTATGAGTGTATCAAGAGAAAAGCAAATTTATACTTGTTTTTCTTGTCATGCTACTGGTAATGTATTTAATTTCTTAATGGATTATGAACATATGGATTTTAAGGAAGTATTAAAATACTTAGGTGATAGAGTAGGAATAGATACTGGTAGTGTTCATGTGAGTAAGAAAAATACTAAATTTGATAAGTTTTATGATGTTTATAATTTTGCTTTAAAATATTATCAAAATAATTTAAATAGTAACATAGGAATTAATGCTAAGAATTATTTATTAAAGAGAAAAATAGATGAAAAAATAATAAAAGAATTTGAAATAGGATTATCTTTAGAAACAAGAGATGATTTAACTAAATTACTTACAAGTAAAAATTATGATTTAGTAACTTTAAATAGAATAGGATTATCTAGTGATGATCATGATATATATAATGATAGAATAATGTTTCCATTATATGATGTTTCTGGTAAAGTAGTAGGTTTTAGTGGAAGACGATATGATGATATTAAAGATAATAAATATGTTAATACAAAGGAAACAGATATATTTAAAAAAGGTGAAATGTTATATCACTTTCATATTGCGAAAGATGAGTGTAGAGTAAAGAAATCTGTAATAGTAATGGAAGGATTTATGGATGTTATTAGAGCAAGTACTATAGGTATTAAAAATACTGTTGCTTTAATGGGAACAGCAATGACTCATGATCAAATAAATCTTTTAAAAAGACTTTCTAAAAATATAATTTTGTGTTTAGATGGTGATGAGGCTGGAGTAAAAGCAGCACTTGCAAACGGAGAGTTATTATTAAATGAAGGTATTGAGGTTAAAGTAGTAGCACTTCCTAATCCAGATGATCCTGATAGTTATATTTTAAATAATGGTAAAGATAGATTTGTAGGGTTAATTGAAAATGCTTTAAACTTCAGTGATTTTAAAATACAAAAGTTAAAAGAAAAAGTTAATTTTTCATCTGATGAAGAGAAAGCGGATTATATTAACAAGGTTATTGAAGAAACGTCTAAGTTAGATGATGAAATAAGAAGAGAAGTTGTATTAAAAAGACTTGCAAAAGAGTTCGATATAGGGTATAATACACTGGAAATGCGTATGAATAGGCTTCTTAAAAATAAAGAAAAAAAAGAGGTTATTATCATACCAAAAAAGAAAGTTCCTAAAAAGGATAAATATGAGAAAGCTTTTGAACAAATAATATACTTTATGCTTAATAATGATTGGATAATTACACAGGTTGAGAAGGAAAAGTTAATATTTCCTACAGAAGTAATGAGAAGTATGTGTAATGAGATAATTTATTATTATAAAAATAATGGTAATATTAATATTGCAGATTTTTATACTTATTTAAATGGTAAAGAAAGTTTGATTGCTTTTCTAAATAGTATTTTAGCTGAAAAATATATGGAGACTACTGATAAAGAAGAGTTATTTCGTTATTTCAAAGTGGTACGAGAATATAGTACTAATGAAGAAATTAAGAGACTCACTAATTTAATGAAGAAGGAAGTAGATCCTATAGAACAAGCAAAAATAGTAGAAAAGATTAGAAAGCTTAGGTTAGGAGAATAGACAATGGTTGAAGAAATTAAGACAATTGATGAAAGAAAAAATAAGTTACTTACGATTGGTAAACAACAAGGTTTTGTAACTTATGAACAATTAGCTGATCAACTTAAGGGGTTAGATGTTGATAGTGATACATTAGATGAATTGTATAACTTTTTAGTTGAAAATAATATTGAAATAGTGGCTGAAGATGGTAGTGATGAAACAACAGGAGAAGAAATTACAGCTGATATGTCAGTTGAAAATTTAACATTATCTAAAGATGTTAAAATTAATGATCCAGTACGAATGTACTTAAAAGAAATTGGACGTATTAACTTACTTACATCAGATGAAGAATTTGAATATGCTCAAAGGGCTGTTGAAGGTGATGAAGAAGCTAAAAGAATGTTAGCTGAATCTAATCTTCGTTTAGTAGTATCTATAGCTAAAAGATATGTTGGTCGTGGAATGTTATTCTTAGATTTAATTCAAGAAGGTAATATAGGATTAATGAAAGCAGTTGATAAATTTGATCCAACTAAAGGATATAAATTCTCAACATATGCGACATGGTGGATAAGACAAGCAATAACAAGAGCTATTGCAGATCAAGCGAGAACTATTCGTGTACCAGTACATATGGTAGAAACAATTAATAAACTTGCTCGTGTTCAAAGACAATTAACTCAAGAATTAAATAGAGAGCCAACAGATGAAGAAATAGCTAAGAAGTTAGGAATTACTGTTGAAAAAGTACGTGAAGTTTATAAGATAAGTCAAGATCCTGTATCACTTGAAACTCCAATTGGTGAAGAAGATGATTCTCACTTAGGTGATTTTATAAAAGATGAAAGAACTATGGGTCCTGAAGAGTATGCAACAGTTGAAATGTTAAAAGAAGAATTAAAAGGTGTACTTTCTACTCTTACTGAAAGAGAAGAAAAAGTATTAAGATTAAGATTTGGTCTTGATGATGGACAATGTAGAACATTGGAAGAAGTAGGACAAATTTTTGGGGTTACTCGTGAAAGAATTCGTCAAATAGAAGCTAAAGCTTTAAGAAAATTAAGACATCCATCTCGTTCTCGTAAGTTAAAGGATTTTTTAACAGATTAATGAAAATAAATGCAAGACTTAAAAAAATAGGGGATTTAGTGGAAGCTAATTCCTTTTGTTTAGATATAGGTTGTGATCATGGATTATTGGATATTTATTTAGTAAAACTAAATAAAAATATAAGAACAATTGCTTCAGATATAAAAGAAAGTCCACTTAATCAAGCTAAAAATAATATAAAACGAGAACACTTAGAGGACAAAATAGAAACACGCTTAGGTGATGGGTTGAGTACATATACTGATCCTGTGAACACTGTAATTATTTCTGGTATGGGTGGTAGAAATATAATTGGTATATGTAAAAATAATTGTAAAATATTTAAAAAGATAGATACTTATTTGATTAGTCCTAATAATTATCAAGAGGATGTTAAAAGATTTTTTTGTAAAAATGGTTTTTATGTAGAAAATGAAGAATTTGTAAAAGATGGTCATTTTATATATCAAATAATAATATTTAAAAAAGGAAAAAAGAAATACAGTAAAAAAGATTATTTCTTTGGACCAGTATTTTTAATAAAGAAAGGTCCTTTATTTAGGGAATATTATGAAAGAGAAATGAAAAGCCGTGAAATATTGTTGACGCTTTTACCAAAAAATTATAGATTAAAGAGATATCAAACAAAGAAAGAAATTCAAATGATTAAAAATGAAATAGAAGACTAGTAATTAGTCTTCTTTTGTTTTATAATATTATTATATGAGGTGTCACATGAATATAAAGAAAATATTGTTTATAATTATTCTGTTATTGATAGGAATTTATAATGTATCTGCAAAGGATATTTCTTATTCAATAAATAAATATGATGATGAAATATTTAAATATATTGAAAAAGGCTATGATAAGGATTTAAAAGAAGATGGATATGTACTTGGTGGTAATTTTTTAAAAGAAAAAATTGAACAAGATGATGTTTTATATAATGATTATCAAGTAATTCTTGCAAAATATAATAATAAAGATAAGTTGATTTGGAAATATACTTATGGTGATACTAAAGAAGATTATATTGATTGTTTAACATATACTTATGATGAAAGTGGTAATATTGATGGTTATTTAATAATTACTAAAAAAACAGGTAGTATAACTGATAATACTACTAATAATAATTCTGTTTTATTGAAAATAAATTTTGATGGTAAATTAGTATGGGAAAAAGAAATTTTTGATGGTTCTATTATTAAGATTATTCCTACATATAATTCTGATAATTTAATAGATGGATATGTTAGTATAATGAATAATGAATCTGGATCTAGTTTAGTAAAATATGATAAAAATTTTGAAGTGATATCAAAAAGAGATTTTTTGAACACTACTTTAAAAGATTTAACATTAATAAAAGAAGATGAAAAAATAATTGGATATGCTGTTATTCAAGATTCTAGTCTAATTGGTTTAGATATAAATGGATATTCAGATGTTGTGTTGGATGATTTATCTAAATATAAAAGTTCTAATTTATTAGAATCTAATAACGGATTTATTTTATATGGTATTACTTCGGAAGTTAAATTAAAGAAAGGTGATAGTAGTTATTATTTAATTAACTATGTTAATAATGAACAAAAGTGGGAAACAATTGGTAATACGTCAGTTTCAAAGAATGGTAAAATAATACTTTTACCAATTTATAAGAATAATATTATTGAAGAATACTTGTTAATGTATAAGAATGGTGTTGATTCTTCATATGAAGTTGTTAAATTAGATATAGATGGAAATATTTTAAAGAAGGTTAAAAAAATTAACAATAATTATTATGATATAGAGAATTTTTATGCTAAAGGAACTACTATTTATTTTATAGGTCAAATTAATTGCCCTGAAGATGATAATTGTGAATATGATAATAATTCATTATACTTAGTTAGTGATGAAGATAAAGTAATAGAAGTTCAAGATAATACTAGTAGTAATGTTATTATAGTATTCAGTATTATATTTATTATTTTAATTGGTGGGGTATTAATAATTAGAAAAAAAACAAAAAAATAAAATAAGAGATTAACTCTTATTTTTTTTTGCTTTACCTATCATACTACCTAATGTTGAAGTAATTAAAATAAGTGGATAATATATCAATAATTTGTATTGTAGTTTATAAGTAATTAATGTAATTATTAATATGATAGTAATGAGTATTACTCCATATTTAATTCCTTCTAAGTAGCCTTTAATATTTGATTTTGATCCTAATATAAAACTATTTATAAATATGGATATTAGTAGAACTATTAATTTTAATATTTGATATGTTTTTTCATTTATTATATTAAAATAATAAAGTAAAGTTAATAAAAATATTAATATAAGTAATTCTAAAATATTACTAAGTAGAGTTTTTCCATATTTTTTTAGATATTTTATATAAATCACCTCTTTTTAAATAATATGTAAAGTATAAAATAATATGAATAGTGCAAAATATATTTAGGTGATTTTATGGAATACTTTATAATCTTATTTAGAAGTGTTTTTTTCTATTTTTTAATAACAATATTATATAGAATAATGGGAAAAAGAGAAATTGGTGAACTCTCTATAATGGATTTTATAGTATCTCTTTTTATTGCAGAATTAGTTGCGATATCAATTGAAAATTATAAAGAAAGTATTCTTATGTCTTTAATACCAGTGGTTTCTTTAGCACTAATACAAATATCATTATCATATTTATCAATTAAAAGTAAAAGAGTAAGAAATATTTTAGATGGCAATCCATCAGTGATAATAGAAAATGGAAAAGTTAATTTTAAAGAAATGAAAAAACAAAGATATAATATAGAAGACTTATTAATGCAATTAAGAGATAATTCTGTAAAATCAATTAATGATATTGATTATGCAGTTTTAGAAACAAGTGGTAAGCTTTCAATATTTAAAAAAAATGAAGATTCTAGAGGAGATTATCCACTTCCATTAATATTGAATGGTGAAATAGATTCTACTACTTTATCTAAAATAAATAAAAATGTAAAATGGTTAAATGCGGAACTTGAAAAACAAAATTTAAAATTAGAAAATGTATTTTATGGTTTTTATCAAAATAATAATTTATTTATAATTGAATCAAACAAGATAAAATGACAATTTTTTTATAATTGTCATTTTATACTTTTATTGGTGAAAATATGAAAAAAATTATCTTTATTATAGTTTTGTCAATTATTATAATCATTATTAATAGTTTAAATGCAGTTAATGAAATTAAATATGAGGATAAGGGAATTTTTATTAGTTATATTGAATTAGATAAATATGTAAAAAATAAAAGTGTAAATATAAGTAAGAAAAATATTGATAATATGATTAATAATATTAAGAAAAATCATTTTAATACAGTTATTTTACAGGTTAGATCTAATTGTGATGCGATATATGATTCTAAAATATTTCCATATAATTTATATTCAAATGATAAAAGTGATAATAAAAAATATGATGTATTAGAATATTTCATAAAAAAAGCACATAAAAACAATTTAAAATTAATAGCATGGATTAATCCTTATAGAGTAAGGACTAATGATGATGTTTCTAGTATTAGTGAAGAATCACCTGCTTATAAATATATCGATACAGATATACTTTATGTTAATCATGGTATATATTTAAATCCTTCAAAAAAGGAAGTTGAGGATTTAATTATTGATGGTGTAAATGAGGTATTAAAATATGATGTAGATGGAATACTTTTTGATGATTATTTTTATCCTAGCAATGATATTGATAATAATGATTATGAAAACTATTTGAAAAGTAATGTGTATATTTCAAAAGAACAGTATCATTTAAATATAATTAATCATATGATTAAAAGAGTATATAAGAATTGTAAGAAAAAACATGTTTTATTTGGTGTAAGTCCGGATGGAAATATAGATAATAATTATAATAAAAATTATGCTGATGTTAAAAGATGGATGGAAGAAGATGGGTATATTGATTTTATAATGCCACAAGTTTATTATGGTTTTTATAATAGTACTAAGGATTATGTAAAAGTTATTCATGAGTGGGAAGATTTATTAAAGAATGATAATATTAATTTATATATTGCTTTAGCTTTTTATAAGGTTGGGATAGAAGATAATTATGCTAAAGAAGGAAAAGATGAATGGGTTATAAATAATAATATTATTATGAGAGAAGTATTGTTATCTCGAAATTTAAAAAATTATAAGGGTTTCTCTTTATTTAGATATGATAATGTGTTTGATGTAGATCATTATACAAATAATAGTATAGAAGAACTTGAAAATTTAAAAAAAATAATAAATTATTAATTTATATGCTATAATGAAGTTGAAGGTAGTGATGGAATGAAGAAGAATGGTTTTACATTTGCAGAATTACTTGCCATGTTAGTAGTATTGGGAATATTAATGTTAATAGCTATTCCTAATATTAGCGGTATGTTAAAAAATCAAAGAGTTAATAGTTTAAAGGCTGATTTAACTAATATGGTTGAAACTGCTAAAATAAAAGGAAGTAAAGAGAATATTAAACCTAAAAATGGGGAATGTTATGTATTTACATTAAATTATCTAAATGATGATGGTAATATTGAAAAAGGACCTAATGGTGGTCTATACAATCAATTTGATTCATTAGTTTTATATACTCGTGAAGGAAGTAGATATAAATACTATGTTAGATTATTAGAAAGTTACAAAGAAAAGTATACGGGTATTTCATTTAGAGATGGTGAAGTAATTAAAAATATTGAAAATAGTGATATAGAAACAATAGAAAATGAAATTGGATTGACAAAAAATGATACTTTAGCAACTGCTGTTCCAAAATTAAATTCATTTGGTAGTATTTCTTCTAAATGTAGTAGTGGAATAAAAGGTTATTATTCTGGAGAAGCCGGTTGTACTATATATAATGGTCATTATTATGATGCAAATGGAAATGCAGTTTCAGAAAATCAATATAAGGCGTCATGTTTACGTTGTACTATATATGATGGTGAGTATTATGATAATCGTGGTAATGTAGTATCAGAAGAAGAATATCATGAGTTATGTTCATAAAATGACAAATAATGTCAAAAAAATCAAATTTAATTAAAAAAAGTTGTAAAGAAAATTAAAGCATGATAACATTTAAGTATAAGAAAATATGAAAGAGAGTGAAAGAAATGAAGAAAATAAATAGAAAAGGTTTTACATTAATAGAGTTATTGGCTGTTATTACTATTATGGGTATATTATTAATTGTAGCAATTCCAGCAATTACAAGAACAATTGAAAATTCAAGACGTGATACATTTGCAGATATTTCAAAAACATATCTTAATACAGTAAGAAATGCTGTATTAGAGGATGAACTAACATGTGGTGATAAAAGCGTTGCTGCTACAGGTGATGGTACATATTACTATAAATTAGATAGTACAAAAGAATCTACTACAGATCTTATTGAACAAGGTGGTACTTCTTCATGGAGTAATGCTGAAGTTAAAGGTTATGTTAAATGGGTAAAAGCGACAAAAAAAGAAGAAGGAAAAGCAGAAAAAGTAACAACAACTTACTATGTAATGTTAGTAGATGCTGGTGGTCATGGTATTGAAAATGAAACTGAAGAAAAAATTATAAGCAGAGCAAAAGTAAGTACTAAGACTTCAACAACAGCAGCTACTGAAGAGGCTAATTTCCCATATCCAGAAAGTGGAACTGTATGTACTTTAAAATAATTAATTAAGAGCGTAAGCTCTTTTTTTATGTTATAATTATTTTGGTGATGTTATGTTATATATTGGAAGTCATGTTGGCTTTAATAAAAATACACAGATATTAGGTAGTGTATTGGAAGCTTGTAGTTATGGAGCAAATACATTTATGTTTTATACAGGGGCTCCTCAAAACACTATGAGAAATCCTATTGATGATAAATTGGTTAATGATGCAATTAGTAAAATGAAGGAAGTAGGAATTGATTTTTCTAAAGTAGTTGTTCATGCACCATATATTATTAATTTATGTAATGAAGAAAAATTTGATTTTTCTGTTGGCTTTTTGAGAAGTGAAGTAGAACGTGTTCATAAATTGGGAGTTAAGTATATGGTACTTCATCCTGGTAGTCATGTAGGACTTGGTGTTGATAAGGGAATAGAGAATATAATTAGTGGATTAAATTTAGTTTTAAAAGGTGATACTGATGTAGTTATTTTACTAGAAACAATGGCTGGTAAAGGTAGCGAAGTTGGTTCTACTTTAGAAGAGATTAAACGAATAATTGATGGAGTAGAAGATAAATCTCATATTGGAGTTTGTTTGGATACATGTCATTTGAATGATGCGGGATATGATATGAGTGATTTTGATAAATATTTAGATTATTTTGATGATGTTATTGGTATTGAAAAGATAGGGTGTATCCATATTAATGATTCTAAAAATGAATTGAATTCACATAAAGATAGACATGAAAATATTGGTTTTGGTACTATAGGTTTTAATAATTTAATTAACATTATCTACAATGAAAGACTAAAAGAAATCCCAAGAATATTAGAAACTCCTTATGTAGATAAAGAATATCCTCCATATAAATATGAAATAGAAATGATTAGAAGTAAGATTTTTGATGAAAATTTATTAGATAAAATAAGAAAACAAAGTTAAAAATATTTAGCTTTGTTTTCTTTATATTCAATTAATATTTTTTCATATAAATCATTTCTAATTAATGGTTTTAATTTTACTAATATATTATCATTGTTTAATAGTTCTAAATAATGATTCATTATAAAACTATATATTATATTTGTTTCTTCTTCACTGATATATATATTTTTACTATTTGCATAATTTTTAATATGTATTGGTTCTAAATACTTTATATATTTTTGTATAATTTCTTTATAAATAATAATCACCTAATAAATTATATGAATTAAGTTATAAAATATGTGTTAAACTAATAGTAGGTGGAAATATGAAAAAAATAAACAGAAAGAGGAAGAAAACTAATTATACTAGAATAGTTAATAATAGATTTATTACTTTTTTTGTTGTATTTATAATTTTGTTTATATATATATTTGTGCAATTATTTAATATGATGGTTATTAATAAAAATAAATATATTGATGACTTATCACTTCTTACATATTCAAAAGTATATGGGACAAGTACTCCTCGTGGAAGAATTTATGATAGAAATTATAATTTATTAGTTGATAATAAGTCTTTAAAAACGATTACTTATAAAAAGGAAAAATCTACTACCAATCTAGAAATGATTGAGGTGGCTACAAGACTTGCTCCTCATATTGATATTCCTTATACTAGAATAAGCGATAGAAATAAAAGAGAATATTATTGTGCTAAAAATAGGGATAAATGTAATAAACTAGTAACTAAAAAAGAAATAGAAAAGGTTAAGCAATTGAAGATTACTACAAAAGAACTTGAAGAATTAAAATTAAAAAGAATAAAACCTAAAGATTTAGAATTTAATGATGAAGAATTAAAAATAGCTTATTTATTTTATTTAATGAATAAAGGTTATACATATGAAGAAAAAATTATTAAAAGTAATGTTACAGATACTGAATATGCTTATGTATCAGAAAATAATACACTTTTAGATGGATTTAATACTAAGATAGATTGGGAAAGAGTATATCCTTATGGAGATACTTTTAAAAGTATGTTGGGTTCTGTTTCTACTAGTAGTCAAGGAATACCTTTAGAAGAAAAGGATTATTACTTAGAAAAGGGTTATAGTTTGAATGATAGAGTAGGACTTAGTTATATAGAAAAACAGTATGAAGAGTATTTACATGGAGAAAAGGATTTATATGAAGTAGTTAATTCACACGAAATGAAATTAATAAAAGAAGGTAGTCGTGGTAAAGATATTGTTTTGAGTATAGATATTAATCTTCAAAAAGAAATTGAAAAGATATTAGAAGAACAAATACTTCGTGCTAAACAAGAACCTAATACAGAGTTTTATGATCATTCTAGCGTAATAATACAAGATCCTCGAACGGGAGAAATCCTTGCAATGGCTTCTAAAAGAATTGTCAATGGTGAAATACAAGATAATATTACTAGTCTTTTGATGCAACCAATAACACCTGGTTCTGTTGTTAAAGGGGCTTCTATGTTAGTTGGATATAATACAGGTGCAATAAGGCCTGGTGAGTATATTCATGATGAATGTGTTAAGGTAGCTGGGGTTGCCCCTAAGTGTTCTTCAGTTGATAATTTAGGTACTATTGATGATATTACTGCTTTAGCTAAATCTAGTAATGTATATCAATTTAAAACAGCAATTCGTGTTAATGGTCAAGAGTATTATCCTGATATGAAACTTAATTTTAATCAATCTAGTTTTGATACTTATAGAAATATGTATCATTCATTTGGTTTAGGTGTCAAGACAGGAATAGATTTACCTCGAGAAAGTAGTGGCTATTCTTCGAAAGATAAAGCGGCTGGTAATTTACTTGATTTTGTTATGGGACAGTATGAAACTTATACGCCAATTCAATTATCACAGTATATTTCTACAATTGCGAATAATGGAGAAAGAATTACACCACATTTGTTAAAAGAAGTTCATTCTAGTAGTAATACAGAAGAGATTGGTAAAAAGGAATTTGAATTTGAAAGAAAATTGTTAAATAAAGTAGATACTAAGGATGAATATATGAATCGTGTTAAAGAAGGTTTTTCAGCAGTTATGGATTGGGGATATGGAGTAGGTTATATAGATTCGTCTTTTAGGGCGGCTGGTAAGACAGGTACTAGTCAAAGTTTTATTGATACTAACAATGATGGAAAAATAGATACAGAGACAATTACCAGTTCTTTTATAGGATATTTACCTCGAGAAAATCCGAAAATGAGTATTGTTGTGACTTCACCTGATTCATCTCATCCTAATTCTTCAATTGATTTTGCATCACTTGTTACATATAGAATTACTGGAGAAGTATCAAGAAAATATGTTGAAATGTATGAAATTGACTAAATTTCAGCATTTTTTTTATTATTATGACTAATATTATTAAAAAACTTTTGCAAAATAAGGAATCCTTTGCTATAATACATGTAGACGTTTAAGGAGGGAAAATTATGGCTAAAGTAGGAAATAGACAATATAAAACTCTTGTATGTAGTGAATGTAAAGAAGAAAACTATAGAGAAGAAAAAAATGTAAAGAATACAACAGATCGTCTTGAAATGAATAAATACTGTCCTAGATGTAGAAAACACACAGTACATAAGGAAAAGAAGTAAAATAAGTTTTAACTTATTTTTTAATTTAGGAGTGATAATATGATAAGTACAAATGATTTAAAAAATGGTATTACTATTGAATATGAAGGAAATATTTATGTAGTAATGGAAACTCAACATGTTAAACCTGGTAAAGGTGCTGCTATTGTAAAGGCTAAACTTAAAAATTTAAGAACTGGAGCTATTTTTGAACAAACATTTAATGCTGGTGTTAAAGTAGCTACTGCTAGAATTGAAAAACAATTAATGCAATATTTATATAATATGAATGATGTTTATTATTTTATGAATATGGAAACTTATGATCAATTAGAAATTCCAGCTAGTAAAATTGGAAATCAATCTAAGTTATTAAAAGAAAACTTAGAAGTATATATTACTAGTTATGAAGGTGAAATATTAGGAATAGATTTACCTGATAAAGTAGAATTAGTAATTACTCATACTGAACCAGCTGTTAAAGGTAATACAACAACAAATGCGCTTAAAGACGCTGAATGTGAAACAGGTTTAATGGTAAGAGTTCCGTTATTTATTGAAGAAGGAGAAACTATTATTGTTTCTACTGCAGATTCTAAATATGTATCAAGAGCGTAAGCTCTTTTTTTTATGATTATTATTAAAATAACTAAAAAAATAGTATAAATAATAAAATAAACTGTTTAATTGTGACAAGTAGAGTGTTAAATTCATTTGTATTTTATTATTTTGTAGTATAATAAAATTAGAAGGATTGGGTGGACTTAATGGCTAAAAGAAAGAAAAGAAGAAATAAGACTAAGAAAATTGAATTGTCTATAGAGTTATATGGAATAGTATTAGCTATTTTATGTATTATTGGTGTTGGTAAATTTGGACCTGTTGGTAGATTAATAGCATCTTTTGGTTTGTTTTTATCAGGTTCAGTATATATGGTATTTTTAGTTTTACTATTTATAGTAGGAATATATACTTTTTGGAAAAGAGATTGGCCAGATTTTATTTCCACTAAGATGTTTGGATTTTATTTATTTACAATTGGTATTTTAACATTTATGCATTGGAAATTTGTTTCATTAAATGGCGCAAATAGCAGTTTAATATTTAGAGAAACAATGGATGGATTAATAAAAGGATTTAATAGTTTAATGGCAACAGGTACTATTGGGGAAAATGCATCTGTTGGAGGAGGATTAATTGGAGGTGTTTTTTCAATTGTCTTTTCTAAATGTTTCTCATATACAGGTATGCAAATAATTACAGTTACATTAATAGCAGTAGGTATTTGTATGTTTACAGGTTTTTCAATTATTGATTTCTTAAGGGATAGAGTGGAAATAGTTAAAGGAACTAAGGAAAATAAGGAAAAAGATAATGAAGTAAATGAAAAGGAATCATTTTTTAATAAGAAGGTTAAAATTAGTAATGGTAACGAAATAGAAGAAGCTGATCAAAAAGTAGTTAAAAATATAGATGAATTAAAGAAAATAAATATCGAAGAGGAAAAACAAGATGTACCTGAAAAAGTTAATGTGACAAATCCAGCATATCAGTTACCACCTCTTGATATATTAAATAAACCTAATAATAAAAATGTAGAAACTGATAATGCAGCTATAGAAGGAAATATTGCTAAGTTAGAAAATGTTTTAAAAAGTTTTAATGTTTTAGCTAGAGTAGTTGAAGTTCATATTGGACCTACTGTTTCACAATATGAATTAGAAATAGAAAGTGGAACCAGAGTAAATAAGATTACGACTTTAAATAGAGAAATAGCTTTGGCTTTATCTAAAAAAGATGTAAGAATTGAAGCACCAATTCCTGGTAAAAGTACAGTGGGAATTGAGTTTGCCAATGATAATCCAAAAGCTGTTAGTTTTTATGAAATAATGGCTAGTAAATTAATGCAACAATCAAAAGACAAAACATTAATGGTGCCATTAGGTAAATCAATAATGGGAGATATTGGTGTTTGTGAAATTAATAAGATGCCACATATGTTGATAGCAGGTACTACTGGTAGTGGTAAATCTGTTTGTGTTAATGGTATTATTTGTTCAATACTTATGAGGGCTAAACCTGATGAAGTAAAACTTGCTATGGTGGATCCTAAAGTGGTTGAATTATCTTGTTATAACGGAATACCTCATTTAATGTGTCCAGTTGTTAGTGACCCTAAAGAAGCCTCTATTTTACTTAGAAAAATGGTTAATGAAATGGAGAAAAGATATCATATGTTTGCTAATACTGGAACAAAGCAAATTGAAGGTTATAATGAATATGTTAGACGTCATAACAAAGCACATCCAAATGAGCAACTTGAAAAAATGCCTTACATAGTAATTATTATTGATGAGTTAAGCGATTTAATGATGGTAGCTGCTAAAGAAGTTGAAGATTCAATTCTTAGAATTACTCAAAAGGCAAGAGCTGCTGGAATTCATTTAATAGTAGCTACACAAAGACCATCAACAGAAGTTATTACAGGTTTAATTAAAGCAAATATTCCATCACGTATTGCATTTGCTGTAGGAAGTGGAATTGATTCACGTACAATATTAGATCAAACAGGAGCTGAAAAATTACTTGGTAAAGGTGATATGTTATTTTTACCAATAGGAATGAATTCGCCAATACGTATTCAAGGTTCTTTTATTCATGATAATGAAATTGAAAAAATTATTAAATATACAAAAGAACAACAAGGTGAATCTTATGATGATACATTTATGAAATTAGAAGAAGAAAAGAAAGAAGAATTAAGTGAATCATCATCATCTGCTAAGTCATCAAGTGATGATCAGTTATATAATGAAATAGTTGATTTCGTAGTAAAGAGTGGTAAAGCTAGTGCTTCGCTTTTACAAAGGAAGTTTAAAATTGGTTATAATAAGGCTGCAACTATGATTGATGAATTAGAAGAAAATGGTATTATTGGACCAGCTACTGGTAATTCTAAACCACGTGAAGTATTAGTAAAATATAGTGGGGAAGACCAAGAATAAGTATTTAAAAAAGAGTTTTCTCTTTTTTTGTGAATAATATATAGATTTGAAAGAAGGTATATTTATGTCTACTGCTCATATTGAAAGTAAATTAGAAGATATTGCTCCTATTGTGTTAATGCCTGGAGATCCATTACGTGCTAAATATATTGCAGAAAATTTTTTGGAAAATGCAAAATTAGTTAACGAAGTACGTAATATGTATGGATATACAGGTACTTATAAAGGTAAAAAAGTAACAGTTTTTGCTAGTGGTATGGGTATACCAAGTATTGGTATATACGCATATGAATTGTTTAAATTTTATAATGTAGAAAAAATAATAAGAGTAGGTTCATGTGGTTCATTTAATAAAAACATAAAATTATTAGATGTAGTTTTATCTAAAGGAGCATATTCTAAAACAGATTTTGATTTTTTGCTTGATGGTAATGATAAAGTTTTTGTTTTGGCTAATGAAAAATTAAATAATAAAATTATTGATATTGCAGAAATTAATAATATAAATATAAAATATGGTAATACTATTACTAGTGAAGTATTTGATTTATATTGTGATGATCCAGAAAAATTTAGAAGTAATTTTCCGGATATGAATTTTTTAGCTGTTGAAATGGAAGCTTATGCATTATTTTATCTTGCTGAAAAATTTAATAGACAAGCAGCTTGTTTAATGACTGTTGTTGATTCACTATATGATAAAAAATCAATTAGTTCAGAAGAACGAGAAACTTCTTTGAATGATATGATTAAACTTGCTTTAGAATCTATTATATAAAGAATAAAAAGGTATAATAAAATAGAGGTGAAAAGATGAAATACATAAAAAAAGATTTAGGTTCCTATAACCTTCATTTAATTAATACCGATAAGTTTAAAACTATTACAGTTAAAGTATTATTTCATGCGCCAATAAAAAAAGATGATATAACAAAAAGGTCTATAATTTCTAATCTTTTACTTCAATCAACAAATAAATATAATAGTAGAAGAAATTTAACAATAAAATCAGAGGAGTTATATTCAGCAGATATAAATGTTAATAAACAAAGATTAGGTAATTATATTTTTACTAGTTTTAATCTTCAAGTTTTAGAAAATAAATATACGGAGAATAATAATTTTGAAGAAGCAATTGAATTTTTAACTGAAATACTTTTTAATCCTGATGTAGAAAATAAAAAATTTAAAAAAGAAAAAGTTGATTATGTAAAACAAGATTTACTAGTAAAACTTAATTCTATAAAAGAAACTCCAGGGAGATATAGTTCTATTAGACTTTTTGAAACATTTGATAATAAAAGTCCTTTATCTTACAGAATTATGGGGTATTTAGATGATTTAGAAAAAATAGATGAAAAAAATTTATATGAGACCTATATAGATATGATTAATAATGATTTTGTTGATATATTTGTAGTAGGTGATTTTGATAATAAAGAGATGATAAGTCTAATCAAAAAATATTTTAAATTTAAAAAGATTAAGAAACCTAAAAAATCATATATATTAAAAAATAGAAAAGCACGTTTAAAAAGGCTTTTTGTTAAGGAAGAAATTGATAATACACAATCTAATTTATCTATAGCTTGTCCAATTTATAAATTAACTAAATATGAAAGAGATTATGCTCTTGTTTTAGGTAATTTAATATTTGGTGGTGGGGTAGATTCTAAATTATTTAGAGATGTTCGTGAAACTAATTCGTTATGTTATTCAATCTTTTCTTATTATAATAAAATGGATAATATGATTATCATAAAATCTGGTATAGATAAAATAAATTATCAAAAGGCTGTTACTTTAATAACTAAGAAATTAGATGAAATGAAAAAAGGTAAATTTAATGAAGATGATATTTCTAGTGCCAAAGAAGAATTAATTAATTATTTAGAAGGTTTAGATGAAGATGAAGGTAGAATGATAAATGAGGTTTTAACAGAAGAAATTTTGGAATCTGATGATATAAAAACAAGAATTAATACTATTAAAAAAGTGAAAAAATCTGATATTGTTAAAGCTTTTAAAAAAGTTCATATGGATACTGTATTTTTACTTGAGGGGGTATTAGATGAAGAAAACTAGTTTAAAGGGTCTTGATATGACTTTATATAGTGAAGTTTTATCTAATGGTCTAGAAATATATATGTTGCCTTATGCAAATAAGAAAAACTATTATGTTACTTTTGTTTCTAAATATGGTTCTGATGTTATAGAGTATATTGATGTTACTAAAAAGAATCATAAACCTCCACTTGGAGTAGCTCATTTTTTGGAACATAAGTTATTTGAAGAAGAAAATGGAATAGATCCTTTTAGTTTTTATGCTAAAAGTGGTACTGATTGTAATGCATGTACAACATATGATAATACTCAGTATATGTTTTGGGGAAATAAAAATTTTAATAAGAATTTAGAATATTTATTAAAATTTGTTACTCATCCTTATTTTACTTCTGAAAATGTAAAAAAGGAAAAGGGTATAATTACAGAAGAAATAAAAATGTATAATGATAATCCTGATTATAAATTAGAAATGAAATTAAGGGAATGTTTATATAAAAATCATCCTAGAAGAATTGATATTGCTGGTACTGTATCTGAAGTAAATAAAATTACTAAAGATGATTTATATGATTGTTATAATAGTTTTTATATACCTAGTAATATGTTCATTTTAATAACTGGTAATTTTGATCCTGATATTGCATTAGAAATTGTAAGAAATGAATTAGATTCTAATAGTAATAAAAAGATACCTAAAATAAAAGAAGTAGTTGAACCAGTTAAGGTTAATAAAGAAAAAGAAATTATAAAAGCTAATATAGAAATACCTAAAGTAGCTATAGGATTGAAAGTATCCACTAAAAATATAGAATTAAAAGATTTTGATTTATCACTTTACTTAAATATGTTAAGTACTATTTTATTTGGAGATTCATCTTTGTTTAAAGAAAGAGTACGAGATAAGAAAATATTAAATGGGTTCTATACTGGATGGGAACATCTTGATGATATTAGTACTTTTTATATTACAGCAGCATCAATTAAACCTGAAGAGTTGATAAATGAAGTTATGAATGAGTTTAAAAATGTTAAAATAGATGAGGAGTCTTTTAATAGAATAAAAAAAGTTTGGATAGCAAAAGAAATCAGAATAGTTGATGATTTGGAATATATGGCTGATAACATAATATATGATATTATAAAATATGATAAAATTATTTCTAATAAAATAGATATTATTAAAAGTATGAAATTTAAAGTATTGAAAGACTTAATTAAAAAAATTGATTTTAATAATATAAGTATTGTTATTATGAATAAAAAATAGATTTGTATATTTTTTGTTTATTTGTTAAAATAAATTTATAAGATAGAGGTGTTTGTATGGATTTTAAAATAGGTGAAGAAATAAATGAAGATAATGATGTAAAAGTAAAACATGATAATAGTAAGTTAAAATTAATTCTAATAATAATTGGAGCTGTTATTATTGGATTGATAATATTTCTTCTAATAAATAAAACTTTAAATAATAAAGAAAAATCAACTACTCCTGAAGTTCCTACTAGTCAAAAAAGATCTCTTAATGAATCAAATGTTAAAATACTATATGATTATGTTACATATGGTACTAGTGGAATTAGAAATGATAAATTTGTAAAAGAGAAAAAAGTTACAATAAATAGTTTTAATAATCAAGAAAAGTTTTATTATGCATTACAATTTGCTCAAGCAAGTGACTTTACTAAAATTACAGAAGAAGAAAATAAAGAAAAAAATAGTATTCAATATTATATTAGTGATAAAAAAGTAAAAAAGTTTATGGAAAAATTCTTTGGTAAAAATGTTAAGTATAGTAAGGATGAGAAAATTAAATATAAATTTGATTTTACTCTTGATGATATTCCTGTAAAAGAATCTGTTTTGGTATATTCATCTAAATTAGATGGATATATAACTTCATTTGATAAGGATAATGAAAGTACTGATAATTCTAAAAATGTAGATAATGAGGTTTTATTAGATCCATACATAGGAAAATTGGTAGAAGCATGGAAAGAATCTGATGGAAGTTATCGTTTGGTTGAAAAAGTTATATATCCAGTTTATTCTAAGCAGAATGATGGTACATATGAAGTTAATATATATAGTGATTTTGATCATAAAAATATTATAGAAAAAGTAACTGATAAAGATGAAAATTATATAAGAAAAATAAAGATAGATAAATATATTGATAAAGGTGCTACAATCACTTATATATTTAAATTAAATGGTAATGTTTTATACTTTGATAGTAGTAAAATAAGTTAAAAGTGCTGTATAAGTGCTTTTTTTTATGGTATAATTTTTTGTAGGAGGGCTTGAGATGCAGGAAAATATTAGAAACTTTTGTATTATAGCTCATATTGATCATGGTAAAAGTACTTTAGCAGATAGAATACTTGAATTAACTCATGCCATTGATAAAAGAGAATTAAAGAATCAGATGTTAGATTCAATGGATTTAGAAAGAGAAAGAGGTATTACTATAAAGTTAAATGCAGTTACACTTTCTTATAATAAAGATGGAAAAGAATATAAGCTTAATTTAATAGATACTCCAGGTCATGTAGATTTTTCTTATGAAGTATCAAGAAGTTTGGCTGCTTGTGAAGGAGCTATTTTGGTGGTTGATGCATCCCAAGGTGTTGAAGCACAAACACTTGCTAATTTATATTTGGCTCTTGATAATAATTTGAAAGTAATACCAGTTATTAATAAAATAGATTTACCATCAGCTGATGTTGATAAAGTAATTAAAGAACTTGAAAATATAGGATTTGATAAAACAGAAATAGTATTAACCAGCGCAAAAACTGGAGAAGGAGTAGATAAATTATTAGATAAGATAATTGATGTAGTACCTTCACCAGCTGGTGATATAAATAAACCATTAAAAGCATTAATTTTTGATAGTTTATTTGATTCTTATAGAGGTGTTATAACTAGTATAAGGGTAGTAGATGGTGAAGTTAAAGTAAAAGATTTAATTAAAATGATGGAGACTAATGCAGTATATGATGTAGTTGGTTTATCAATTAATACCCCTAGAGAGAAAGAAGTAGAATGTTTAAAAACTGGAGAAGTAGGATATTTATATGCATCAATTAAAAGTATTAGTGACATTCATGTTGGTGATACAATTACATTAGAATCTACTCCTGCTAAGGAAAAATTACCTGGATATAAGCCAATGAAACCTACTGTATATTGTGGACTTTATCCAATTGAATCTAATAAATTTGAAGACTTGAGGGAAGCTCTTGAAAAATTAAAATTAAATGATGCAGCTTTAACATTTGAACCTGAAACTTCAAAAGCATTAGGATTTGGATTTAGATGTGGTTTTTTAGGACTTTTACATATGGAAATAATTGAAGAGAGAATTGAAAGAGAATTTGGTATTTCATTAATTGCTACATCTCCTTCGGTTGTTTATGAAGTTATTTTAACAGATAATACAAAATTAATGATAGATTGTCCTAGTAAAATGCCTAAAAGAGAAATTATTTCAAAAGTATTAGAACCATATGTAAAATGTAGTATATTTACACCATCAGAGTATATTGGGCCTATTATGGAATTATGTCAAGATAAACGAGGAACTTTTATAAATATGGAGTATTTAGATGAGGCTAGAGTTACTATTAATTATGATATTCCGTTATCTGAAATAGTATATGATTTTTTTGATAAATTGAAATCATATACTAAGGGATATGCTTCTTTTGATTATGAAATAACAGATTATAAAGAAAGTAATCTTGTAAAAATGGATATTTTATTGAATGGGGAGATAGTTGATGCATTAAGTGTAGTTGTTCATAAAGATTTTGCTTATTCTAGAGGTAGAATAATATGTGAAAAATTAAAGGAAATAATTCCAAGACAATTATTTGAGGTACCTATCCAAGCTGCAATAGGATCACACATTATATCTCGTGAAACTGTTAAAGCATTAAGAAAAGATGTTCTTGCTAAGTGTTATGGTGGGGATGTTACACGTAAAAAGAAATTATTAGAAAAGCAAAAAGAAGGAAAGAAAAGAATGAAACAAATAGGTAGTGTAGAAGTACCTCAAGAAGCATTTTTATCTATCCTTTCTACTAAGGAGTAATTATGAATAATGATATGATTATTAATGAAGTTAATGAATATATAAATAATAATTTAACAGTGAAAGAAACAGCAGAAAAGTTAGGTATATCTAAAAGAACTTTTCAATTGCATTTAAAGAAAGTAAAAGATTTAGATTTAAAGTTACATAATTTAGTATTAAAAAAACAACAAAAAAATATTCGAAATGGTAGAATATTAGGAGGAAAAAAAGGTAAAGTAAAACCTAGATATTCTATGGAAGAAGCTGTTAATATGGCATATGAAATTATTAAAAATGAATTAACGTATGAAGAAGCTTCACTTAAATTTGATATACCTAAATCAACTATATATGAAATGGTACATAGTAGTTATATATCGCCTGAAATGAAAGCAATGTTAGAATTAGTAGCTATCTCTAATACAAAAGGAGTTATGGTATCAGATATAGTTGAGCGAAAAGGATATAATTTATGATAAAAAACTGTTATATACATATACCATTTTGTGATAGAATTTGTTCTTATTGTGATTTTTGTAAAATGGTTAAATATGATAAATATATTGATAAATATTTGGATGCATTAAAGAACGAAATAATTGATAAATATGAAGGAGATGTACTAGATACTATATATATTGGTGGAGGAACTCCTAGTTGTTTGAATTTAGGTCAATTGGATAAATTATTTTCTATATTAAATATATTAAAAAAAAGTGACAATGTTGAATATACTATAGAAGGAAATTTTGAAAGTACAAATGAAGATAAATTGTTATTATATAAAAAATATGGAATAAATAGATTGTCATTTGGTATTGAGTCAATTAACCGTGATAATTTAAAATTACTTGAAAGGGAATTAGATGATGATAAAGTTAGAAATACTATTTCAATAGCTAGAAAACTAGGATTTAATAATATAAATGTTGATTTGATGTATGCTTTTCCAAATGAAAGTATGGGTGATTTAAAAGAAGATTTAAAATATATATTTTCTTTGGATGTTGAACATATTTCAACTTATTCATTAATAATTGAAGATCATACTAAATTAAAAATTAATGGTTATGAAAATATTTCTACTGATTTAGATAATGATATGTATAAATATATATGTATTAAAATGAGAAATAATGGTTATGATCATTATGAAATAAGTAATTTCTCAAAAAAAGGTTTTGAATCAAAACATAATCTATGTTATTGGAATAATGCTAATTACTATGGATTTGGCTTAGGAGCTAGTTCATATATTTTAAACCAGAGAATCACCAATACAAGAAGTTTGAATCATTATGGAGAAAAAAAATATACAAGAGAAATAGAATATTTAAATGAAAAAAGTGAAATAGAATATGAAATTATTTTAAATTTAAGAAAAAATGATGGTATAGATTTAAATCGATTTAAAGAAAAGTATAAAAAAGAATTAAAAGAAGTATATAATTATAAAGATTTAATAAATAATAATTTATTAATAGAAGAAAATAGACATCTTTTTATTCCGGAAGATAAATGGTATATTAGTAATAGTATTATAGTGTGTATTTTAGAGAGGGAAATTTATGGATAGAGAAGAGTTATTTTTAGATGAGTTAGAATATATTAAGGATGAAAATTTACAAGAAGTATTACTTAATATTATTAATATGTTACCAGATTATTGGTTTATTGAGGCTGCTTCATCAACTGGTAAATATCATCCAGAGTATGCATTAGGAGAAGGTGGACTTCTTAGACATTCAAAGGCTGCGATGAGAATAGGATATGAATTATTAAGTAATCCATGTATTGGTGATAAATATAATGATAAAGAAAAGGATTTAATACTTATTTCTTTACTTGTACACGATGGATTGAAGTTAGGTTTGCCTAAGGAAAAATATACAAGATTTGATCATCCTATTTTAATGGCTAATTTTATTACAGATAACTATAAGGAAATTGGTCTTGATAAAAATGATGCAGAATTTATGAGTGATGTTATTAAGACTCATATGGGACCATGGACTACAGATTATAATGGTAATGAAGTATTAGAAAAACCTAAAAATAAATATCAAAATTTTGTGCATATGTGTGATTTTCTTGCTTCACGTAAATGCATATTAGTTCCTTTTGATAGTGATAATAATATAAGTGTCTAATGACACTTATTTTTTAGGTATTGTTTAAAATTTATATTTTTGATATATTTAAATAGGATGATATAGTAATGGAGAAGGTGATAATATGGGAAAAATTATTGTTATTGAAGGAACAGATTGTTCTGGAAAAGAAACTCAATCAAAATTACTGGAAAAAAGATTAAATGATAGTGGTAAAAAATGCATTCGTTTTGAATTTCCAATGTATGATACACCAACTGGTAAAATAGTAGGTGGTTCTTATTTAGGAAAAGAAGAAATTGGCAATAGTGTATTTCCTGAAGGTGCTGTAAATGTTTCTCCTATGGTAGTTAGTTTATATTATGCTGCTGATAGAAAATATAATTTACCAAAAATTGAAGAGTATTTAAAAAAAGATTATTATGTTTTACTTGATAGATATACAACTTCAAACATGGCACATCAAGGAAGCAAAATAAAAGATAAGGACGAAAGATTTGTAATGTATCAATGGATAGATAAATTAGAGTACTGGTTATTACAATTACCAAAACCTGATATGACTATATTTTTGCATGTTCCATATGAATATACTTTAGAACTTAGAAAAAACAGAACTAGTATAGATGAACATGAAAAATCTATTGATCATTTAAGACAAGCAGAAGAAGCTTATGTTGAATTAGCATCATTATATAATTGGAATACAATAGAATGTATAAAAAATGAAAAATTAAGGACAGTTGAAGATATAAATGATGAAATATTTAATATAATAGAAAAAGAACCTTTTTAAGGTTCTTTTATATTAGTTTAATTTTTGTAATTGATTATTTGGTACAACTGGTTGTACTTGTTGTACTTGTTGAACTGGTTTAACTTGTTGTACTTGTTGTTGTACTTGTTGAACTGGTTTAACTTGTTGTAATTGTTGTTGTACTTGTTGAACTGGTTTAACTTGTTGTTGATTTGGTGTAGTAATTGTTTGTTGTACAACTGGTTGTATTTTAGTTTTTGTTATTTCATTTTCATAATTTTCATCATCTTCGTCTTCTATTTCAATAATACGATATATTTCTTCAAAAGATGTTTTTCCTTCTAAACATTTAATTAAAGCATCTTGTAACATAGTTATAGTATTGCCACTATATACCATTTTAGCAAAATCCTTTTTTTCTAATTTTTCATTACTTAGAGAATCACGGATGTCATCATCTATTTCAAGTACTTCTTGAACAGCTAAACGACCATGATAACCGTTACGACAATGTGGACATCCTTTAGGATTAGCATCCCAAACTTTTTGAACGTCCATATTCATATATTTTTTAAATACCTTTTTCTCATATTGTGTTGTGGCTCTTTGAAATCTACAATGAGGACATAACATTTTAGCTAGTCTTTGAGAAATAATACCTGTCAAAGCAGTAGATAATAAATATCTTTCAACATCCATATCTAATAAACGTTCTACTGTTGCTAGAGTGTTATTTGTGTGAATTGTAGATAAAACTAAATGACCTGTAATAGATGCACGAACAGCAATTTTGGCTGTTTCAGAGTCACGAATTTCTCCAATTAGTATGATATTTGGATCTTGACGTAATATAGATCGAAGTGCAGTACCAAATGTCATTCCAATTTCAGAATTTACTTGAACTTGATTTACTCCTTCAATATTCATTTCAATTGGATCTTCAACAGTAATAATATTAGTTTCTGGTTTGTTTAATTCTTGTAGAATAGAGTAAGTTGTTGTAGATTTACCTGAACCAGTAGCACCGGTAGTTAAAATAATACCATTAGGTATATTCATCATTCTTCTAACTTTCTCTAAATTTTTAGGATGAAAATCTAAAGTATCGACACCTTTTAAACTACGTGAATAATCTAAAATACGAATAACTATTTTTTCTCCTTCATTTAATGGTAGTGATGATACACGCATATCTAAGTCCATACCACCAAATTCACCTTTAATCGCTCCATCTTGTGGAAGACGTGATTCAGTAATATTCATATTAGCAAGTAGTTTAAGTCTGGTAGTTAAATTTTTTTCGTAAGCTTTAGGAACAAAAGTATAATCTTGGCAATCACCATCAATTCTAAATCGAACCATCATTCCATCTTCTCTTGGATCGAAATGAATATCACTTGAATTGTGTTTTGCAGCAGAAATAATGATATAATCTGCAATTTGAGTAACAGGTGTTTTTGTGAAGTCAAAAGACACCATGAAATTTTTGTTCTTAGTTTGTACACTATTGACATCAAATTGAACCATCATTTCAACCCCTTTGTCTACTTTTTATGGTATTTTACTAAAATATATTATATAATACTTTTAGAAGAATATCAAGGAGAGGAATGGTTAAAATGAAAAAAAATAATTCATCTGGATTTGTACTTGCTGAAACTCTTGTTGTAACTGTCTTTTTAATGGTAATTTTTGGACTTATTTATAGAAATTTTGTACCTTTAATTGGTGAATATGAAAAAAGAGAAAACTATGATAGTGTTGATGGAAAGTATTCTGCTTATTTAATAAAAAGAATGATAGAAGATTCTTCTTATGATATTCCTAGTACGAAAACTCAGAATTTTACAGATAAGGGATTTGTACAATTTGAATGTAGTGATATTACTTCTGATAACGAAAAAAGAAATTATTGTATTAAAATTGTTAGAAATTTAGAAGTAAACGGTTGTGATGATAATGGTAATAATTGTGAAATATATATTACAAGGTATAGATTAAACAATGCATCAGATACTTCTAAAGTTTGGTTTAAACAAACTGTAAAAAAAGAAAAAAGTTTATTTCGTTCTGGGTTTAGAGATTATATAGAATCTTTACCTGATTATTCGGCAGAATCATTAAATTATGCAAATTATCGTGTTATTATATGTTTTAAAAATACTAAGGGTAATAATAATTATTATTCTTATGCCACAATTGAGGTGAGTCGTTAATGAAAATGAATAATAAGGGTATTACAACAATTGAGGTTATTGTATGTTTTGTATTGATTTCAATTATAACTGTATCTTTATATACTACTGTTTCTAATTTTAATGAGAAAAAGATAATTGAGGGTTATAAAGAAGAAATATATGATTATAAAAATATATTAACTAAGGATATTCAAGATGATTTTATTAAAATAGGAATTGCTAATGCAAAGTATGAGAAAACAACAGAAGGTAGTAAAAATATATATACTGTTACATGTATTTTAAAAGATGGAACGACACGTAAATTAGTTGTAGAACAGTTATTAGCTAAGAGTTCTTATCATACAGAAGGTGTAACAGATGCTGATGATTATTTTATGATTAAATATGGAAAAAGTGATGATTTAATTGAGTATCCTATACCTGAATTGGGATATTCAGAAAATGAAAGTGGTCATAAAGTTCAAGATTTATCTATTAATACTGTTTCTATTAGTATAGATAATGAAAATGTATTATCTATATACATTGGTTTTTATCATCCTGATCTTGATACAAAATATGGAATAAGTATAGTAAGCCCAATAAACTATACTTTTAGTGGAGCAGAGGGTACAACTCCATGGAATTATTAAGATATATTAATTAATATTATAAAAATTATAAATGATAGGATAGTACCAATTATCCTCCCTTTTATAAAACTTTTATATAAGAAAGTATCTTCTAAGATACTTTTTATTTGCATATGTATTGAAATACTTCCAAATGATGTGAAAAATAATATAAAAAGAGCTTTATATAAATTATTATTTATGATACTAGTAGAAAATATGCCTTTTGTTAAATCAAAAGTACCAGATATTAAAATATAAATATATGGATTTAATTGTATATATTTAGTAATTATACAGGAAATTAAATAATAAAAAATAGATGTTCCATAGATTAGTAATATTACTTTTAAAGAAGATATAATTGAATTATTTAATACTTTAGAAAAGTTATTTTGATATACAATAATATGATTATTAGAATTATTATTTTTTTTAGTAAATAAAAATATTATAAAATTACTTAGTATAATGGATAATAACAATTTAATACAAAGTAACTTATTATTTAATAAAATATTGACTGATCCTAAAATAAATAATGGATTTGGAAAATGACTATACATGATAATATGTGATGCTATTTCTTTTGTTATATTACCTTTATTTAGTAAATCTTTTGTATATTTGGCTCCACTAGGGAATCCACTAATTAAGCTTAAAATAAAAACATATATATTACTTATATTTATTGGTATAATATCTAGTATTTTATATTCAATTAATAGTGTAGAGAATACAAAAAAAATGAAACTAACTGGGAATAATTTAGTATAAAAGAGTTTTGTATAATCTAAAAAATTATTAATAATAAATTCTGAATTAATAAAGTAAAGTAATAAAATAATGATTAAAGTGACAAGTATAAGTATAGTTTTATAAGTTTTTTTCATAAAATTCCTTTTATTTGTTATAATTATTTTAGGTGATAATATATGAAGAAATTATTATCTTATATAATTGATACCATTGTGCAAGAATACAAATTTATTATATTTATGATTCTTTTATTAATTATATTCGAGTTTCCACTGAATTATTATATTATTGTTGGTGGTGGAACTAGTGATGTATCAAGTAGAATTAAAGTAGATGATAATTATAATAGCAAGGGTAGTTTTAATATTAGTTATGTAGAAGAATTACAAGGTAATGTAGGTACTTATCTTTTAAGTTATATTATTCCAACTTGGGATAGAGAAGATGCTAATAATTATAAATATAGTGATAAAGAAGATATAAAAGATATAGAATTTAGAAGTGATTTGGATTTATTAACTTCCAATGGAAATGCTACTTATTGGGCTTATACCTTAGCTGGTAAAAAGATAAAAAAAACTGATTATAAGTTATATGTAATTACAGTTTTTGATGGGTATGATACCCCTTTAAAAGTAGGAGATGAAATACTTAGTATAAATAATAATACATATGAAAGTATTGATGAATATCGAGAATATTTACAAACTACTTCTGTAGATGATGAAGTAGAAGTAAAAATAAAAAGAAATAATAAAGAAAAGATAGTAAAATCAAAAATGTATAAGTATAAAGATAGACTTATAATGGGTGTAGGATTACAAATTGTTAATAAATATAGTACTCAACCTAAAGTAAATATAAAGTTTAGAAATAGTGAATCTGGTCCATCAGGAGGATTGATTTCAACATTAGAAATATATAACCAATTAACTAAAAAAGATTTAACTCATGGATTAAAAATAACTGGTACTGGTACAATTGAAGATGATGGTAGTATTGGTGAAATCGGTGGTGTTGAATATAAATTATTAGGAGCTAGTCAAGATAAAAGTGATATATTTTTAGTACCTAGTGGTGATAATTATAAGACTGCACTAAAATATAAGAAAGATAAGAAACTTAAAATTAAAATAATTGAGGTAAAAAATATACAAGATGCCATTTCAAAATTAGAAGGAATAGAGGTAAATTAGTATGAAAAGAATTGTTGGTTTAATATTAATATTGTTAATTGGTGGTTTAGTATTAGAAGTACATGCTGAGAATTATAAAATAAAGGAATTAATACCTAAAAATATTGAAACTACTATTCATACAAATAATTTTAGTTATAAAGGACTTTATTTTGATGATGAAGGAATACATTTTAAGGGTATAAAAAATTTAACTGATCAGGAATTACCAATAACTATTAGTATTGGATTGTTTAATAAAGAAGGAAGAAATGTTGGTACTATTAATTATTGTGGTTATTCTTTAAATAGTAAAGAAGAGATGAGTTATTTAATTAAATTTAAGAAGAAATATCTAAGTGAAAATAGTGGTATTAAAGATATACGATATATTTCAGTATTAGGTGACAATATTAATTGTAGAAGAGAAGGTAGTTTAGATTATATAGGTAAAGGTATTGATACATTAGGAATAAGCAGTAAATATAGATTTACTAATGATACTGAAATATTTTTAACTATTTTATCAATCTTAGGTAGTTTTTTAATTATATTATTTTTATATAAATTCTTGTTTTCAAAGAAATATTATAATATTGATGGTAGAGATGTACGAAATGGTTATAAAAATATAAATGAAGAATTAAGACGTGAAAGAAAAGAGAAAAAAGTAGAATCAAAAGAAAAAAATATGAAGATTTCTAAGCCTGCTGAAATTATAAAGCAAGAAAAGGAAATGAATAGTGCTGATAAGAATGATACAGATTTACATAATTTGTATAAATAAATGTAAATTAAGAATGTAAACTTACATTAGTTTACATTCTTTTTGTTTATATCTAATTTTATATTTGATAAAATGATAGTAGGTGGTAGTATGAAGAGATTAAAAAATAAAAGTATTAGAAAAATGTTTGAATATCTAATTTTAACATTGGGAACTTTATTATCTGCTTTTGCTTTAGAACAATTTTTAATTCCTAATACTATTTTAGATGGAGGAGTTACTGGTATTTCAATAATTATTTATAAATTAACTAATATTCCATTAAGTATTTTAATTTTAATTATAAATGTTCCTTTTATTCTTTTAGGTTATATGAATTTAGGAAAGAGATTTTTAATTAGAACAATATATTCAATATTATGTTTTTCGTTTTTTCTAACATTTTTTGAATTATTAGATCCTTTTACAGAAGAAATGTTATTAGCTACTGTATTTGGTGGGGCAATACTAGGAATAGGTACAGGACTTATTATTAAATCAGGTGGTTGTACTGATGGTACTGAAAGTGTAGCAATTATTATTAGTAAGAAAACAAGTTTAAGTGTTGGGCAAATCGTTTTAGCTTTTAATTTAATTATATACGGAATAGCTGGTTTCATATTTGGATTTGATAGAGCAATGTATTCTTTATTAACTTATGTTATTACTTTTAAAGTAATTGATTTTGTGTATGAAGGATTAGAACAAGCTAAAGCTGCGATGATTATTACTGATAAAGGAAGTAATATATCAGAAGAAATATATAAGAGACTTGGTAGAACAACTACTAAAATAAAGGCAAAAGGCTTAATTAGTGGAGAAAAAGAAGTAATGTATTGTGTATTAACTAGAATAGAAATATTTGAATTAAGGCATATTGTAGAAGATATGGATGAAAGTGCTTTTGTTACTATAACAGATGTTTCTGATATAATTGGTGATCATATTAAAAGCACTAATAAAAGAAAATTATTTAGAAAATAGACATTTGTCTATTTTTTTTGTACAATATTTTTAGGTGATTTTATGTTAGGAGCAATAATTGGTGATGTAGCAGGTTCTTATTATGAAGTATTGGAAGTAAAACATTTAAAAGAATATAAAACTTCGCGTCCATATGAAGAAAGAATAAAAATATTAGATAGAAATGTTCCATTATTTGATGATTTTTCTACTTATACAGATGATACAGTTTTAACATGTGCTATATATGATGCTATTAAGAATGGTAATTGTGATTATAAAAAATATTTAAAAGAATATGGATTAAGAGAATTAGAACTTGGAAAAGATAATTTTAACAGAGCAAGATTTGGTAAAGGTTTTGTTAAATGGTTAACTAGTGATAATATTGGTATTAGTTATGGAAATGGTGCAGCTATGAGAATAAGTCCAGTAGGATATTTATTTAATGATTTAACAACTGTTCAAATGGAAACAGTAAAAGCGACTATTCCTAGTCACAATAATGTTGAAGCTATTACTGGAGCAATGGCTGTTTCTACTGCAATATTTTTGCTTAGAAATAACAAAAGTAAGGAAGAAGTAATTAATTATTTAAAAGAAGATTTTTATGATTTAGAATATAATTTAGAAGAATTACAAAGAAATAATAGATTTTCATCACGTAGTAGTGAATCTGTACCAGTAGCATTATATGTATTTTCTATATCAACTGGTTTTGAAGATGCTATTCGTAAAGCAATATCAGTAGGTGGAGATAGTGATACTATTGCTTGTATTGTAGGAAGCCTTGCTGAAGCATGTTATGGTGTAGATGAAAATTTAAAAGAAGAGGTTAAGAAATACTTAAATGATGATATTATAAATTTATTAAATAGTTATTATGGAGAAAAAGAATGGAAGAAGTAGTAGAAAGATTAAGAAAGTTAAATAAAACAATTTCAACAATGGAATCTTGTACAGGTGGTGCAGTAGTTAATGCTATTACTAATATAGAAGGTGCCAGTGATGTAATTAAATTTAGTGCAGTTACTTATTCTAATGAGTTTAAAGTTAAAATGGGTGTTAGCGAAGAAATAATTAATAAGTATACTGTATATAGTATGAAAGTAGCAGAAGAAATGAGTAAAAATATATCTCTTTATACAAATAGTGATTACGGTATAGGAATTACTGGTAAATTAAATAGAATAGATAAAAATAATTTATATGGTGATGATTGTGTTGTATATGTTAGTATCTATATAAAAGAATCAGATGAATTTGATAATTTTATTTTAAAAGTAACTGAATCTAATAGAGTAGATAATAAAAACTTAATTATAAAAAGATTAGAAGAAAAACTATTATTATTAATGTAATAGTTTTTTTTATTTATGGTATAATTAAATAGGTGATTTTATGAAAGATACTTTATTTTATAAAATAGTAAAGCCATTAGTTATATTTTTTATAAAAGTTTTTTATCATCCAAAAGTGTTGGGTTTAGAAAATATTCCTAAAGATGGTAGAGTAGTATTGGCAGGAAATCATACTAAATGGTTAGATCCAATTATGTTGATTGCTTATAATAAAAGACAAATACATTTTCTAGCTAAAGATGAATTATTTCATGGAGTAACTAAGTTCATAGTTAAAGGTATGGGTAGTATTCCAGTAAATAGAAAGATACATGATAAGGATGCTTTAATAAAGGCAATAGAATCATTAAACAATGATTTATGTGTAGGAATATTTCCTGAAGGAACAATAAATAGAACTAATGACATAATAATGCCTTTTAAAATAGGTGCAGTTAAGATGGCTTTTGAAACTGATTCTAGAATAATACCGTTTATAATTACTGGTAAATATAGAATTATTGGTAAAAGTGTTACTTTAGAATTTTTGAAACCTATTAAAATAGGGAAAGATTTAGATAAATCAAATGATAAATTAATGCATAATATTTCAAAAAAAATAAAGGAGAATAGAAAATGATTGGATATAGAATAATGAGGGCAATTCTTTCTCCAATTTATAAGTTTTGGTATAATCCAAAGATTGTTGGAAAAGAAAATATATTAGTAGATGGTCCTATAATATTGGCAGGTAATCATATTCATATAATGGATCAATGTAATGTAATTATTTCTACTAAAAGAAAATTGCACTATATGGCTAAGAAAGAATACTTTGATAATAAAAAAGTTGCTTGGTTTTTTAAATTAGTTGGATGTATTCCAGTAGATAGAACTAAGAAAGATGAAAATGCTAAAACATCAGCTTTAAATGTATTAAAAAGTGGTCATGCTTTAGGAATATTTCCTGAGGGAACTAGAAATGGTTTAAAAGAGACGTTAATTAAAAAATTACATTCTAAATATTTTAAAGATATGAATATAAATGAATTTACTAAAAAAATTAATGGTAATAAAACTTCATTGGTTTTATATTTAGAAGAATTAAAAGATAATGGTATAATTAGTGAAACTGAGTTTTTAAATAATATATTTGATGTAGATAATTATTTAAAAGTATTAATTAAAAAGAAAGTAATTAGTGAAAAGAATTATTACGATCATATTTTATTACCTTTAAAATTTGGTGCTGTATCTATGGCTTATAAGACAGATGCATATATTATTCCTTATGCAATAACAGGAACTTATAAATTTAGGAGTAAAGATTTAAAGGTAAAAATAGGTAAACCTTTTAAAGTAAAAGGTGATTTAGAAAAAGCAAATTTAAAATTAGAAAGTGAAATTAAAAAATTAATAAAAGAAAGTAGTAAAATAATGTAAAATTATAGAACCTAATATTTAAATTAAGGTTCTTTTTTGTTATTATTTTAATAGGTGATTTATATGATAAACAATGAATTTGATACTGAGATTAAATATAAATTATTTCGTACAGTTAAAGAAATATTACATCCTACAATATCAAAAAAAAATATTAGTGATTATAAGATAATATTAGATGAAAATATATTACCAGTTAGAGTATTTTATCCTAAGAAAATAACAGATATTGAGAAAGTAGTTATATATATTCATGGTGATGGAGTAGTCTCAAATTGTATGGAAGAGTATTCAAATATATGTAAGAATTTTGCACTTTCTGCTAACTGTTTAGTTATTGCTTTAGAATATGATGAAATGCATGATGAATATAAAAAAGTTATTAATAAAATAATGGATACTATCAAATATTTATATGAAAAATTAATTATTAATAATATAAAAGAAAATAATATTACAGTCATGGGTGATTCAACTGCTGGGCATATAATTGGTGAAATAAATAAGATAAATAATGATATTCCTATTAAGAAAGAATTATTGTTCTATCCAGTATTTAAAACAAAATATAATAAGAGTGATTTGAAAAATGAAGATTTTAATATTGGTTTAATAGAAAGAATAAATTCTTATTTTAAAGATTTATCATTAGAGGATATTAAAACTATTGATAATGATAATTTAGATAAATGTTTAATAGTAATAGGTAATGTAGATATGTTAAATGAAGATGTTGCTATAGTATCTAATGAATCAAAAAAAGTAGATTATGTTCAAGTACCATTTTCTTCACATGGTTTTTTAAAAAATATGGATAAAGAATTATCTATTGAAGTTTTTTCTATAGTTAATAAGTTTATTTAATATATTTTATTATTATGATATAATTTAGTTGGTGATATGATGAAAAAAATTATTTTTGTTATTATGATTGGTTGTATTTTATTATGTGGTTGTGAAAAAGAAAAAAAATCAAGTACTAAAGTTATTAGTAATGGAAAAGTGGTTGACACAACAAAAATGGAACATAAGCATTGTACAAGGGAAGCATCTATAACGGATGGAGACGTAAGTTTAAATTATGATATTTTCTATACTGGTGATATTTTAAATATTCTAAAATCTGAAGAAAAAATTATATCAGCATCTGAAGAAGTTTTAGATACATATGAAAAAGCATATCGAGATATATTTCAACATTATGATGGATTTGAATATTATGATACAAGTGTTACACGTGGTGATACTACAGTAGTTAGTAGCATTACAATTAATTATGATAAGATTGATATAGATAAGTTAATTGCACTTGAAGGTGAAGAAGATAGTGTTTTTCAAAATAAAAAACCATTAGTAAGTAAATGGTTAGAATTTGCTAAAAAATTTGGTACTAAATGTGAATTAGTAGAGGATTAATCCTCTTTTTTAGTATGGTAAATTATTACATATGTATATTAAGTTTTGATCATTGATTTCATTCACATTTTGAATAGTCCATACTAATATTGGATATTCTTTTTTTAATTTATTAATTTTTCTATTATTTAATAACTTTTTATTAATTGATAAAAAATCGGCTTTACTATATTTAATAATAAATTTACTTGATAAATATTTATGTTTATCAGTTATTAAATAACCTACTTTTATATTAGGATTAGTTTCCTTTAAAAATTTTACTATTTTGGGATTAAATGATTTTAAAATATAATTATTGTAGTTAGATAATTCTTTTTTTAAAATACTACATGTATCAGTAATTCTTTTAGTATCTTTTATTTCAATGTCTAATAATACTTTATTATTTACTAATTCTAATACTTCTTTTAGTGTAGGTATATTTTCATTTGTATTTAATAGGTTATATTTTTTTAATTCGGTATATGTTGTATCTTTCAATAATTTATCAATATTAGTCATTCTTTTTAAGTTTTCATCATGAAAAACAACTAATATATTATCTTTTGTTAGTTGAACATCTAATTCAATAGAATAATTATACTTGAGAGCTTTTTTAAATGCTTTAATAGAATTTTCTGGTATTTTCTTATTATCAAACATACCTCTATGGGCTATTTTATTATTTGGTATCATAATTCACCTCTAATAATATTATACATTCTTTTTTTATTTGTGTTATAATTTATTTGTGATGCCGATTTAGCTCAGTTGGTAGAGCAATGCCCTCGTAACGCATAGGTCAAAGGTTCAAGTCCTTTAATCGGCACCATTATATAGGAGGGTTCATATGGATAAGTATTTTGATGATGATTCAGAGAAAAATGATAATAAACAAGAACAATTTAAAAGTATGGCAAAATATTTTACTAAAGATTTAGTTTTTAGTAAGAGAAAATACAAGAAATTATTAATTTCATTTGAAGCAGAAGAAATTGGTATTTCTAGAGCGGTTTATGAATTAAAACATAGTATAATATTTGATATTGATAATAACAGAGATATAGTTAAATCTTTACTAGAATCTGGTGATATTGATAAAAAAACTTGTGATAGATTAATAGTTTATTTAGACAAGATGTTAAAGAAACAAATGGAATTTATTGATAATTTTGATTATTCTAAGGTCAATTTAAAAGAAAATGTTAAAGTAAAAAGAAAAAAGAGATAAGATATCTCTTTTTTTATTCTATTATGTTTTTTTTACCTACTAATTTTTTATTCCAATATTTATTATTTAATGTATTTGTTAATACTATTCCTTTGTTTTTAGGACAATGAATAAATTCCATATTACCAATATAAATGCCACAGTGACCAGGATATTTATTAGTAGGAGTTGGTTCAGTCTCTTTAAGAGCTTGTCTATGAAATAACAAAATATCTCCTAATTTAAATTCATTGCTTTTTAATACTTTTAAATTTTCTTTATATATTTTTATTGTTCCATAAGAACTAGTCATTATTTTGCCAGTAGTAGATTTTCCTCTTCCATCTTTATATATATCTATCCCTAAAACTTTATTATATATATACCATACTAATCCAGCACAATCAAAACTATTTGGACCATGTTTTGTATGTTCATATGGTTTATTAATTTGTTTTAAAGCTACTTCTACTAAATATTCTTTAATATCCATAATATCACTTCCAAATTTATTTGATAATATATCACAAATTTATTATATTGTAAATAAAGGGTATTTATACTATAATACTTTGAAAGGTGATTTATATGAATTTTTATGAATTAATTAGGAAGATACCTTTAGAAGAATTAGAAACATTAATTAATAAAAAAATAGAAATTCTGGAAAAAAAGTCTAAAGAAAAAAATGATTTTAACTATTTAGGTTATAAGTTAGATTATAATCCTTTAGATTATTCAATTACTTCTAAATTGGATAAAAAAAATGTTCAAATTGGGCTTAGATGTTTTTGTAATGGTTATATTCCTAAAAATACAAAAATAATTTATAAAGTAAAAATAGAAAATAATTCACTTAGTTCTAATGATGGATGTTATTATTATTTAGATGATGATAGTTATATATTAGAATTTTGTAAGTATATAAGAAATAAAAAGATAAATGATGAATTTACTTTATTTCAGCAAATATTGGAATTTTTAAATAATTATTTTGGTTCATTTTCTAATGTAGATAGGGATAAGATGTTTCAAATGATTTTAAAAAATGATAGAATTTATCATGCTCCTATTAGGGAACATAGTATAAAAAAATTCAAAAATAGTGGTAACGCTATGTGTAGTGAATATTCAGTACTTGCACAGAATATTTTAAGTATATTTGATTTTAATACTTCAGTTGTTATAGGACAAATAAATGATAAAGGTAATATTGAATCTCATGCGTTTAATTTAGTTTTTTATAAAGAAAAAAATAGTGAGGAAGATGTTTTTGAATTAATTGATTTTGCTAATAGTACGGATTTAGTTGATGCTAATTATAAGAAAATTACAGATATACCATATATAGTTGACTTAGATGATTTTGATGATGAATTTTTAAATAATTTCATTAATAATGAATTTAAAATTATTTATCATGATTATGTTTATATGCTAATTGGTGATAGTTTATTACAATTGGGATTTGATAAAAATAGAGAATACTTTATTGGTAATATGTTAACATCAAATAATGAAGTTAAAAAATTAAAAATATGTTATAATATATTTAGAAAGTAGAGGAGATTATATATGTTTAATTTAAAAGGTAGAGTTGCGGTTATTACTGGAGCATCTAGTGGTTTAGGTAAGCAAATGGCTAAAGGATTTGCAGAAGCTGGAGCTGATTTAGTTATTCTTGCAAGACGTATAGAAAGATTAGAAGAATTAAAAACAGAATTAGAAACTAAAGGTGTTAAAGTATTACCTATAAAATGTGATGTTACAAGTACTTTAGATATAGATAATGCTGCACAATTGGCAGAAAAAACATTTGGTAAAGTAGATATATTAGTAAATTGTGCTGGTTCAAGCAAAGATAAAGGTGTTTTAGATATGAATGATGAAGAATGGGATTTTACTATAGCTACTGATGAGACAAGTGTATTTAAAATGACTAGAGCTTTTGGAAATATTATGAAGAAAAATAATTATGGTAGAATAATCAATATAGCTTCAATGTATGGTATGGTAGGAAATACTGAAATACCAACAATTGCATATCATTCATCAAAAGGGGCAGTAGTTAATTTTACTCGTGCAGCAGCTGCGGAACTTGCAAAATATAATATTACGGTTAATTGTATTTGCCCAGGATATTTTTATACAGAATTAACTACAGAAGTACTTGATACAGAAATGTTTAAGACTTTTGCAAATAATCACGTACCTATGAAAAGATATGGTAAAGAAGGAGAATTAAATGCTGGAGCTATCTTTTTAGCTAGTGATGAAGCAAGTTATGTTACAGGTGTTATTTTACCAATAGATGGTGGATATACTTGTGTATAGAAAAAGTTGTTGTATACAACTTTTTTTCTTTTATTGGATACTTATTTATGATAAAATATATATAGAATAGATACTTTGGAGGTGTTACTGTGACTGATGATAATAAAAAAGAGGAAAAACTAGATTTTAAATATAATAATCTATTAATAGAAAACACATTTAAAGACAAAATAAACTCTTCATCAATATCAAAAGAAAAAATGGTAAAGTTAATACAATTTGAAGAACAAAAACAATTAAGAAAACTTGAAAAAATAAAAGAAGCTTTAAAAGATAAAAATCCGAAAAAAGAAGAAAAAGAATATTTTGATATTTTTGGTTGTTTTACAGAAAAAGCTAAGATAGAGTTGGAAGCAAAATATATTAAATCAAAGGTTCTTACTGAACAAGACAAATATAGTTTTCATCCAAATTTTGTTATAAATATGAATGTGGTTAGACATATTTTAGATATTATAGATAGAATAGGTCCTAATGATGTAGAAGATATTAAACAAGCTTTAATTCTTATAGAACTTGATTTTGGATTAGATATAGCATTTTTTTCAGAAGTAGATAATGTTTATAAATTAAAAAAGAATGACATTAAACCAGGTAGATAGATAGGGGATGTACTATGGAAGAAATAATACAAATAATAGAAGATCAAATAAATGAATTAATCGAAAGTCAAGAAAAGAATAAAGAATATATAAGACAGCTTGAAGAGTTAAAACAAAGGATAAATAGTTACAGAGAAAATCCAAATATAATTGATTCAAATGAATATGCTTTCAAAGAAGATTTTTCTGATGAAAATGTTGAATCAATTATTGCTTTAAAAGGATTATATGAATATAAAGAAGAACCACAAGTAAGTAGTGCTTTAGAGTATCTAGATAAATTAGTAACTAAAAAACTAGATTCGATAGATAAAGAAATTAGTCAATACGACGATAATTTAGAAAATAAAATAAATGAGTATAATGATATTTTAAATTTATTGAAAAATTATAATGATAGACAATATATTACTTTAGAACAAATAAATAAAATAAAAGAAATAGTTGGTAGTAAACAAGTTTTATTAAAACTATATAGTATAGTAGTTATTAATAATTCAACTATAGAAAATGAGAAAAGTATAAGCAGAAATGATGAAGTATTGCCTATTGAAGTTGTTGAAGATTTAGATAATAGAAGAGCTAGTATAAATGTTACTCAAGAACAAATAGATGAAAAGAAAGTTAAAATAGAAGAATATTTAAATAGAATAAATTATTTCTTAAATAATAGTGAATATAAAGAAATGAATGTTGATTTATATAATATTTCTTCAAGAATTATGAATTATGCTAAAGAAGTTTTAGAAAGAGAAGATATAGAATTAGATGTATTTGATGTTGTAGAAAATGATATGGTGGCAGATGATATCAAATGGTTAGAAGATAATTATCTTAAATTAGGAATTGTTAAAGCACTGTTATATGCTTATGAAAATAATGATATTCAACAAGTAAAAGAATTATTAGAAATATATAAAATAAATCCAACTAATGATATAAAAGATTATCTTGAATTAGAAGGTTATAAAGAATATTTTGATATATTATCATTATTAGAAACTAAATATAATGCAAAAGAAAAACTTACTTCTGTAATAGGAATAAATTATGATGATGTTAAAAATCTAAGTGATAGATCAAATCTTCAAGATGATACATATCTTTTACAAATTATATATAAAGATATTGTAGAATTGTTAAATGATAGAACGATGAACGATGAAATAAAAGGTAAACTTGATGAATTAATTAAACGAGCTAATAAGATACTTGAAAGTTATGGAGAAGTTATTAAAATAACTGTAGAAAAAGATGAAATTGCTGATCATTATGGAAGCTATGATAATTATATAGTATTTTATGATGAGAATAGTTTTATGGAATCTTATGATGAATTAAGAAATGAACATCGTGAAATGGCAGCTGCTTTATCAAGTGATGTTTCTAGAAAAATTAATAAACTAATAGGAACAGAATTACCTAAACTTATAGCTGATGATGATTGTGCTCATAATATACATGTAAAAAGAAATACACCTAATTCATATGAGATTTTAGCTGTTAGAAAAGGAAAAACTAGATTATCATATAAAGTAATTGAAGATGCGTATGTAACAGATGAAAATGGAAGAAAACATCCAATTATAATGGTAATCCATTCTTGCTTTGGGGAAGCTGATGGTCGTTCGAAGAGTACTAATTTATTAAAAGGTATTAAAATATTTGAAAAAATTGAATTAGTTAAAGATGAAAATGGTAAAACAAGATATGATAGATTGAAAGAAATATTTACAGTTGGTAAAGATGAACATATTATAAGTAAAGAAGCTCAAAAAGAACTAGAAAAAGCTTTAAATATAATTAAAAAGGTTCAAGAAGATTCTTTACAGAATCGTGATGAAAATTATATAGAAGAATTACTGGATGAAGAAATTGAAGAAGATAAAGAATTAGGAGGTAATGGACATGGAAGAAAATAAAGAATTAGATGTTTTAACCTTAGTTAATTCTTATAATGATAAGTTAATTCAAAGAAGAGAACGTAATAATAATAGTAGTAGTATACTAAAAAAAATAATTAATGGTAATGATTTGACTGAAGAAGAAAAAGAAAATATATTAAAATCTTTTCCTAGTTTTGATGAAGGTATGTTTAAAAGAATTTATGCTATTAATCAAATAATGGAAAGGGGATTTGAATTATATTCTGAACAACAAGAACAATTAAATATATATAATCAAATAATTTCAACAATTGCTGAATCATTGGAACAAATAAGTGCTAGTATGAAAAATATTCAAGAAATATTAAGCAAAATAAAATTAAATGAGCATCTAAATCCAGATATATTAAATTCATTAGTAGATGGTATTTTAGATAAATCTTGTGAACTTAGTTTAGATGATAAAATAAAATTAATGGAAGAATTAATCAAATATAATGCTAATTGTAAAATTATTGGTTCTGATAATAAAACTAATAATAATGATATAAATGAAGGTACTAGAAAGCATGTGGTTAATTTAAATCTTACAGAACATGAAATAAAAGATTTAGATGAAAAAATAAAATTTATTTTATCAAAATATGATTATGTATATGAAGATTTAGATGAATATAGTAAAAACTATTTAAGAAAAGCTGGATATGAAAATTTAGATACTATTGATAAAGTATTAGAGACATTAATAAATAATGGTATTAGAATTGATACTGCTAAAATGATAAGCAGTGGAGATGAATTGATAGATGAGTATAAGAATCCAATTAATCTTGTATTTTGTAAGATTATAGTATCTCCTAATACTATTGAATTATTTAATGATTTAAAAGAAGATTTTAAATCAATTAAGTTAGAAGAATTTATTAAATTTATTAGGGAGAATCCTAGAATTTTAATTCCTAATAGTAAGAAAAGTTCTAAGTCTTCTTTAGGAGAAAGTTTAAATGAAGAATATGTAGGTGGATTAAATACTAGTTATAGAGAAATTAAAACATTCTTAGATAGTAAAAATATAAGTTTTAATTATGTATTTAAGAAAGTAAAAACTATGTTATTGAAACCAAATTCTGATAATGTTAAAAGAAATTATAATATTTATAATGATGTATATAATATTCCGTTTATTACTGATAATACTCCAAGAGATGAAGAAGGTAAATATAAACCAGGAATGTTATCGGCTTTAAATGCTGATACTAATACAATAGTTGAAAATATTGATAAACTTATTGAGTCATCAGTAACAGGATATGAATATGTTAGAAATAATCCTACTATATCATTATCTATAACTACACCAAAAGAACTTGATAATTTATATAAAATTAAAATTTCAGAGAAAGTAAAATATCCTAAAGAAAATAATAAATATGATAATCATATTTTCTTTACAAATGGTAAGAAAGGTATTCAATTACGCAAGAGTAGTAGTGCTGTTGAAGATGAAGAATTAAAGGTGATTCTTGATTATACATTAGAAGAAGCACAAAAAGTATTTGATCCTACATCTATAGATAACATTAGTGGTAATTGGAAAAAAAGACAATTATTTGATGTTAGTAGGGATGAAGAAGAAAATAATTCTAATATAAAAATTAAGAGGGTAATTGGAAGATTTAAAGAACTTGCTAAGGATGAAGCAAGTATAACTAAAAAATGGGAAGTAAATCCAGAAGTAATAAATAATCCTTATATTAGGTATTTAGAAGATAATTGTAGAGTTGATTCTAATGATATGGCTTATGATTATATTTATAAGATCAATGATGATTCTAGTGATACTTATACAATTATTTCAAGAAAGAAAGTTTTAAGAATATTTGGTCAATTAATTAATCAAGGAATAAGTGATGATGTAATGATTAAACTTGCGCTTTCTTATGAATCAATTATTAATGAAGCTGATGCTATTAATATATTGGTATTGGTAGATGAGATGCAAAATAAGATTAATGAAAAATCATTGACTGGGGGTGTAAAATAAATGAATAATTTATTAAAAATAGGTATAAGTCAAGAAACATTAGATGAGATGATTAGAGTTAATGGTTTACATAGAGTTGCATATTTAAATAAAGATTATAATATTGTATATCATATAAGAGATGCTTTAAAACAAATATTAATTACTGATGATAATATTAATTCTTTATTGATAAATATGATAGATTTATTTTCTATGGATTACAGTAAGTTTATTTTTAAATTAAAAAATAGTAATTTAAAAGAAATATCTGATAATATCAATTCTGATTATAATTATGCATTCGATATATTTTTAGATGATTAAATTATCTTTTAATGTTTTCTTCTTAAGATTTTGATTTATGTAAATAGTAGACTTTGTCTACTTTTTCTTTTTTTTATATGTTATAATAATATTTGAAAAAATAAATATGGTATAATAAAAATATGAGGGAGTTGTGATTATGATAAATATAACTGATATATCTGAGATTAATCAACAAAAGATAGTAGATCAAATTAGATGTTTGGCTATTGATATGATAAAGAAAGCAAATAGTGGACACTCTGGAATTGTTTTGGGAGCAGCGCCAATTATTTATGCCTTGTATGCTCATCATTTAAATATAGATCCAGAAAATCCTAAATACTTTAATAGAGATAGATTTGTAATGAGTGCTGGACATGGTAGTGCACTTCTATATGCAACACTTTATATGGCAGGATATCCAATTACTTTAGATGATTTAAAAGCATTTAGACAACTAGGATCTATTACTCCAGGACATCCTGAATATGGTGTTACGCCTGGTGTTGATGTAACAACAGGCCCATTAGGAGAAGGTTTTGCGACTGCTGTTGGTATCGCAATGGCTGAGGCTAATTTACGTACTAGATATAAAGGTTTGATTGATTATTATACTTATGTTTTATGTAGTGATGGAGATTTAATGGAAGGAATTTCTTATGAAGCTGCTTCACTTGCGGGAACGAATAAATTAAACAAGTTGATTGTTTTATATGATTCTAATGATATATGTTTAGATGGAAAAACATCTCTAACATTTAACGAAAATATTATAATGCGTTTTGTATCTCAAGGATGGAATGTTTTAACTGTAGAAGATGGTAATAATTATGATGCAATATCTAAGGCAATAGAAGAAGCAAAAAAACAAACAGAAAAACCTACTTTAATAGAAGTAAAGACAACTATAGGTAAATATTCTAAGTTAGAAGGTACAAATGAAGTTCATGGTGCTGTACTTGATGATGATGATATTTCTTCTATCAAAGAAAAATTAGGATTAAGAGATATTCCTTTTATGATTAGTCAAAATTCAATGGAAGAATTTAAGTATATTATTAATAAAAGATGTAAAAATTTAGGTGAAAAATTTAATAAAAAAATTGAGGAATTAGATGAGAAAACAAAAGAGGAAATTAATTATTTTATTAATGATAACAAAAAAATTGCTTTTAAAGAATTATTTTATGATGCACCAGAAAATTTAGCTGAATCAACTAGAGTTACTTCTTCAAAAATATTAAATTCAATAGTATTAGATAGTCCATATTTAATAGGTGGAAGTGCTGATTTGTTTAAAGCAAATAAAACATATATTGATGATGGTGGTAATTTCAGTAGTATTAATTATTTAGGTAAAAATATATTTTATGGAGTAAGAGAGAATGCGATGGGAGCTATTTCAAATGGACTTGCCTTATGTGGATTTAGACCATATTTATCAACTTTTTTAGCTTTTTCTGATTATTTAAAACCAAGTTTAAGATTAACTTGTATGATGAATCTTCCAAATATTTTTATATTTACTCATGATTCTATTAGTGTTGGTGAAGATGGGCCAACACATCAACCTGTTGAACAGTTACTTGCTTTACGTACTATGCCAAATTTAGATGTTTTTCGTCCAGCTGATGCTAATGAAGTAATTGGTGCATATAAGACTATATTTGACAAAGAAAGTGGACCTTCGGCAATTACTTTATCTAGAAATACAGTACCAATTTTAGAAGAAACAAAAGCTAATGAAGTAGAAAAAGGTGGATATATTGTATTTGATTCTAATAGAAAACCTGATGGTATAGTATTATCTAGTGGTGAAGAATTACATCAAGTAATTGAAGTGGCAAAAAGATTAAGAACTAAAGGTATTGAAATAAGAGTTGTTTCAGTTCCTAATTTAGGTAGATTTTTGAATCAAGATTTTAATTATATTTCAGAAGTTTTACCAGTAGAAGTTAGAAAAATAGTAGTTGAGGCATCATCTAGTTTTTCTTGGAATAAACTAATTTATAATAGTAAATATTTAATTACTTTAGATAATTTTGGTGCTAGTGGTAAAAAAGATGATTTATATAAACAATATGGATTTGATGTAGATACTTTAGAAGAAAAAATTGAAAATTTACTAAAATAAAACAAAAATAGACTTTTATATTTGTTACTATGTAAATGGTGATAATATGAAAGTCTATTATATTTTTAAAATAAAAAAAGAATTTATTGATTTGTATAAGGATACTCCTAGTGTTTTATTTAATATTTTAAGAAATATATATTATTTGGATAAATCTGAGGTAGATTATGGTTATAATCTTTTCAAACAATTAACTCTTCCTATTGAGAAAAATAAATTAGATAGAGATTTATTTATAAAGTTTCATCAAGAAATTCCATATTCAAAAAGAAAAGATGTACATTATATAAATAATTTATATCGTAATGAAATAAGTAGATTGGTTGTTAATAATTCGTTTTTAAAATTAGAAGTAGAACAAAATTATTCTAGTTTTTTTAATATATTAAAAGAAGAAGATAATAATTTATTTGCATGTTCATTTCAAAAAACTGATTTCTTTTTTATAACTTAGTTTTGTATTTTATTAAAATTTTATCATATATTTTAGTAGGTGATATTATGAAAAAAGATTTTGATAAGATACTTTTTTTTATGATTGTTTTATTATCTATATTTGGTCTTTTAATGATATATTCAGCTTCTAGTGTATGGGCTTTATATAAATTTAATGATAGTTTTCATTATATAAAATATCAAAGTATTTTTTTTATAATAGGTATAATTTTAATGTTTTTTATTTCTAAGGTAGATTATAAACTTTATTATAAATATTCTAATATAATATTATTAATTAGTTTCATTTTATTAATATTGGTACTAATACCAGGTATAGGTAGTATAAGAAATGGTAGTAGAAGTTGGTTTGGAATAGGTTCTTTAGGAATTCAACCTAGTGAAGCTGCAAAGATTAGTTTAATTATTTTTACTAGTAAATATTTAAGTAATAGTAGTAATTATATTAATAAATACTTTAAGGGTATAATTCCTATTTTATTAATAACATTATTATTTTTTGGTTTAATAATGTTACAACCAGATTTAGGTACTGCGACTATTATTTTTATTTCTATAATAATGATTCTTTTTATTGCTGGGGCAGATATGAAGTTTTTTATTGGAGGAGGAATACTAGGTGTAATTGGTGTTGTTTTTTTAATTATAATTGCACCATATAGAGTGGATCGAATTACATCGTTTTTAAATCCTTGGAAAGATCCTTTAGGTACTGGATTTCAGATGATTCAAAGTTTATACGCAATAGGTCCAGGAGGATTACTTGGAAATGGTTATTTGAATTCAATACAAAAACATTTTTATTTACCTGAACCACAGACTGATTTTATATTTTCTATAATTACAGAAGAGTTTGGTGTAGTAGGGGCAATTATAGTTATATTATCATTTGGAATAATTTTATATAGAGGTATTAAAATATCATTGAATTCTAATGATGCATTTGGAAAGTATTTATCGTTTGGTATTCTATTTCAATTAATATTTCAAGCAATTATGAATTTATCAGTAGTAGTAGGATTAATTCCTGTTACAGGAGTAACACTTCCTTTTCTTTCTTATGGAGGTTCATCGTTATTGGTAAGTATGTTAAGTATGGGTATTATTCTTAATATTTCTAGATGTAATTAAATGTAAATGATTGATAAAATATTAATTATTTTATATAAGTTTTGATATAATATAAATAAAGGTAGGGATATTATGAATAAAGTAGTTTTAGTTGGTTGTGGTAATGTAGGTATGGCTTATGCCTATGCTTTAGTTAATCAAAAGGTATATGTTGATGAGTTAATATTAATAGATGTTAATAAGGATAAATGTGAAGGAGAAGCTCTTGATTTAAATCATTGTATGGCATATTCTCCATCAAAAATTAAAGTTAAAGTTGGAGATTATAAAGATTGTAAAGATGCTAAAATAGTTGTTATTGCGGCCGGAGCTAATCAGGCTCCAGGAGAATCTAGAATGGATTTAATTGATAAGAATAGTGTGATTTTTAAATCAATTGTAGGAAGTGTAATGGAAAGTGGTTTTGATGGTATATTTATAGTAGCTACTAATCCTCTTGATGTAATGACTTATTTAACTCTTAAGTATTCAAAATTACCATATAATAGAGTAATAGGTTCAGGTACTACACTTGATACTTCTAGACTTAGATATATTTTAAGTGAAAAAACAGGTGTTAATGCTAAAAATATAGAGGCATATGTTATAGGTGAACATGGAGATAGTGAATTTATTCCATGGAGTAATGTTAATATTGCTTATAAAAAAATATCTGATATTTTAAGTAATGAAGAATTAGTTAACATTGAAAATGAGGTTAGAAATTCTGCTTATGAAATTATTAATAAAAAGGGTGCAACAGCATATGGCATTGGAATGTGTTTAGTTAAAATTACTAATGCGATTATAGAAGATAAAAATTCAATATTGCCAGTATCTAGTTGGGATGAAGAAAATGAAATTTGTATTTCAACTCCAGCTATTGTATGTAAAAATGGTGTTAAAGAAAAAATATTTATCCCTTTAAATGAAATAGAAAAAGATAAATTAATTAATTCTATTAGAATAATAAAAGAGGCTATTAAAGAAGAGGAGATAATATAAAAAGAATGCTTAAATTTAAGCATTCTTTTTTAATTAACTATATCTATAAATTGATTAAGTGTTATATCACTTGTTATTGGATATCTTGGAATTAACCATTTATCATTGGTTCTTTTTGCACTTATATTACCTCCAATAAATGATAATTTGAATCCTAAATCTTTAATAACTTTTAATGATCTTTCACTTGTCATATAGAAAGGAAAGCAGAATGAATCATCATTTCCAATTATATCGATTGATTTTTGAACGTCAGCTTTAGCTTCTTCATAACTATAACAGTTTATTTGACCTCTACCACAAGTACCATATTGATGCATATCGTTAGTATGGGATTGAATATCTAAATAATTTCCACGATAGTTTTCAATATCCCACCAACCAGTAATTAAGAATAGAGTTGCATTAAGTTCATATTCTTCAAGTAATGGATTCAATTTGTTACCATTATGTTTTCCTGTACCCATAGCTCCATCATCAACGGTAATTAAAACAGATTTAGATGGTATTTCTATTTCACCATACATCCATTTTTTGAATTCTTCCATAGTTAATGTTTTAAAATTATTATTTTTTAAATACTCTAAATGTTCTCTAAATTTACTAACGTTTAAGCAAATTGCTTCTCCACATTTTTCACCGTCAGCATAGAAAAAGTGATAATTAAGTACTGGTACACTTTGACGATTTATTTCATTATCTGTTGATTGTTTTAATTCTTCACCATTTGCCATTTTTAATACATCTTCAACTGAAGTGTAATTTTTTATTTGATATCTATTAATACGTTTTGTATCAGAGTTACTTTTAACTGGTTTATATGTAGATATAAATCTATAATTATATTTTTCTTCTAGTTTTTCTATATTTATTTCTAATTCTTTACTTAAATTATTAATATTATCATCATAATTAGCGGTATTTATAAGAATAGCTTTTTCTTTTAAATTTTTTTGCCCACTAACATAATTTTTAAATTCTTCATTAGTTAGTGTATAGTATCCATTTTCTTTTAATTTATTAATTGTATTTTTAAAATTTTCTGTAGTGGTACAATTATAATCGTTACATGAATCACTGATAAATTCATAAAATAATACACTTATGGTATCTGCTGCTTTGTCTTTTGTGTTATTACTTTTTATTTCTTTGATTGATTTATCTTTTTTTACTTTATAAGTATCATTTAAGAAACTAATATAATAGTTTTCTGTATCAATTGATTCAATAGGTGAATTAATATTGTTTAATGTAATTATTTTTTTATTATCTTTATATAAGTCTACTTTTTTATTAGATTTAATATTTTTATTAAATACAACATAATTAGAAGTTACTTTTTCAGATTCATTTTCATTTTCTTTTTTAGTATCTTTATAATATACATAATAATCAGTATTTTTTATTTTATAGTATTTTCCTTTTATTGATTCTAGACTTAATTTAATACTTTCATGATTAATACCAATTTTTTTACTTTTATAATAAATATTAGATTCTTTTTTTAGAGAAACTACTTTACTAAAGTGTTTTTTTATTTCTTTTTCCTTAGTTTTATTTATTAATTTTAATAAAAAAAATGACGCTACAATCAAAATTAATAGTATTAATACAATTACTAAACTTTTTTTCTTTAATTTTTTTCTTTTATTTTTCTTTTCTTTCATACTATCACCATTATAAGTATATTATAAATATAATTATTTCTCAATATAATTTTAAAATAAGTAGAAATACTTTCTTTTTCTTGTTATAATATGAGTGATTAAGGAGACGCTTATGTGTGATGTAATAATAATTGGTGGAGGAGCTAGCGGTATTGTTAGTTCAATTTTTGCAAAAAAACAAAATAATAAAGTAATTGTTCTTGAAAGAAATAATGATGTGTTAAAGAAATTATTAATGACAGGTAATGGAAGATGTAATTATTTAAATGAAGTTTATAGTGTTAATAATTATCATAGTAATAATATTGATATTGTAGATGAGATTATTAGTAGTGATAATATTGAGAATGTTAAAGATTTTTTTGATTCTATAGGTATTATTCCTAAAAATAAAAATGGATATTTTTATCCATCTACTAATCAAGCTATTACTATTAAAGATGCATTATTTGATAAAGCTATGCAAGAAGGGGTAGATATTAGGTGTAATAGTTTAGTTACTAATATAGATAAAATTAATAATAAATTTGTAGTTACTTGCAATGGGGAAAAACTTACTTCAGATAAATTAATTATTTCAACAGGATCATGTGCTTATCCAAGTACTGGTAGTGATGGTATGGGTTACAATTTCTTAAAAAAATTTGATCATAGTATTATCAAGCCATTGCCTGCACTTGTACCATTAATTAGTAATTTTAAGTATTTAAATGATTGGGCTGGAGTAAGAAGTGAAGTAGTACTTGAATTATTCGAGGATGGTAAATATATTTCTAGTGAAATGGGAGAAGTTCAACTAACTAATTATGGTATTAGTGGTATATGTACATTTAATCTTAGTCATTTTGTAACTAGAGGATTAGAATTAGGTAAAAAAGAAGTAATAAAAATAAATTTTGTACCTTTTATAGAAACATTAATTACTCCATGGATTGATAGTTATGCAAAGAAAAATCCTAAGAAAAATTTAGATAAATTATTATGTGGATTTATAAATAAAAAATTGGTATCAATTATATTAAAAGTATCTAATTTAGATAAAAATAGATATTATAAAGATTTAAGTAATGAAGAAAAATTAATTTTATGTAAAAATTTAAAAGGATTAGATATAGAAATAATAGATACAAAATCATTTGATAATGCACAAGTTGTAAATGGTGGAGTTAGTTTATTAGAAATTAATTTTAAGACAATGGAGTCATTAAAAGTAAGTAATTTATACATAATAGGTGAATTGCTAGATATTAATGGTAATTGTGGCGGATATAATTTAACAACTTGTTGGATAAGTGGAATGTTGGCAGGTAAAGATGTGTATGATAAGAATTAATAATTTAAAAATAAGAGTTGAAGATGATAATTTATTAAAAGAAAAAATATTAAAAAAATTAAGAATTGATGATTTAATAAATTATAAGATAATAAAAAAATCAATAGATGCAAGAGATAAAAATAATATATTTTATGTATATGAAATTAACGTATTGGTAAATGAAGAAGAAAAAGCATTAAAAAAAGTTAATGATAAAAATGTATTTATTACTACTGAAAAAGATTATTCTTATAAAGTTACTGGTAAGAAAGAATTAAATAATAGAATAGTTATTGTGGGTAGTGGTCCTAGTGGATTATTTTGTGGTTATTTACTTAGTGAAGCAGGATATAAAGTTACTATTTTAGAACAGGGTAAACCTATTGAAGATAGAATAGTGGATGTAGAGAATTTTTTTAAAACTAATAAATTAAATCCTTTATCAAATGTTCAATTTGGTGAAGGTGGAGCTGGTACATTTTCTGATGGAAAGTTAAATACACTTGTTAAAGATAAATTAAATAGGGGTAAAAAAGTATTTGAAATATTTATAGAGAATGGAGCACCAGATAATATAATGTATTTAAATAAACCTCATATAGGTACAGATATATTAAGAAAAGTTATTGTAAATATTAGAAATAAAATTATTAATATGGGTGGTGAATTTAGATTTAATACTAAATTAACAGATATTAATATCATTAATAATAAAGTAAATTCTATTGAAGTTAATAATAAGGAAATAATTAATTGTGATTTATTAGTTTTAGCTATTGGTCATTCTGCAAGAGACACATTTTATATGTTATATGATAAGGGCTTAAATATGAAATCTAAAAATTTTGCAGTAGGTTTAAGAATAGAACATCCTAAAGACATGATTAATATAAGTCAATATGGTAAATATAAAGATATATTACCTACAGCTAGTTATAAATTAACATATCAAACTAAAGATGGAAGAGGAGTTTATTCATTTTGTATGTGTCCTGGTGGTTTTGTAGTAAATGCTTCTTCAGAAGAAAAAAGATTAGTGGTTAATGGTATGAGTAATTATAATCGTGATGAGATTAATTCAAATAGTGCAATAGTAGTTACAGTTTCTAATAAAGATTTTGGAGATAATATATTTAGTGGATTAGAATTTCAAAGAAGATTAGAAGAATCTGCTTATAAACTAGGTAATGGGTTAATTCCAGTTCAATTATTTAAAGATTATAAAAACAATAAATTAAGTACTAAATTTGGTGAGGTTATTCCTAATACTAAGGGTGATTATATATTAAGCAATTTACATGATTTATTTAGTAAAGAAATAACTAATTCTATAATAGAAGGAATAGATTATTTTGGTTCTAAGATAAAAGGTTTTAATAGGGATGATGCAATTCTTTTAGGTGTAGAAAGTAGAACTAGTTCACCTATAATTATAGAGAGAAATGAAGAATTAATTTCATCAGTGGAAGGAATATATCCATGTGGTGAAGGTGCTGGATATGCAGGTGGTATTACTACTGCGGCTATTGACGGTGTTAAAGTATTTGAATCAATAATTAGTAAATATAAAATTAATTAATATGATATAATTTAGAAGAAGGTGATTTTATGATAGGATATGGTTTAATTATTATAGCAATAATTATCACATTAGCTTCTCAAGGCTATATTAAAAGTATGTATAATAAAACAAGAAAGATTTCTGTAAAATCAAATATGACTGGAAGAGAAGTAGCAAGAAAAATACTTGATGAGAATGGATTAAATGATGTTGATGTTATTAAAGTAAATGGAGTTATGACAGATCATTATGATCCTAGAAGTAAAGTTGTAAGATTATCTACTGAAGTTTATGAGAATGATTCCATAGCTTCTGTTAGCATAGCAGCACATGAATGTGGTCATGCTATTCAAGATAGCGTTGGTTATACTTTTTTAAGATTTAGAAATAGTATTGTACCATTAGTTAATTTTGCATCACGTGCAGGATATGTAATTATCATGATAGGATTATTTACAACATTAGTAAAATTATTATGGGTAGGTATTATACTTGAACTTGTGATTTTATTATTTCAACTTATAACTTTACCAGTAGAGTTTAATGCTTCTAATAGAGGATTAGAACAAATAAATAAAATAAGTATTGTAGATAGTAGTGAATTAAATAAATGTAAAAAAATGTTAAAAGCAGCAGCCTTAACATATGTTGCAAGTGTGGCTGTGGCTATTCTTGATATATTAAGATTAGTTTTAATTGCAATTAGAAGGGATTAATTATGATAAAAGTAGTAGATAATATAAAAGATGCTAATTGTATTACACATAGTGGAACTATGCATGCTGATGAAGTTTTTTCTACAGCATTTTTATCGTTGTATTTAGGGAATATCAGTGTATATAGAACTAGTGGCAATGATCTAAGTTATGCTAATAGTAATAGTTTAATTTATGATATTGGTAGAGGTGAGTATGATCATCATCAAATAGATGCTGTTAAAAGAGATAATGGTATTACATATTCATCATTTGGTTTACTATGGAAAAAATTTGGAAGAGATTATTTAGAAAAAAATAATTATAATAATATAGAAGATTTATTTAATGGAATCGATAAAGATTTAGTAGAAGGAATAGATGCTGATGATAATGGATTTTTTCCTAAAATAGATTCTCCTTATAAGGTTAAAACTTTACCTAATATTATTAAAATTTTTAATCCTAGTTATGATTCAGGTGAAACAGAACAAGAACAATTTCTTAATGCTGTTAATTTAGCTAGAATTATATTAGAAGAAGAAATAGTATATGTAAATGGAAAAGTAATATCAGATAAAAGAGTAGAGAAAATATTAAATACTGCTGATGTATCTAAAGGATATTTATATTTAGAAGAATATATTCCATTTGAAGATGTGATTGTAAATGATTCAAAATGGGATAATATATTGTTTGTTTGTTATCCTTCGAATAGAGGGGGATATGCAATAAAAACAGTAGCTAAAAATGCTAATGATAGAACTGCAAGACGTTTATTTCCTGCTGAATGGGCTGGATTACAAGACGATGAGTTAGAAAATGTATCTAATATATCTGGATTAAGATTTTGTCACAATGGTAGATTTATAGTTAATTGTAGTTCATATGAAGCTATGTTAAAAGTACTTGAAGTAGTATGTAAATAAATGTAAAAAGAAAGTAAAATATTATTTATTAATTTAATTATATTAATTATAATTATATACAAGAGGTGTTAATATGTATCAAATAAATAGAAGACGAGAAATTATAAAAAATACTGTTTATATATTTTTTATAATGTTACTTGCAATTATCCCAACATATTATATTTATAATAAGTTCCAAGGAGATAGAAATATTGATTTTAATTCTGAATCTTTAGATGTTACATATCATGAAAAAAGTGGTAATAAATTATCTCTTACAAAAATAACTCCTGTTACTGATTCAGTGGGGTTATCATCTAAGACATATTTAATATCTATAAAGAATAATTTAACTGAGGATGTTGATTACAAATTAAAAGTATTAGATGATATTGAAAAAATAAAAGAAGATGAATGCCAAGATATTACTATTCCAAAAGATGATATTAGAATATCAATAAAAACTAATAAAAAGGCAACTAAGATATATTCATTAAATGAATTAGAAAACGATGTTTTATTGACAGATACTATAAATGCTTTGGAAAAGAAAGATATTTCAATTCGTGTATGGATAAGACAAGATAGTTCTTTACCTAGAGGAAGTAAAATGCATTATCATGGTATTATGCAAATAGAAGAGGAAGATAGATAAGATGGATATTGATTTAAGTTTATTACACAGTAATACAGTTGATAAAATTGATATTTCAAATACTTATAATATTCCATCTGATTACTTTAAAAATACGGATATTATTAAATTAGATGAAATAAAAGTAAATGTAATTATTACTAGAAGGGTTAACGAAGATAATGATTTTTGTGATTATTTAAATGCAGTGATTGATGGTGTTATGATAATACCAGATTCTATATCTTTAGAAGAGGTAGAATATCCATTTCATATAGAATATGATGATTATTTAGAAGAAAACTATAAAAAAAGTGAAAATATACTTGATATTTTTGCCTTTTTGTGGGAAAATATTGTACTGGAGGTCCCCTTACAGTTTACTAAGGTTCGAGATCTCAGTAAATTTCATGGGGATGGATGGAAGCTTATAAGTGAAGATGATGTTATTCATAAAGATAATCCATTTAGTGAATTATTAAAAGATTTTGATAAGGAGTGAGAATATGTTAAGATTAGACATTCAAATGTTTGCTGTTCCTTTTCGTAAAGTTTCAAAAACTAGAAAAAGAATGAGAAGAAGTCATAATGCTATGGAATTACCTGGTATGACTAAATGTCCAAAATGTGGGGAAATTATTAAACCTCATAGAATATGCCCAAAATGTGGTAGTTATAAAGGAAAAGTAGAAGTTGTAAAAGAAGGAGAATAATCTTCTTTTTTTATTTACAAATATTTACAAATATAGAGAAAAACTTGTTATTTTTATTTGATAACTTAATCTCATCCGCTTATAATAAAATTATAAACAGGTGATATGATGAAAAAGAATAATAAAAAAGGATTTACTTTAGTAGAATTATTATGTGTTATTGTAATACTAGGTTTATTAATAACAGGTTCTGTTCTAGCTATTACAAAAATGATTGAACATTCTAAGAAAAAAAGTATAGAAGTACAAGAAAAACTTGTAGTAAAAGCTTGTCAAAGTTATGTTCAAGATCATAGAGAAAAAGCTCCTAAAGTAGTTGGAGAAAGTAAAAATATTACTTTGAGAGAATTAAAGGAATATAAGTATTTAACTGAAGATATTTATAATCCTAATAAAGAATCATGTATGGAAAATTCTTATGTCCTTGTTACTAGACAAGAGAATAAAGAATTAAAGTTTTTACCATATTTATATTGTGGTAATGATTCAAATGAGACAGGAATGATAGTACCTGAGCCAACTGTTAAAGTGTTATTTATTGATGATAATAATGAGAATACTAATAATTCAATATTTAATAATCTAGATGCTAGTAGAATCTATATAGAACTTACAGGTGGAAGTACAAAAAATGGAAATTTAATTTCACTTGATAAATATAATTTGTCTATTTCTATGCGTACAAAAAAAGATAAAGAATTAAAAGAATACTATAATTCGGGACCAATTTATGTTAGTACAAAAGATACTGTAACTATAGATGATAAAATTACTAAATATGTTAATGCATATGATGCTACTAGTATAAATATAACAGTAACTGCTAAAAATGTTTTTGGTGGTGTTAAAGAAACTACAAGTATTGCTCAAATAAACTAAACTAGTAGAAACTAATATTTAATTAGTTTCTTTTTTTTGATATAATAATTTTGGTGAAGTATATGAATGAAAAGATGAAAATAATTATTTGCCCTAATGAAGAAAAGATGAAAATACTTTTGTCTTTTCATGATGATATAAATATATATCCTATTAAATTTATGACTAAAAATGAGTATATATCTAATTATTATTTTTCATATAATGATGAAACTATTTACTATTTAATGAAAAAATATAATTTAAATATAGATGTATGTAAAGTATATTTAAATAATTTATATGTAATAGATATAAATAAAGAGTATAAATCTTCAAAATTAAATTTTTTAAATGATATAAAAAAAGAACTTATTAATAATAATTTATTAAATTTTAATAATGGTTTTAAAAATTACTTAAAAGATAAGGATATAGAAATAAAAAATTACTATGATTTAGATTTATATGAAGAAGAAGCTTTAAATTATAAATGTAGTTTTAATAGTAATCCTATTAATTGTCCAGTATATGAATTTAATACTATGGAGGAAGAAGTTAGTTTTGTCTGTAGTGAGATAGTCAAATTATTAAATGATGGAGTAGATATTAATAAGATTAGTTTATGTAATGTAAAAGATGACTATTATTACACAATAAAGAGAATTTTTTCTTACTATAATATTCCTATTAATATTCCGTTTAAACATAGTATTTATTCTACTAAAGTAGTAAAAGATTATTTAGAAACTGGAATTGTTGATTTAGATGATATTAATAAATATCATATTAATAAGAAATTGATTAATAATATTAGAGATATTAGTGATCCAATAAATAAGAAATTGGTTATTAATAATTTAAAAAATACTTATATTAATAATGTTATCTATACTAATGCAGTTAATATTAAAAGTTTAAAAAATGAAGAGTTTTTAGATGATGAATATATATTTGTATTAGGATTTAATCAAGATATATTACCTAAAAATTATAAAGATATAGAATATATTAGTGATGAAGAAAAAAATGAAGTATTAATGTACTCTACACAATATTTAAATAAGAGAGAAAAAGATATTACTATTTATTTATTATCTAAAATTAAGAATTTATATTTATCATATAAATTAACTAGTCCATTTGAATCTTATTATAGATCTAGTTTAATAGATGAGTTAAATTTAAAAGTAATTAAAGATTATAAAGTAAGTTATAAATATTCTAATTTTTATAATAAATTACTATTAGCAAATATGCTAGATAGGTATAATTTATATGGAGAAAAAAATGAAGATTTAGATAAACTTTATGGTACTTATAATATTCCTTATAATACATATGATAATAAATTTACTGGTATTAATAATGATACTTATTTGACTAATTTAAGTTATCCTTTAAAAATATCATATACTACTTTAAACAGTTATAATGAATGTGCTTTTAAATATTATTTGAAGTATGTATTAAAATTAGAAGAATATGAAGATAAATTTCCAACTTTTATAGGTAATTTATACCACAAAATATTATCTTTGTATAAAACAAGTAATTTTGATTTTGAACTTGAATTTAATAATTATTTAAAAAAACGTGAATTAAATTTAAAAGAGAAACTGCTGTTAGTTAGAATTAAAAAAGATTTAATTAAATTTATAGAAGTATTAAAAGAAGAGGAAAATTATACAACTTATAAAGATGAGTTATATGAAAAAAAAGTAGAAATTGATTTAAATAAAAAAGTTTCTGTTAAGTTTATGGGGTATATTGATAAGATTATGTATTATAAAAATATAGAGGATACATATTTTTCTATAGTTGATTATAAAACAGGTGATATAGATACTCATATAGAAGCTATGAAGTATGGTTTACATATGCAACTTCCAGTTTATTTATATTTAATTCATTATGGTAGATGTTTTACTAATCCAATATTTACAGGAATATATTATCAAAATATTTTATTTAATTATCCTACTTGGAGTGAATCGTTAGAAAAAGATTTAAGAGATAGGTATTTATTAAAAGGTTATAGTACTGATGATATTAATGTATTAGAAAAATTTGATACTACATTTGAATCAAGTAAATTGATTAAATCTATGAAATATAGTGAAGATAAAGGCTTTGATAGATATACTAAGATTATTAATAATGATACTATGTATAATTTAATTAAATTTACTAAAAATGAAATAGATACAAAAACAGATAAAATACTTGAAGGTGATTTTTCTATTAATCCTAAGGTATATGATAAAAAAAATATCTCATGTATGTATTGTGGCTTTAAGGATATATGTTTTATGAAAAGTAAAGATATTAAGTACTTAGATAAAGTTACTAATTTAGATTTTCTTGGAGGTGAAGAATAATGGCATGGACAGAAGATCAATTAAAAGCAATTAACCTTGAAGGAAAAAATGTAATAGTATCAGCTGGTGCAGGTAGTGGTAAAACTGCTGTATTAACTGAAAGAGTAAAAAGAAAATTATTAGATGGTATTCATATTAATAATTTATTAGTACTTACATTTACTAATGCGGCCGCAAAGGAAATGAAAGATAGAATTAGAAAAGCTATTCTTGCTACAGCTAGTTTAAAAGATGAAATTAATTTAATTGATGGAGCATATATAACGACATTTGATTCATTTTCGCTTTCTGTAGTTAAAAAATATCATACTAAACTAAATATTACTAATAAAATTAAAGTTAGTGATCAATTGTTAATTGATATGAAAACTAAAGAAATTTTAGATAATATATTTGATGAATACTATTTAACTCCAACTGTTGAATTTACTAGATTAGTTAATGATTTTTGTTTAAAAGGCGATGATGAATTAAAAAAATATATATTAAATCTATATAATAAAATATCTTTAAAATATGATAAAAAATCTTATTTAGAAAATTATTTTAATAATTTAGATATAGATAAATATGTATCTGATTATATTAATTTTATTAAAAATAGGCAAAGTATATTAATAGATTTAATGAGAAATCTTCCTAATTATTTTGAAAATGATTATATTATAAAAGTTGAAGATTGCCTTAATAAATTAATTAGTGCAGTTACTTATGAGGAAATAAAAAATTCGTTTGATTATAGTAGAACTCCTAGTGTACCTAATGGTAGTAGTGATGAAGCAAAAAAATTAAAGGCTAGTATATTTGAAATAGCAAATGAAATAAAAAAATTATGTATTTATAGTAATGAAGATGAAATAAAAGAAGAACTTCTTTCTACAAAAAATAATACTTTGGTTATAATAAATATTTTATTGGAATTAGATAAAAGATTAGAAGAATATAAATATAGAGAAGAAGTATTTAATTTTATTGATATTGCGAGAATGGCTATTAGAGTTGTAATGGAGAATGATGATGTAAGAGATGAAATAAGAGAAACTTTTCAAGAAATATTAGTAGATGAATATCAAGATACATCTGATTTACAAGAATTATTTATTAATTTGATTTCTAAAAATAATGTTTATATGGTAGGTGATATAAAACAATCAATTTATAGATTTAGAAATGCTAATCCATACATATTTAAAAACAAATATGATTTGTATAGTAATACTAATGAAGGAGAAAAAATTGATTTAGTTAAGAATTTTAGATCTCGTAACGAAGTATTAGAGGGGATAAATTTATTATTTGATTTGTTTATGGATGATACTTTTGGAGGAGCAAATTATAGAAAAAGTCATAGATTAGTTTTTGGTAATAATAGATATACTGAATTAGATACAATAGATAATTATGATTTAGAAATATATTCGTATGATGATAATAATTTAAATGGATTATCTAAAGCTGAAGAAGAAGCTTTTATAATTGGTAATGACATTAAACAAAAGATAGCTAATTCTTATAAAATATTTGATAAAGAAGAGAATAGAATAAGAAATTGTAGGTATAGTGATTTTGTAATACTACTTGATAGAAGTAAAGATTTTGATTTATATAAAAAAATATTTGAATATTTACAATTACCTTTAGATATAGTTAAAGAAGAAACTTTAACTAAAGATCAAGATATTTCTATAATTAGAAATCTATTAAGATTATTAATTTGTATTAAAGAAGATAGATTAGATAATGAATTTATTTATAGTTATATATCTATTTGTAGAAGTTTCTTATATAAATTAAGTGATGAAGAAATATATGAAATATATGTAAGTAATAATTATAAAAATACAGAATTATATAACAAGTGTTTAAAATTAATACCAGTCATGGATGTTACTAGTTTAAGTGGTTATTTAAGATATGTTTTAGATGAATTTAATTATGAAGAAAAACTATTATCTGTAAATAATATTAAGAATTATACTACTCGTTGTGAATACTTGTATAATTTAGCATTTAGTATGGAAGAAGTTGGAAATACTATATATGACTTTGTAGGCTATTTAAATGAAATATTTGATAATGAATATGATTTAAAATTTAATACTAATAGTAGTAATTCTGATAGTATTCGTATTATGACTATTCATAAATCTAAGGGATTGGAATTTCCTATATGTTATTTTGCAGGTTTTTATGCTAAATTTAGTCTATCTGAATTAAATGATAAAATTGTTTATGATAATGATTATGGAATAGTACTTCCTAAAGTAAATGAATATTATAAAGATACTATATTAAAGACATTGATTAAGAAAAATACAAGACGAGAAGAAATTAGTGAAAGAATACGATTATTATATGTGGCTTTGACTAGAGCTAGAGAAAAAATGATAATAGTAATACCAAAAATAGATGAGGAAGATGAAATACTTGATATAGTACCAAGCTATCAAAGAGAGAAGTATAATTCATTTTTATCTATTATTAAAAGTATTTATTCTAATCTATTAAGCTATGTAACAGAGGTTAATGTTATTGGTAGTAGAGATTATCAAAATACTATTAATAGTCTTCCTAAAATAGAATATATAGATGAGAATATTATTGTAAACGAGGTTAATATTAAGACAGATATACTTGAAGAGGTACATTATTCTAAAGAAAAATTGCATTTAATTAGTGAAGATGAAAAAAAATTAATGGATTTTGGTACTAAAGTTCATGAAGTATTGGAGTTAATTGATTTTAATAATTATAATTTGGATTTATATGATATAGATAATTCTATTAAAAGTAAGATTGATAGTTTTATAAATAGTGATTTTATGATGGATAAATTGAATTTAAAAATGTATAAAGAATATGAATTTTTATATAATGAAGATAATACTTTATCTCATGGAATAATTGATTTATTATTAGAAGATAAAGATAAAATGATTATTGTTGATTATAAATTAAAAAATATAGATGATTTGGCTTATGATAAACAATTAAATGGATATAGAAAGTTTATTGAAAATAAAACTAATAAGAAAACAGAATGTTATTTATATTCAATTCTTGATGAGAGGATTAGACAAGTATGATGAGAATATGTTTTGTTTGTTTAGGTAATATTTGTAGGAGTCCTATGGCAGAATTTATTATGAAAGATAAGATAAGTAAATTAGGAAGAGATAAAGATTTTTATATTGAATCACGTGCTACTTCATTTGAAGAAGATGGTAATGATATGTATCCTTTAGCGAAGAAAGTATTAGATGAAAAAGGAATTCCTTATACTAGACATTACGCTAAAAGATTAGAGAAAGCGGATTATAATAAGTTTGATTTATTTATTTGCATGGAAGAAGCTAATGTTAGAAATATTAAGTATATTTTTGATGATCCTTATGGAAAAGTTATTAAACTATTAGATAGAGATATTAGTGATCCTTGGTATACGGGTGATTTTATAAAAACATATAATGATTTAGACTATGGTATCGACTTATTTTTAAAGAAAAATATGTATAAATATTAGATTATAATTGTTGACATATAGTACTTAAAATGTTATAATCTATGTGTTTGACGCCTCATGCTCAAACCGCATTGAGAAGGTAAAAACACATTATGTGTACCTTAAGAGCGAGTCTTAAGTTTAAAAAAAGGAGGTATTTTATGAACGCTGTTGTTAAAGTTGGTGGAAAGCAATACTATGTTACAGAAGGTTCTGAAATTTTTGTAGAAAAATTAAATTGTGAAGCTGGAGACGTAGTTACTTTCGATCAAGTATTAATGCTTGATGAAAAGATCGGAAATCCTTACCTTACAAACGTTACTGTTCAAGGTGAAGTATTAAAGAATGGTAAAGCAAAGAAGATTAAAATCTTTAAATATAAGAGTAAAGATAGATCTAACCGTGTAACTCAAGGTCATAGACAACCATATACTAAAATTAAAATTACTAAAATTAATGGATAATTATGATTAAAGTAGAAGTTGTTGAAGAGAATAATTTATATAAAAAAATTTCCATATTAGGTCATGCAATGTATGATGATTATGGTAAAGATATAGTATGTAGTGCAGTAAGTAGTATAGTTACTACTACAATAAATGGTTGTATTGCACTAGATGAAGGTAGTCTAAACTATGAAGTTAATGGTAAGGGATTATTTATTACTACTATAAGTAATGATAAAATAATTCAAACATTAATTAATAATATGGTTAGTCTTTTAAAAGAGTTGGAAGAAAAGTATCCAACAAATATTAAAGTTATGTAAGGAGGAGAATTATGAAATTTTTAAAATTAGATATTCAATTATTTGCTCATCATAAAGGGCAAGGATCAACATCTAATGGTCGTGATTCTGCAGGACGTAGACTTGGAGCTAAAGCAGCTGATGGAGAATTTGTAACAGCTGGTTCAATTATATATCGTCAAAGAGGTACTAAGGTATTCCCTGGTACTAATACAAGACGTGGAAATGATGATTCTATTTACACTACAGTAGATGGAATAGTTAAGTTTGAACGTTTAGGAAGAGACAAAAAACAAGCTAGTGTATATCCAGTAGCAGAATAATAAATTTATGAGAGCCATTGGGCTCTTTTTTGATATAATTATATTGGAGGTAATGTATGTTTGTAGATGAAGTTGAAATAAAAGTAGAAGCGGGAAAAGGTGGAGATGGCTGTACTGCTTTTCGTCGTGAAAAATATGTTGAAATGGGTGGTCCATATGGAGGTAACGGTGGACATGGTGGAGATATTATTTTTAAAGTTGATGAAGGACTTTCTACATTACTAGATTTAAGATATCAAAAAATATTAAAGGCATCTAATGGTGAGAATGGAAGAGGAAAAAATCAGCATGGTAAGGGTGCAGAACCTTTAATAGTTAAAGTTCCACTTGGAACAGTTGTAACTGATTTGGATACAGGTTTTATAATTGCTGATTTATCACATAAAAATCAAGAAGAGATAATTGCTAAAGGAGGTCGCGGTGGTAGAGGAAATACTGCCTTTAAAACTCAGACTAATACAGCACCAGATTATTCTGAAAATGGAGAAGAAGGGGAACATAAAACTTTAAAAGTGGAAGTTAAGATGTTAGCTGATGTTGGACTTGTTGGATTACCTAGCGTAGGTAAAAGTACAATTATTTCTTGTGTTTCCAAATCAAAACCAAAAATAGCAGCATACCACTTTACTACTTTAAATCCTAATTTAGGAGTAGTTAGAAGTAGTGATGGTAAGAGTTTTGTTATGGCTGATTTACCTGGATTAATAGAAGGAGCAAGTAATGGTGAAGGACTTGGAGATAAATTTTTAAGACATATCGAAAGAACTAGAGTTATCGCTCATGTTATTGATATGGCTGGAACAGAAGGAAGAAATCCTTATGATGATTTTATATTAATTAATAAAGAATTAGAAGCGTTTAATGAAAAATTAATGAAAAAACCAATGATTATTATTGCTAATAAAATGGATATTGATGGTGCTAAAGAAAATTTAGAAAAATTTAAAAAGAAAGTAGACTTAGAAGTTTTTGAAGTGAGTGCTGCTACTAATCAAGGATTGCAAAAGGTGGTAGACTATCTTGCTGAATTACTTGAAAAAATACCTGAAAATCCATTATATGATGAAAGCCAAATAGAAAGTCATATACTATATAAATTCAAAAAGGAAGAACCTTTCACTATTACAAGAGAAGATGATATTTGGGTCATTAGTGGAAAAGAAGTAGAAAAAATATTTAAGATGACTAAGTTCACAAGTGAAGAAGCTATATATAGATTTGCTAAAAAATTAAGAAGAATGGGTATTGATCAAAGATTGCAAGAATTAGGTGCAAAAGAAGGAGATCAAGTAAGAATATTAGATTTTTACTTTGACTATAAAGATTAATGATAACTATTTCAACATTTAATATTCAGAATGATATCAACTCTTATAATAATAAGAAGACTGATATTATTCTTTCCTATTTAAAGGAGAATAAAATAGATATATTAGGTTTACAGGAAGTGTATAAGCCTTTAGATAAAGATTTAAGCAATAAATTAGTAAATTATACTATTACAGGAAAGTATAGATATTTACTTAATTTAATTTTTTATAAAGTTAATGAAAAGACACCTATAATTACAAGATATCCAGTTATATCAACACATACATACCATTTACCTTCTTTATTTTCATTAAATAGAATTGTTACTAAGACTGTAGTGAAAATAGATGAAAAAATGGTATCTATATATAATACACATATAGATTTTATGTATGATATATTAAAACAAAAACAATTAAAAAAAATACTTGATATTATTACAAACGATAGTAATCCTATTATTTTGATGGGAGATTTTAATTTAAAAAATAATAATCCAATTTTTAATAAATTTGTAAATGAATTGGATAATTTAAATATAAGACATTTAGATATATTGGAAAAAACATTTAAAAAATCAAAATATCATAGAGCAATTGATCATATATTTGTTTCAAAAGAGATTAAATTAGTTTCTAAAAAATTAGTAACAGATATTCCGATAAGTGATCATTACCCAATAATAATAAAAGTGAGATTTTGATTTAATTTCTTTACAATTTTATTTATTTATCTTATAATTTCTTAAAGGAGACGCGAACAAGATGATATCGTATGAAGATGCAAAAGTAATATTTGGATATTTGGTCAAATATCGAGATATATTTAATTCGAACGAGATAAATGCAATATTATCATATTTAACTAATTCTGATTATGAAGTGTTTATGCCGGATATTATGAGAGAATTATGTGATGAATTAAAAATTATACCTGATAATAAGAGCTTGTATAAAGCATTTATGATGCTTGTAGATAGTGTATTCGATATAAAAAACAAAAGAATAATTGAAGTTGGAGGAGGAATAATTCCAACTTTAGGAAAAAGAATTTCAAATTATCAAGATTCAGGAAATATAAAGGTTTATGATCCTAGATTAAGTATTTATGAAAAATCAACAGAAAAAATAGTGCTTTTTAGAGAAAAATTTACTATAAATACGGATGTAGAAGATGCTGATTTATTAATTGGGTTAATGCCTTGTGAAGCTGCTAATGTTATTGTAAAAAGTGCAGTAAATAATAGAAAAGACTTTATGTTAGCTTTGTGTGAGGGTGGTTCTCATGGGGATGACTTTGATGGTTATGCAGATGAAGAAAAATGGAGAGCAACTTTGATTAGTTATGCTCAAGAAAAAATAGAAGAGAATGGTTTGGGAAAAATAAAGATTAAATACTTGAAGGAGTATGGTGATCCATATCCTATTATTTATAACGAAAGAGGGTAAGTTGAATATATGAATTTAGAAAAGTTATTCTATTATATAAAAGTTCATGGCAAAGTAACAGATAATATTATTAAAAATTTCGGAGTAAGTGATGAATATTTAGAATATTTATTAGATCAAAAAATATTAAAAAAGGATAATACAGATTATATATTAGATGATATTAATCAAGTATTTATGCTTGGAAGAGAAGAATTGGCGGAAGAAAGATTTCGTACTGCTAATACAATTTTTGATTGTTGTTATAGTGTTGAACCTGATAACTTTCTAGTAAATTATCAATTGTTTTATAAAAGTTTAATTAAGAAAGTTCCTAAAGATATTTTTAAACATTTTGATATTGTATATAATCATTTAAAAGATTCAATTAGAAAAAATGATGTTACTTATTATTTGTTTTTATTAGGTCATTTATATGAATTACCTGATAGGTATAAGGCTATTTATAATAATATTTCATTAGATGATATATTATTAGAAGAAACTGATGGATTTTCAATTTTTGAAAATACACTTAGAAAAAATATTTATAATAATTCATATTCTAAAGTTGATTTAATTTTTAATGAAAGATTTGATAATCCAGAAGAAAATACTTTTGAGGATGATTTGGAAAAAGAATTGTTATTAAAAATATTTATAAAAAATAGAAATCTTAATAAGATGATATATAGATATATTAATGATGATAAATTTATAGAATTAAAAAAATTACTTGATAAAGAGAATGAAAAAAAATTTTTAACAAATTCAAATATATATATACTAAAATTAGTAAATCAATACAATATAATAGAAACTACTAATAAGATTCCTGATGTTATAGATGGTAGTGAAGATATTTATAGTGCTGTAGATAATAATGATTATGATAAAGCTCTTAATTATGCTATACAACACAAGAAAGAACATGAATATCAAAAAGATACAGCAATTTATTTAATGCTTCAAAAAATTATTAGATTAATAAGCGTAACTAAAAATAAAAATAGTATTGATGAGAAATATCAAGTATTATTAGATGCTGTAGTTGAGATGAGAAAAAAACCTTCTAGAGTATTTTTATCAGATGAAGATAAAAAGTTTTTAGAAGATAAAATAAATGAATTATATAATGGTAGAAGTGTTTATATTTTAGAACCTATGGATAAAACAAAAAGAGATTTAATTCATGATTTTATATCTAAGCATGATGATATAGTTTCATTTAATATAGGAACTGAACCTGAAAGACGTGTTGTGTTGCGCTATAAACCACATATTTCAGAATATGTTAATATTTGGGAAACAGTTGCTGAGGCTAAAAAATGTTATGTTAAAGGTGACTATATTGAAGCTGCTAAAAAATATGAATTATTATTAAAATTAGGAACACCAAGAGATGTAACTTATGCTGCATATGGATTGACTTTATTAAAATTAAAACGTAATGAAGAGGCAATAGATTGTTTAAGAATAGCTACTATCCTTAGTAAGGAAAAAGATGGTAAATTAGATTATACTGATTTAATTAAAAAAGCTGAAAATTCTAATTATGATTACACACAAAAAATAAATATGCATGTTTTTGATTTTAAAGAAAAAAATGATGGAGTTTATTCTAGTATTGTTAATGATGTTATTGGTTTGATGGAACAAGGAGATTTATCTATTAATGAAGCATGTACTAAATTAAATTTATCTCTTGAAGATATAAATTATATAAAATTATTATATGCTAGAGATTGCTATTATTTAGGTAAAATAGTAGAGGGAGATTTATATTTTAAACAAGTTGAGAAAAGTAAAAATAAAAATAAAAAAGTAAAAGATTTATATAAAGATATATTGTTGTCTAAAAAGTATTATAGTTCTAGATTAGATGCAGAACATTCTCAATTGGTAATTAAAAAGAAATAGTTTAAAAGAAAATATATAAAAAAACTAGTATTTTCTTTTTTTTTATTATATAATTTTATTAGAGTAGAGAAGGTGTGTTATGAGAGATATTAAATTTTTGGAAGAAAATGGAGTAGATATCAAGAAAAGTTTAGAATTGTTTGGAGATATTAATACATATAATGAAACAATTGGGGAATTCTTAGTTGGAGCTCATAATAAGATAAACGAATTAATTAAGTATATGAATAATAGTGATCTTTCAAATTATGCAATCTATGTACATTCTTTAAAAAGTGATGCTAAATACTTTGGTTTTACTAAACTTGCAGATATGGCTTACGAACATGAAATGAAAAGTAAAGCTGGGGATTTATATTATATAACAAGTCATATTAATGATTTAATTAAAGAGACAAATAATGCTATCATATTAATTCAAGATTATATGAAAGGTAATGATGGTGATAGTTCTAAAGAATTAAATAAATTAAATGAAGATAAACAAGGTGAAATTTATAATAGTAAGACGATTCTTGTTGTAGATGATTCTAATATTATTAGAAATTTTGTTAAAAGAATTTTTAGTGATAAATATAATGTGGGAACTGCATGTGATGGGGAAGAAGCTATTAATATTATAAAAGCAAATAAAGATAATGGTTTTATTGAAGCAGTATTGTTAGATTTAAATATGCCTAAAGTAGATGGCTTTGCAGTACTTGATTATATGAAAGAAAATAATTTATTACAAAAAATACCTGTTTCAATTATATCTGGAGATTCTTCAAAAGAAACAATTGATAAAGCATTTACATATCAAATAGTTGATATGTTAGAAAAGCCTTTTAATGATCAATCAATTAAAATGGTAATAGAAAAAACGTTGTTTTTTAAAGAAATGAATAAATAAAAAGAAGAATTAATTCTTCTTTTTTGTTGGGATTAATTGATTTTTATTTTCTAAATATTTTATAGTGTTAACTGGTAAATAATATACATAATATGCTTTAAACATAAATTTCTTTTTTTCAGAATTTACATTATCAAATAAAGCAATAATATTATTATTTTTATCTGTTACACAAATATCAACTTTTTGACAAAAGAAATAAGTACTAATTAATTTAGTTTTTGGTATTCTTATGCCATAGTCTATTTTTTCTAATACAAATTTTAATGATTTAAATCTATCTTTAAATTTTATACAATCTTTTATTTTTATTGTTTTATTATTTACTTTTATATACATATAATCACCAATTTAATTATACTATATTTTTTAAAAAACTTTATAATTTTTTATTTATATGTTATTATATTGTTTGGAAAGAGGAGGTATATTATGAGTGGACATTCAAAATGGGCAACAATTCATAGAAAAAAAGGATTACTTGATCAAGCTCGTGGTAAAGTATTTCAAAAATTAGCTAAAGAAATTATGGTAGCAGCTAAAGGAGGAAGTCCTGATCCAGCACAAAATGCTGCATTAAGACTTGCGGTTGATAAAGCAAAGGCTCAAAATATGCCTAAGGATAACATTCAAAAAGCAATAGAAAAAGCAACTGGTGGTACTGATGGAGCTAATTATGAAAATGTAAGATATGAGGGATACGGACCAAATGGTGTAGCTTTCATGGTTGATTGTTTAACAGATAATCGAAATCGTACAGCTTCAATGGTTAGAAGTAGTTTTACTAAAGCAGGAGGAAATTTAGGTACTGATGGTTCAGTTAGTTATATGTTTGAAAGAAAAGGAAGTATTGTAATACCTAGTGAGTACGATGAAGATGAAATGATGATGACTGCATTAGATGCAGGTGCAGATGATTTTGAAAGAGTTGAAGATACTTATGTTATTTCTACTGATCAAAGTAATTTTACTAGTGTACGTGATGCATTAGAATCTAGTGGAGTAAAAGAATTTTTAGAATGTGAATTGACTTATGTTCCTAATATGGAAGTTAGTTTATCAGGAGAAGCAGTAGAAAAAGTTATGAAATTAGTTGATACATTGGAAGATTTAGATGATGTGCAAGATGTATATTATAATTTAAAAGAAGATTAATTCTTCTTTTTTTTATGTAATTTATGCTAAAATAGTATTAGGTGATAATATGAGTAGAGCTATTAAAGCTCCATGGAGAAAGTTTTATGGAGATGAAAAAGGACATTTGGAATATCCTGATTTTTCAGCTTATAAGTTGATTGAATATACTGCTAGTAAACATTTAAATAATTATAGTTACAATTATTATGGTAACAAGAAGACTTATCATGAGTTTTTAAAGCAAATAGATGAAGTAGCTAGAAGTTTAAAAGCGATTGGAGTTAAATATAAGGATGTAGTCAGTATTTGTATGCCTAATACTCCTGAGGGAATAATATCATTTTATGCATGTAATAAGATTGGTGCTATTGCTTCTATGATTCATCCTTTAAGTGCAGAAAATGAAATTAAACATTATCTGAATATTAGTAAGAGTTCTTTCTTAATTACTATTGATTTTACTGTCCCAAAGGTAGATAAAATAATTAAAAATACTAAAGTAAAAAAAGTTATTACTGTAGGTGTAGGAGAATCTATGCCTAAAATTATGAAATCAGTGTATGCTGCTACTAATGTTACTAAAACATTAAATAAGTTAAATCCAATTATATATTTATCTGATGATTATAATAAAATTAATAATTTAAAAATGAGTTGGGGTAGTTTTTTAAAACTTGGTCGTGATTATACTGGTGAAATTGATGATGGTTTTAAAGGTAAAGATATAGCTGCTATATTATATAGTGGTGGTACTACTGGTACTCCTAAAGGTGTTAAACTTACTAATTTAAATCTTAATGCATCTGCTATGCAAAATTTTGAACATGTTGCTTGCCTTCGTGAAAAAGATAAAGTACTTGCTATTATGCCGATATTTCATGGTTTTGGATTATCTGTTTGCATTCATTGTGTTCAATATTTTGGAGGTACTAGTATATTACTTCCGCAATTTAATGCGAAAAGTTTTGATAAAGTAGTTAAAAAGTATCAACCTAATGTATTAGTAGGTGTACCTACATTATTTGAGGCAATTACTAATAATAAAGGATTTAGACATATGAAGTTATCTTATTTAACTTGTGTAATCTCTGGTGGAGATTCTTTATCAATAGAATTAAAAAAGAAATTTGATGAATGGCTAAAAAAACATCATTCACCAACTACTATAAGAGAGGGTTATGGTTTAACTGAGTGTTGTGCTGCAAGTTGTTTTACACCACTTAATTACTATCGACCTGGTAGTATTGGAATACCATATCCAGATACATATTATAAGATAGTAGAAGAAGGTAGTGAAAAAGAAGTTCCGTATGGAACTGATGGAGAAATTGTAATTACTGGTCCAACCGTAATGGCAGGTTATATTAATAATAGAAAAGAAACCAAACAAACGTTAAAAAAACATAGAGATGGCCGTATTTGGTTACATACTGGTGACTCTGGTATGATGGATAAAGATGGTTTTGTATATTTTAAAGGTAGATTAAAGAGAATGATTATAACTTCTGGTTATTGTGTTTATCCAGGTATGATTGAAAATGTTATTGATTCACATCCTAGTGTTAAGATGAGTTGTGTTATTGGAATACCTCATCCATATAAAGTTACAGTTGCAAAAGCATTTATTGTTTTAAAAAATAATAATAAAGAAAATCAAGAAGTATTAGCTTCTATAAAAAAATTAGTAGAAAAGAATTTGGCTAGGTTTTCTTGGCCTTATGAATATGAATTTAGAAATGAACTTCCTAAAACTTTAGTAGGTAAAGTTGCTTATAATGTTTTAATGCAAGAAGAGAGTATGAAGAATAAAAAATTTAATAATACAGATGGCTTATTAGAGCAGGTAGATGATGAAGCTGGTAGTGAAGAGTTAATTGATAAATTGAAAGTAGATAAAAAATAATATATAATTATTTAGGAGTGATATTATGTATGATTATATAAATGGTATTATTACTGATATCAAAAATAATGCTATAGTGGTAGAAAATAATGATATTGGTTATTTAGTATATGTGTCTAATCCATATTCTTTTGAATTAGATAATAAATATAAAGTATATATCTATCAACAAATTACGGAGGATAGTAATAATTTGTATGGATTTAAAACACTAGAAGAAAAGGAATTGTTTTTAAAACTAATTAGTGTTAAAGGATTGGGTTGTAAGATGGCACTTCCTATTTTAGCAGTTGGGTCTATTGAAGGAATAATGGATGCTATTGAACGTGAAAATATTTTATATTTAAAGAAATTCCCTAAGATTGGTGATAAGCTTGCTAAACAAATAATTTTGGATCTTAAAGGTAAATTAGGTTATACTGCTAATGGTTTGGTAGATAATAATTTAGAAATTCAAAATGAACTTCGAGAAGTATTATTAGGTTTAGGTTACAAAGATAAAGAAATAAAACCAGTATTAGTTAGAGTAGACAATAGTTTAACTATTGAAGAACAAGTAAAAGAAGCATTAAAATTATTGTTAAAATAATATATAAAGGAGGAATAATATGAGTGATGAGAGTATTATTAGAAATTATGAAATAGAAGAAGATGATGTGTTAGATAATACCATTAGACCTGAATCTATTGATGAATATATTGGACAAAAAGAAGTAAAAGAAAACATTAGAGTTTTTATTAAAGCAGCAAAAATGAGAAATGAACCTCTTGATCATGTCTTATTGTATGGTCCTCCAGGTTTAGGAAAAACTACATTAGCTTTTATTATTGCTCATGAGTTGGGAACTAATATTAAAACAGCTAGTGGCCCTAGTATTGAAAAAAGTGGTGATTTAGCTGCAATTTTATCTTCACTTGAACCAGGTGATGTATTGTTTATTGATGAGATACATAGAATGCCTAAATATATTGAAGAAATATTATATCCAGCTATGGAAGATTTTTCATTAGATATAATAGTTGGTAGTGAAGGAAACAGCCGTAATATTAAGATAGATTTACCACCATTTACACTTGTTGGTGCTACAACTCGTGCAGGTGATTTATCATCTCCTTTACGAGATAGATTTGGAATTATTAATAAGTTAGAGTTTTATACAATAGATGAATTAACTGAAATAATAAAAAGAACTTCAAGAGTTCTTAATATGCCAATAAATGATGAGGCAGCAGTTGAACTTGCTAAGAGAAGTAGAGGAACTCCTAGAATTGCTAATAGATTATTTAAAAGAGTTCGTGATTTTGCAATGGTAGATGGTAGTGACTGTGTTACATTAGAAATAACTGATAAAGCATTAAATAGATTAAAGGTAGATAAAAATGGACTTGATAATACTGATAGGGAGTTGCTTTTAGCAATTATTAATAAATTTAATGGAGGGCCAGTAGGAATTGATGCAATTAGTTCATCTATTGGTGAAGAAGTGACTACTATAGAAGATGTTTATGAACCTTATTTATTGCAAATGGGATTATTAAAAAGAACTTCTCGTGGACGTGTTGTTACTGAAAAAGCTTATGATGTATTAGGAATACCTAAGAAAATAAATAAAAATACACAAACAAGTCTCGACTTGGAATAGATTTTGTTGTATACTATAAGCACTGTTTAGAAGTGCTTTTTTATTGAAAGAAGGGGATAAAATGTCAATTGATGATTTTGATTATGAATTACCAGATGAATTAATTGCTCAAACACCATTAAAAGTCAGAGATTCTTCAAGATTATTAGTTTTAGATAAGAAAACAGGGAAAATTGAACATAAACATTTTCATAATATTATTGATTATTTAGAAGAAGGAGATACTTTAGTACTTAATGATACTAAAGTTTTACCTGCTAGACTTATTGGTGAAAAGGTTGATACAGGTGCAGTCATTGAAATTCTTTTATTAAAAGATATACAAGATGATAATTGGGAATGTTTAGTTAAACCTGCTAGACGTGTTAAAGTAGGTACTATTGTATCTTTTGGTGATGGAAAACTTAAAGCTAAATGTATCAAAGAATTAGATGATGGAATTAGACACTTTGAACTTATATATAATGGTATTCTTTTAGAAATATTAGAAGAATTAGGTACTATGCCACTTCCTCCATATATTCATGAAAAACTAGAAGATCAGAATAGATATCAAACAGTATATGCTAAAGAAATTGGTAGTGCTGCTGCTCCTACTGCTGGGTTACATTTTACTAAAGAATTATTAAAGAAAATAGAAGAAAAGGGAATAGATATCTGTTACGTAACTCTTCATGTTGGACTTGGTACTTTTAGACCTGTTAGTGTAGAAAATATTGAAGATCATGAAATGCATAGTGAATTTTATACTATGAGTAAAGAAGTAGCTGATAAACTAAATAAAGCAAAAAGCGAAGGTAGAAGAATTGTTGCTGTAGGTACTACTAGTACTAGAACACTAGAAACTATTATGAGCTTATATGGTGAATTTAGAGAATGTTCTGGATGGACTAGTATATTTATATATCCTGGTTATGAATTTAAAGCAATTGATGCACTAATCACAAATTTTCATTTACCTAAATCAACACTTGTTATGTTAGTAAGTGCACTTGCTGGTCGTGAGAATATTCTTAATGCTTATAAAATAGCAGTTAATGAAAAATATAGATTCTTCTCATTTGGAGATGCAATGTTTATAAAGTAGGTGATAATATGAAAATAAAATATAATTTAATTAAAACGGATAAGAATTGTAAGGCTCGATTAGGAAATATTGAAACCAATTATGGTACAGTAGAAACACCTATGTTTATGCCTGTAGGAACTCGTGCTACTGTTAAATCTTTATCTCCAGAAGAGGTATTGGAATGTGGCAGTGGAATTATACTTGCAAATACTTATCATTTATGGTTAAGACCAGGTGAAGATATAGTTAAGAAGTGTGGTGGTCTTCATAAATTTATGAATTGGAATGGACCTATTCTTACTGATAGTGGTGGTTTTCAAGTGTTTAGTTTAGCAAAAAATAAAAAGAAAGATATTACTGAAGAAGGAGTTCATTTTAAAAGTCACATAGATGGTTCTAAACTTTTATTAACTCCTGAAAAATCAATTGAAATACAAAATAAACTAGACAGTGACATTGCGATGAGTTTTGATGAATGTCCACCAGCTAGTGCAGATTATGAATATCTAAAAAATAGTGTTGAAAGAACTCTTAGATGGGCAGAACGTGGTAAAAAAGTACATAAAAATCCTAATCAAGCTTTGTTTGGTATTGTTCAAGGTGGACCACATGAAGATTTAAGAAAATTTTCTGCAGAAGAAACTGTTAAGATGAATTTTGATGGTTATAGTATTGGTGGAGTTGCAAATGATGGTGAAAGTAAAGAAGATATGTATAAGGCAATTGATTATTCAATACCATATTTACCAGAGGATAAAGTTCGTTATTTAATGGGAGTAGGTGATCCTATTGATATACTTGAAGGTATTATGCGTGGTGTAGATATATTTGATTGTGTACTTCCTACTAGAATTGCTAGACATGGACAAGCTTTTACTCATACTGGAAAAATAAATTTAAATAATTCTAAGTATAAAGAAGATTTGTCTTCAGTTGAAGATGGATGTGACTGTTATTGTTGTAAGAATTATACTAAAGCTTATATACGCCATTTAATAAGTGTTGATGAAACATTTGGTGGTAGACTTTTATCAATTCATAATATACGTTTTTTAATAAGATTAACAGAAGAGGTAAGACAAGCTATTAAGGATGATAGATTTCTTGATTATAAAAGAGAGTTTTTAAATAAATATAAAACAAAGTAGAGTATTATATACTCTTTTTTTATATGTAAAAAATAGGACTGTTATTATTTTTTATAATCTTTTTTTCTTGTAGATTATTATTAATTGTTGTTGTAGGTGTATTCATAATATTGGCTATTTTAAACATTGTTTTTGCATTATTAATAATTGGTTTAACTTGATAAACTACAGGTATTGCTTGATTAATAACACCTAGAGTTTTTTGAGTCCCATCGAGTAATGCTCCCCACTTAATATTTTTTAAAAGACTTAATGTTTTCCCAATCATACTGGGATTTTGATATGGATACATAATTCACCTCTATTCTAATATATGTAAATTTACTAAAATGTTTAAATAAGTATTTAAAAAAATGTAATGATATGTTAAAATACTTTTATAGTAGGGTAAAAGGAGGGTACAATATGCAAAATAATCAAGTTGAAGTGCTAAATGAGCAAAGTACTAATGGTGTTGCAAATATTAACAATCAACCAAATACTAATAATGTTGTATCAGCCCCTGTACAAAATGGTGTTAATCTGGGAACAAATATAGGATTAGATAAAAAGGGTAGAGCACAAAGACCTATTAAGGGTTATAGATATGTAATTATTAACGGAGTAGGAAAGAAAGAAAAGGGTACTTTTGATGCAGAAAGTGCTGATGATGTACGCAGTTTTTTAACATCATTAGATTATCAGGTTTTAGAAGTAAAAGAGCGTAATAAACTTGATGTAGATATTGGTGGAGGAAAATTCACAGCTGCTGATTTGTCTTTTTCACTTACACAATTATCTACTTATTTAAAAGCAGGTATACCTCTTGCTGATTCTGTTAGAATTCTTGCTAAACAATCTAAAAAGGCAGCTACTAAGAAAAGTTTTTTTGAATTAGTTTATCAATTATTAAAAGGAGAAAGCTTGTCAGAAGCTATGGAGTTGCAAGATAAGGTTTATCCTAAGTTATTAATAAATATGGTAAAAACTGCGGAAATGACAGGTGATTTACCATCTATACTTGATGATATGGCAGAATATTACACATCTATGGATCAAACTCGTAAACAGATGAAATCAGCAATGACTTATCCACTTGTTGTATTATTTATTGCGATTGGTGTATTAATATTTATGCTTACATATTTGGTACCTCAGTTTAGTGCAATGTTTGAGGCTAATGGAGCAAAATTACCTGCTCTTACATTGGCGGTAATGGCAGTAAGTAATTTTATTAAAGCTCATTGGATAATTATTTTGCTTGTACTTGCAGTTGTAATATTCGGTCTTTATGAATTATATATTCATGTTCAAAAATTTAGACAAACAGTGCAATTAGTTTTAATGCACTTACCGGTATTTAAGGATATTATAATATATAATGAAGTTGCTAATTTTACAAAAACATTTGCTTCGCTTTTAAATCATGGAGTTTTTATTACTGATAGTATGGAAATATTATCTAAAATAACAAATAATGAAATATATAAAAGAATTATTAATAATACATTAGAAAATTTAGGTAGAGGTGATTCTATTTCTTCAGCATTTAAAGGAGAATGGGCTATACCTGTTGTTGCTTATGAAATGATTGTTACTGGAGAAACTACAGGACAACTTGGTCAAATGATGGAAAAGGTAGCAGCACATTTTCAAATGCTTCATAAGAATATAATAGAACAGATGAAGAGTTTAATTGAGCCAATACTAATTTGCCTTTTAGCAGTAGTTGTAGGTGTTATTTTATTATCAATTATTCAACCAATGTTCTCAATTTATAATCAAATTAAATAGGAGGTAATTTTATATGAATATTTTATATTTAATTATCTTTTTTCTTATTGGTTTATGTATGGGATCATTTTATACAGTTGTTGGGTTAAGACTTCCTAAGCATGAAGATTTTATAGCAAATAGAAGTTATTGTGATCATTGTCATCATGAATTATCATTTTTTGATATGATTCCGATATTTTCTTATATATTTTTAAGAGGTAAATGTAGATATTGTAATAAAAAAATAGATAATATATCTACTTTTATGGAAGTTTTTACAGGAATATTATTTGCACTTAGTTATTATGCCTTTGGTTTTTCTTATCAATTATATATTGCATTAGGAATAGTTTCAATGTTAGTAATTATTTCTGTTTCTGATATATCATATTATATTATTCCTGATGAAGTTTTAATATTCTTTACTGGTTATTTCTTAATTATATATACTCTTAATATTGGAGTAATTAATACATTTGTAAATATATTATCTGGTGTTATAATGTTTGCGATTATGTATACTATTATGTTATTAGGTAATTTTATATTTAAAAAGGAATCACTTGGTGGAGGAGATATAAAATTAATGTTTGTAATAGGACTTGTATTAACTCCTTTATTAGGTCTTTTTGTAATTTTTATTGGTAGTTTAATTGCTTTACCAATATCACTTATAATACTTTGTAAACAAAAAAAGAAAATAATTCCTTTTGGTCCATTTTTATTGATAGCTTTTGCATTCATTTATTTTACTAAAATTGATTCAAAAACTATATTAGATATGATGAAATCATTAATGATTATGTTTTAAATTCCGTTTAGGAATTTTTTTGTTTTATATATTTTAAATTTATGTTATATTACTAATAGGTGGTGATAAGAATGATTAATATCAATGTTTTACCTGCGGATACATATACAGTAATAAATAAAACAATTATTAATGAAGAAGATAAAAGACTTATCACTATGTTATATCAACCTATAATAGGATATACTGCAGTTAGTTTATATTATACTTTACTTGATGATTTAGAAAAATCTGATATTATGAGTGATGAATTGACTCATTATCATTTGATGGTTTCAATGCAACTTAAATTAGATGATATATTAGTTGCGAGAGAAAAATTGGAAGCTATTGGGCTTATAAAAACATACGTAAAAAAAGATAATATAAATCAATATGTTTATTTATTATATTCACCTATAAGTGCTAATGATTTTTTTAATCATCCAATACTTAATGTAGTTTTATATAATAATTTAGGTAAAAAGGAATATGAAAAAGTAAAAGATTATTTTAAAGTACCTAAAGTAAGTTTAAAAGATTATGAAGATATAACTGCTTCTTTTAATGATGTTTTTTCTTCTGTTAGGGGAACAATAGAAAATACAGATAATATTATTTCTAAAAATTCTAATAGTGTTAATGTTTTTAATAAAATAGATATTAGTTTGATTATGTCAAGTATTCCTAAAAACCAAGTTAATGAAAAATGTTTTACAGATGATGTTGTAGAATTAATTAATAATTTAAGTTATATTTATAATTTGGATACATTAGATATGCAAGGTTTAATTCGTAATTCAATTAATGAAAAAGGATTAATTGATAAAAACTTATTAAGAAAGAATTGTAGAAATTATTATCAATTTGATAATTATGGTAATCTTCCTACATTAATTTATAATAAACAACCTGAATATTTAAAAAAACCTCAAGGTGATAATTCTAAGTGGGCTAAAGTAGTTTATACTTTTGAAAATATTACTCCTTATCAATTATTAAAAGCTAAATATAAAGGTGCTGAACCTACTAGTAGAGATATGAAATTAGTTGAAAGTTTACTAGTAGATCAAAAACTTGCTCCTGGAGTTGTTAATGTTCTTATTAGTTATATTTTAAAAGTTAATAATGAAAAATTAAATAAGAGTTATGTGGAAACAATTGCTGGTCAATGGAAAAGACTTAATATTGAAACAGTAGAAGATGCAATGAGATATACAGAAAAGGAACATAAAAAATTAAATAAACTGGTTAAAGATAATAGTAGTAATCGTAAAGTAGTTACTAATAATAAAAAAGAAGAACAATTACCAGCTTGGTTTAATAAGGAACAAGAAATAATTAAAACTACTAAGGAAGATATAGAAGAGATAGATAATTTTTTAAAAGAATTAGTTTAATTGATTAAAAAAGAAGTAATGCTTCTTTTTTTTATTTTATTGTGATATAATTTTAGGTAGAAAGAGTGTGAAGGGTATGAATAAAACTTTAATATTTGGACATAAGAAACCAGATACAGATGCTGTTATGTCTGCAATTGGACTTTCTTATTTAAAAAACAGTTTAGGTTTTAATACTGAGGCTAGAGTATTGGGTGATTTAAATAAGGAAACTAAGTATGCTTTAAATTATTTTGGTTTACAAATACCTAAATATTTGAACGATGTTAAATTACAGTTAAAAGATGTTAACTATCATAAAGGTTTTTATATAAAAGATACTGATAGTATATATGATGGATATCAAGCAATGCTTAAGGAAGGATTGACTGGATTACCTGTAGTAAAGGAAAATGGTTCTTTTGAAGGACTTATTACTTTAAAAGATTTATCTCATGTAATGATTAATGAAAATGTTGAGAATTTAGATACTTCATATGATAATTTATTAAAAGTACTTGAGGCAGAGGAAATAGTTAGATGTAGTGATGAAATAAATGGTAAATTATTAGTAGCTGCTTATAGAAGTAGTACATTTATGTCTAATGTATCTTTGGACTCTAATGATATTTTAATAGTTGGTGATAGACATAGTGTTATCGAATATGCTGTTACATCAGGTGTTAAATTAATAATACTTACTAATCAATCATATATAAAGGATGAACATATAGAAATAGCTAAAAATAATGGAGTTAATATTATCCGAACAGGTTATGATACATATAGAGCTTCTAAAATGGTATCTCTTACTAATTATATTAAGACTATGTTACGTGCATATAATCCAGCTAAATTCTTAGAAACAGATTTTGTTTCTGATGTTTTAGATATTAATAATAAATTAAAACATACTAATTATCCAGTAGTAGATAAAAATAATAAATGTTTAGGTTTACTTAGAATAACTGATTTATCAGAAAGTAATCCTAAAAAAGTTATATTAGTGGATCATAATGAAAAATTACAAAGCGTAGATGGACTTGATGAGGCAGAAATATTAGAAATAATAGATCATCATAATTTAGGAAGTATTACTACTGCTAATCCTATTAATTTTAGAAATATGTCAGTTGGTTCTACTTCTACAATAGTTTATAGTTTATTTAAAGAAAAGAATATAGAGATACCTAAACAAATAGCAGGTGCATTAATTTCTGGAGTGCTTTCAGATACTCTTATTTTAAAGAGTCCAACTGCTACAGATAAAGATAGGGAAGCAGTTTTAGATTTGGCTAATATTTTATCTATTAATTACGAGGAATATGGGATGAATCTATTAAAAGCTGGTACTTCGTTAAAGGGTATGAGTAAAGAAGATGTTTTATATAATGACTATAAATTATATTCAGTTAATGATAAAAATTTTGCGATAGGGCAATTTTTTACAATGGATTTTGAAGAAATAGAAAAAGAAATAGATGAATATGTAAAGGTATTAGATCGTGTTAGTGAAGCTAATAATTATTCTTTAGTAGCATTATATGTAACTGATATTATTAAGAATGGTAGTTATGTAATATATAATACTAAAGGCAAAAATATTATGGATGTAGCATATCAAAATGATGTTAATGAAGGATTTTTTATATCTGGATGCGTATCACGTAAAAAACATGTTGTACCTCAAATAATGAGTATACTTGAAAATTAGGAGGATGTATGGAAAAAATAGTTGGAATATTTATTTCAATGTTTGGAGGATTAAAAAGTTTACCTTTTGGTAAAGAATTAATTGTATTTATTATTTCGTTAATGCCAATTCTTGAATTAAGGGGAGGTTTACTTGCAGCATCTTTTCTTAATTTAGATCCAATAAAAAGTTATATAATTTGTATAATTGGTAATATAATACCAGTTCCTTTTATATTATGGTTTATTAATTCAATATTAAAATCTATGAGAAATAGTAAATATAAAAAAATAAAAGGTATTGCTAAATGGTTAGATAAAAAAGTAGATAAGCATAAAGGACAAATAGAAAAGTTTGGTTTTTGGGGATTAGTTTTATTTGTTGGTATTCCACTACCTGGTACAGGTGCTTGGACAGGATGTTTGATTGCATCAGTATTAGAAATGGATAGAAAAAAATCTTTTATAGCGACTATGATTGGAATACTTATGGCTAGTATTATAATGATGCTTATATCATTTGGTCTTTTAAAATTTATAATAGGATAATTTATCCTGTTTTTCTTTTATAATAATATTATTTATATTATAATAATAATATATAGTGGTGATGATATGTATAAATTTATGTTTTTATTTTTACAATTTTTCTTTTATTCAGTATTAGGATTTATTATTGAAATTATATCATGTACTCTTGTTACTAAGAAAATTACTTTTAGTAGGGGATATTTATTAGGACCATATATTCCAATATTTGGTTTTGGTGCTATTATAATGGTTAATTTTTTAGATAAATATAAAGACGATTTATTAATATTATTTATTCTTAGTATGATTGTATGCTGTTTAGTGGAATACTTTACAAGTTTATTATTGGAAAAGATATTTAAATTAAGATGGTGGGATTATTCACATGAAAGTTTTAATGTAAATGGTAGAATATGTTTAAAAAATGGTGTTTTATTTGGATTAGGTGGTCTTGTTATTACTAAATATTTTAATCCATTATTATTAATGTTTTTAAATGCTTTTAGTATGAAAACAATTATAATAGTTGGTAGTATATTATTTGGAATTATTATTTTGGATACTATTATTTCTACATTTACTATTTCTAAATTAAAAATAAATACAAAAAAATATTTGAATAAAGATGCAACAAGTGTAGTTAAATTACAAGTTGCACAATCTTTAGATAAATATAGTATTTTTTATAAAAGAATTTTTCATGCATTCCCACATATTAAATTAAATACTAATATAGTAAAATTAAGAGAATTTATGGATGAATTTAGAAAAAATAATATTAAAAATAAATAGGAGGGTATTATGTATAAATATAAAAAAGATTTAGATAAAAATATATTTAGAGGGTATGATATTAGAGGAGTATATCCTACTAATTTAGATGAAGATACTTTCTATACTTTTGGCTTAGGATTTGGTAGTCATATTCAAAGAATTGGTAAAAAAATTTGTGTAGTAGGTCATGATAATAGATTATCATCAGATAGTTTATATAATGCTTTAATTGAGGGTATTAAAAGTACAGGATGTGATATTGTTTCGTTGGGTTTATGTACTACACCAATGTATTATTATGCATGTATTAAGTTAGGAATTCCTAGTGGTGTAATGGTTACGGCATCTCATAATCCAAAAGATGAGAATGGACTTAAATTTGCTTTTGATGAAAGTGGTAATTGCAAAGGTCAAGAAATACAGGATTTTTATAATGAATTATTAGTTGCTGATTTTTTAAGTGGTGAAGGTAATATAAAAGAATATAATATAGAACCAGAGTATATTGATTTATATAAAACTAATTTACATTTTGGAGATAGAAAATTAAAAGTAATTTTAGATCCAGCAAATGGAGCTACTTCAAATTTTTGTCGTAAAATATATTCATTGTATCCAATGGATTTAATTATTATAAATGAAGAAAGTGATGGTACTTTTCCAAATCATCACCCTGATCCATGTATTGAATCTAATTTAGAACAATTAAAAGCTAAAGTAATAGAAACTAAAGCTGATATAGGTATATCTTTTGATGGTGATGGTGATAGATTAGGTATTATCTCTAATACTGGAAGATTTATTCCTTCAGATATTTTTATGATTATCTATATTAGAGATATGATTAATAAGGTTTCTAATAAAAGTTTTTTATATGATATTAAGTGTTCTAAAAGTTTAAGTGATGAAATTGATAAATTAGGTGGTAATGGAATTTGTTATCGTACTGGTAACTCTTATATGAAGGCTAAGGTTAATGATGATAAATTACCATTTGGTGGTGAACTTTCTGGTCATATTTATTTTAATGATAGATGGCCTGGATTTGATAGTGGAATGTATGCGGGACTTAGAATGTTGGAAATATTATCTAATACAAGTAAAACAGTTGAAGAATTATTAGAAAATATTAATAAGTATTATTCAGATGAAGAAGAAAAATATCCATCTAGTGATGATAAGAAATTTAAAGTGGTTGAAAAAATTAAGGAATATGTTATATCTAAAGGCTATGACTATATAGATATAGATGGTATTAGAGTTAGTTTTCCTGATGGTTGGGCATTAGTTCGTGCTTCTAATACAGGACCTAATATTACTGCTAGATTTGAAGCTACTTCAGAAGAAAGATTAAAAGAAATACAAGATGAATTTAGAGGTGTTATAAATGAAGAAAACAAATAAAAAAACTTATGTTTATAAAATGAATTTAATTCCAGCTAATGTATTAAGTATAGCAATACTTATATTATGTTCGGTTTTAGCAATCTTTTTTGGAATTAATATATTCCAATTTAATAATTGGTTTTTAGTATTTTTACTTATGATTTTATATTTAATGTTACATGAATTAATACATGGAGTTGGTTATTTTTTAGGAGGTACTAAACGTAAGTATATTACTTATGGAATAGAACTTGAAAAGGGTATATTTTATGCTATGGCATATAGTAAATTAACTAAAAAAAATATACTTATTTCTCTACAAATGCCTTTCATGGTTATAGGTGTAATTACGTTTATAATTGGAATTATATTTAATATTCCTATCTTAGTATTTTTATCTATAGTAAATATAAGTGGTGCTTCTATGGATTTGGCTATGTTTATATATTTTTTAAGATTACCTAAGGACTTTACTTATAGTGAGAGTGGTAATCCAGATGAATTTGTAATTATATCAGGTGAAGATTTAACTAAAAAGAAAAGTATATTTTTAAAGCAAGTTGAAGTTAGAGATTATAATGAAAAAGATTTTGAATTTAATAATCTTAAAAAAATTAAGATTACTAAGATTTCTATAATTATATTAATATTATTTTTATTATTGGGTTTAATTACTACAATACTAAGTAAAGTGTAAAGTTATTGTTTCTTTATAGAAATAATTCTTTTTTTTTGATATATTTATATAGATTGTAGGGTGAAGTTATGCCAATTAGTGATATAGAATTAAAAAAAGAAAAAAAGATACTTGATAAGGTTAATATTCTTCTTAATGAAACATTTGATAATTTAGCTAAGGATGTAAAAATAGGAGAAGAAGATTTAATAGAATTTAAAAAAATGGTATGGGCAGATGCGAATAGTTTTGATTCTGGAGAAATAACACAAGTTAAAGCTACTACGGAGTTAGAAGCAGATAAATTTTTTCGTAAACAAGATTATTTAAAAAGACTAAAAATGATTAAAACTAAACCATATTTTGCTTCTATAGTATTTAAAGATGGAAAAGATAATTCAATTTATAATATTTATATGTCTTTAACATATTTAAAGGATAAGGATTCTAATAATATTTTATATGATTGGAGAAGCCCTATATGTAGTTTATTTTATGATTATGAAACAGGTCCATGTAGTTATACTGCTCCTGGTGGGGTTTACAGTGGTGAATTAAAAAGAAAAAGGCAGTATAAAATAGAGAATAATAAATTATTAGGTGTATTTGATAATTCTTTAAATATTGATGATGAAGTACTACAAGATGTTTTATCACGTGAATCAGATGAAAAAATGAAGCAAGTAGTTAATACTATTCAACAAGAACAGAATCAAGTAATAAGAAATTTAGATGATAATAATTTAATTGTTCAAGGTATTGCGGGATCTGGTAAAACTACAGTGGCACTTCATAGGATAGCTTTTTTACTTTATCGTTTAGATAACTTGAATAGTAATAATATTTTGATATTTTCACCTAATAATATATTTACTGATTATATTTCAGAAGTATTGCCATCATTAGGAGAAGCTAATACTTTACAAACTACTTTTGCAGATTATTTAGAAAATTTTATTACTGAATATAAGGGCGTAGAAGATTTTTCTGATTTTATTTCTAGATATTATTCTTATAGTGAAACATTTCCAGAATTAGTTGAGTATAAGCAAAGTGATAAAATTATAGATGATTTAGATGCTTTTATAGATAATTTTATTGATGGTTGTTGTTTTACAGATTCATTTAATGAATCTGATAAGTATTACATTATTAAAGATGATTTAAATTATATGTTACATGATAGATATGATAGATTACCTTTATTTGAAAGAATGGAAGAAATTGCAGATAAATTGAGTTCTAATAATTATAAGGGTAGTTCAAAAAAGAAAGCAACTTATTTAAAATTAATGTATGAAAATTGTAATTTTAAACATGATTTGAAAGAAATATTAAAAGAGTTTTATTTATCAGAGTTTTGTAGGTTTAAATTAGAAGATAAAGATATTAATAAGTTTTTAGATAAAGATATTATTAATTATGAGGATGCTTTAGTATTTGCTTATTTAAAAGGTAGATTAGAGGGGTTTATTTATGATGGTGTTATTCGTCAAGTAGTAATTGATGAAGCACAAGATTATAATAGATTACAATATATTATTATCAATGAAATATTTAAAAAAGCAGATTTTACTATATTAGGTGATATTAATCAAAATATTAATCCATATTATCATTATGATTCATTAGAAGAGCTTAGTGATTTATTTAAGGGTGATACTAAATATTTAGAATTATTAAAGACATATAGATCATCTCCTGAAATAATTAATTATACTAATAAGATACTAAATCTTAATCATGTTAATGCGATAAGAAAGACTAATAATAAACCAGTTGTTGTCAGAAAAGATATTTTAGATATAAAAAATAGTATTGTTAATGATATTAAAGAATTGATGAATAAATATAAAAGTTGTGCTGTCATTACTAAAGATATGAAAGAAGCAAATAATTTATATGAATTAATAAAAGATGAAGTAGATATTTCATTAGTAGATCATAATACTAAGAGTTTTAATAAGAAATTAGTAATACTTCCAGCTTATGTTTCTAAAGGATTAGAATTTGATAGTGTAATTGTTTATAATAATAGAAATAATTCATATAAATTAAATGAGAGAAATTTACTTTATGTTGCATGTACTAGAAGTCAACATGAATTATATATTTATAATTAATTAAAAATTTACTTGTTTCTTTTGTATATCTATGTTAGTATATTTTTTACTAAATGGAGGATTTATGGTAAAAGCAGAGGAAAGAGTTAATAATTTTATTAATGAAATTAAAGATGTAATTGGGGAAGATAAAACTAATATAATAAAAGAAAGTTATGAGTTAATTAAATCTAACGTTTGTGAAGATTTATACATGGATATTGTCTCAGTAGGAGTTACTTTTGCTTTAGGTGGTGGAGAAGTAACTATGGATAATATAATTAGGGAAGTAAATGAAGCATTAGGTATAAAGGAAAATAATCCTGAACTAGTATCTTTAAGATCTTTAAATGATAAAGATGCTATTGGAATTGATGAAGTTAGAAAGAATGCGATAGGACAAATAGTTGAAAGATTAAAAACTTCTAGAGATTTAAAGAATGCAATATTTTTAGATATCTTAAATGGTGAAAATATTTCGTTAGTTGCTAAAAAATATAGATTAACTCAAGAACAAATAAGAAATATATATGAGGAAAGATTAGGTTTTATTGAAAGTATAATGGTAGTTGACCATAATATCTTAATTAAAGATATTGAATCTAGAGAACCTATTAAATCTAATATTAAAATAGTTACAGATTCTAAAAAGTAAGATGTTTTCTTACTTTTTTTATTTGATAAAAAGTTGTCACTATTATATTCATAGCAATGGCAATGATAAGAGAATATAAACCTATTTTTAAAGTAGAAAATATAATTAAAGATAATGTTCTTACAATAGTACCTAGAAGAGTAGAAATCATATTATCTTGACTTTTCCCTATAGCATCTAAAATACTAGATAAAGGTGATTGAATATATTGAAGTAAACATATAGGAGCGAGTATTCTAGTGTAAGTAATACCTTCATTAGTATGATAAATTGTATTTAGAAAAAAATTTGGATTAATTATTAATATTATTGTTACAGGTAGTCCTATAAGTAATGATAATGCTATTGCTAATTTAACTTTTCTTTTAATGGTTTTAATATTTTTATTTACATAATCATTTGATATCACTGGAAGTAGTGCTTGAGAGATGGCTAATGTAAAAAATGAAGGTAAAAGAATTAATGGAATAACAAATCCAGAAATAATACCATATTCTTTAGTAATAAAATCTAATGAATAATTATTTAATAAAAAAGTTGTTAGAATGATTGGTTCGAAGAAGAATCCTATACTTCCTATTAATTTACTTGCAGTATTAGGTATACTTATTTTTAAACTATCTTTTATATATATTTTATTTGGTTTGAGATCTTTTTTTGTTATTTTAATATTTTTAGGTAAGAATAAAAGTAAAATTAGAGTAGATGCTATTTCACTAATAATATTTATTAAAATTAGAAAACATACTACGTATTTTAATCCCAATGGTTTAAATATAGGAATTAGAGTGATAATTATTATTAATCTTACTAAGTCTTCTACAATATTTGAAATAACATGTGGAAGCATTTTTTCTTTTCCAAAAAAGTAACTTCTACATACAGCAGATATTGTAGTAAAAGGTATTACTAAAGCCATTGATAAGATACTTATATATGTATCTTTATTATGTAATAATTTTATACTAATTATTGGTGATAATAACACTATTAATATAATTAATAATATATTTATTAATATTAGTAATGGGAGTAGTGAAAAAATTAGTTTTTTATTATTTCTTTTATTTTCAGATATTAATTTAGATAAAGCAAGAGGTATACCAAATTGACTAAGACTAATTAAAAGCATAAAAGTAGGTAGTATAAGCATATATGTGCCTAAACCTTCACTGCCTATTTCACGAGCCATAATTATTTTAATAATCATACCTAATATTTTAGTAAGTATTCCTCCAATTAACAAAATTATAGTCGATTTAATAAATTTTTCTTTCATATTAAATTTTATGAAAAAAAGTATATCAATATTATTCAAAATATGATATCATGATTTTGGTAATAGGATTGTCGATAATTGTCGACTCGAACATATATAAGAATTTGTAAAAATGATTGTAAATAGTAAAATAAAATAATTGTTTAGTAAACTCAAAATGATTAGTTATGATAAACTAGAATAGAGGTGGACAAAATGGAGTTAGTTGAATTTTTAACATCAAAGGAAATTATTGTTGTCTATATCGTTGCAGCAGTAGCATGTCTTTTATGTTTTATAATTTATTTAGTTGAGAAAAATAATGATAGAGCAAGAAAAAAACACAATACAAGGGAATTAAACAAGTTAGTTGAACAAATAAAAGAAAAGACTGAAGTAGAAGAAAATAAGGAAGTTTATCAAGAACCTCTTATTGAGACAGTTGTTGAAGAAAATGTAAATTCTTTAGATAATGTAGAAGAAGTTTCTGATGATTTATATAATACAATTCAATATGCGACAATAGAACCAAATATTGAACAAGCTAAAGAAGAATTACATAAAATTACAGAAGAATTAAAGGCTCAGGAAGAAATAAAAGAGGAAGTATTAGAAAATAGCAAATTAACTAGTTATGAAGAAGAACAAGAGTCAACTGCGATAATTAGTTTAGAAGAATTAGTTAAGAAAAGTAAAGAATTATATGAGGCAAATGAATTAACTCAATATTCTGATGAAGGTAATGAACCAATTAGTATATCTGAACTTGAAGAAAGAACTGGTAAAGAAGTTAGTAATATAACTGATACATTTATTATTGAAAATGTAGTTCCTAAAGAAGAATTAATTGAAGATGGTGAACCTGTTATTCTTGAGACTAACAAAGTTGTATTAGATGATTTTAATACTATTAAAGTAGAAAAAGATAATGAAAATAAAGTATTTAAAAATAGTCCTTTTATATCTCCAATTTATGGAATTGAAAAACAAGAAGTATCTTCAAATGATTTAGAACTTGAAAATACTGCTGACTATGATAAGTTGGATCAAGAAATTAAGAAAACTAATGAATTCTTAATGACATTAAGGGAATTACAACAGAAATTAGATTAAGTGACTTAGTCACTTTTTTTGTTTGTATTTAGATTTTATTTATGATATAATTTATACGCATAAAAGAGGTGTTCTGATGAGAAGTGTAGGTGTACTTACTTTAGGTTGTAAAGTTAATACTTATGAATCTGAATATATAATAAATGAATTAAAAAAAGCGGGCTATGAGATTAAAGATTTTGAAGATATATGTGATATATATATAATTAATACTTGTACTGTTACCAATAATAGTGATAGTAAATCTCGTAAAATGATTAGACAGGCTATAAGACGTAATCCTAATGCTTGTGTAGTGGCAATGGGTTGTTTTATTGCGGCTAATCCTGATATACAAATAGATGGACTGGATATAATTATTGGTAATAAAGATAAAAGTAAGATAGTAAGTATATTAGATGAATATTTTAATAATAAAGAAATAATGAAATTAGAATATACAGGTAGATTAAAAGATTTTGAAGATATGTATATAAATAGTTTTCCTGGAAGAACAAGGGCTTTTGTTAAAATACAAGATGGTTGTGATAATTTCTGTACTTATTGTATTATTCCTTTTGTAAGGGGAAAATGTAGAAGTAAAGATGAGTCTAAAGTAATTGAAGAAATTACTGATTTAGTAAATAATGGATATAAAGAGGTAGTTCTTACAGGAATTCATACAGGTAGTTATGGTGTTGATTTGGATACTACTTTTGCTGATTTATTGGAAAAACTTGTTAAAATAAAAGGACTTGAAAGATTAAGAATATCATCAATAGAAGTTACTGAATTAAATGAGGAAGTTTTAAATGTACTTAAAAATAGTAAAGTTTTAGTAGATCATTTGCATATACCTATACAAGCTGGTTCTAATGAGATTTTGAAAGCAATGAATAGAAAATATGATTTAGATTATTTCTTTGATAAAATTAATGAAATTAGATCTATCAGACCCAATATATCTATTAGTACAGATGTTATTGTAGGTTTTCCTGGAGAAACAGAAGAATTATTTTTAAAAACAATTGATACATGTAGAAAAATAGAGTTTTCTAAATTACATGTATTTCCATATAGTGAAAGACGTGGTACTGCATCTAGTCGAATGAGTGCAAAAATAGATGAACATGAAAAAAAGGAAAGATCTAGAAGACTTATTGAAATATCTCATGAATTAGAAATTAATTATATGAATAAATTTATCGGAAAAGATGTTGAAGTTTTAATAGAAGAATATAAAGATGGATATAGTTATGGTCATACAGGAAACTTTTTATATGTTAAAATAAAAGGAGAAAAAGCTCATAATGAGATAGTTAATGTGGTTATTAAAGATATAGAATATCCATATGCAATAGGAGAATAATATGTATATAAAAGGAAATTATTCTAAAAGTATTTATGAAAATAGTACCGGTTATGTTATCGGTATTTTTAAAGTTAGTGATACAGATAGTGAAATTTTATCTGATTATATAGGTAAATCTATTACTTTTACTGGTTATTTTCATGAATTGAATAATATAGATACGTATATATTTTATGGTGAATTAGTAAATCATGAAAAATATGGAGAACAGTTTAGAGTAGATAGTTATGAAAGAATAAAACCCGAAGAAAAAGATTCTATATATGAATTTCTAACTAGTGGACTATTTAAAGGTATAGGAGATAAGAAAGCTAAAGCTATTGTTGATGCTTTAGGACGTGATACTTTAAAAATTATTTTAGAAAATCCTGATAATTTGATATTAATACCTAAGATAACGCAAAAAGATGTTAATATACTTCATTCTAAATTAAAAGAATATGAATCTAGTTATGAAGTAATTATGTATTTATCTGATTTAGGATTTAATACAAAAGATTCTATGATTGTATATAACTATTATAAAAATAAGACAAAAGATGTGATTAATAGTAATATATATCAGTTAATAGATGATATTAGTGATATTAATTTTAAAAAGATAGATCAAATAGCTTTAAATTCATTTGTAGAAAAAGATTCTTCTATTAGAATAAAAGCTGCGATTATTTATATTATGAATGAGATTAGTAATACATATGGTCATTCTTATTACAAATATAATGAGTTATTAATGTTGTTACCTAAGGTGTTAGGATGTAATATTATTGAAGATAGTTTTGTATATGCTTTAAATGAATTAGAAAAAGATTTAAAAATTATAGTTAAAGAAGATAAGTATTATTTGATGGATATGTATGAAGCAGAAACTTTAATTGTAAAAAGATTTAGGATGTTAAATAGTAAAGAGAATAAATCTTATAAAAAAATTAATAATAGTATTGATGATTTAGAAAAATTTTTTAATATTAAATATAATCCTAATCAGAAAACTGCTATTAAAGAGAGTATTTTAAAAGATTTTTTAATAATAACTGGTGGTCCAGGTACTGGTAAAACTACTATTATTAAAGGAATATTAGAATTATATAGATTAATTAATAAATTATCATATGAAAAATTAAGTGAAAAAGTTGTACTTTTAGCACCTACTGGTAGAGCTGCAAAAAGAATGAGTGAGGCTACTTTTTTTCCTGCTAGTACTATTCATAGATTCTTAAAATGGCAAAAGGAACAAAATAAGTTTCAAATAAATGAATATAATAAAAGTAAAGTAGAATTTGTAATAATAGATGAAGCAAGTATGATAGATACTTATTTAATGTCTAATTTATTAAAAGGAATTTCTGCTAATTGTAAAATTGTAATTGTTGGAGATGATCATCAATTGCCTTCAGTTGGACCTGGTGATGTATTACATGATTTAATTGAATCTAATATGTTAAATGTAGTTAAATTAGAAGAGGCATATAGACAAGATGATGGGTCTAATATAATTAGTTTAGCTTATGATATTAGGAGAAAAATTATTGATGAAAGTCTATTTAATGTAAAAGATGATCTTACTTTTATCAAATGTCTAGATAGTGAGGTTATTTCTAACATAATGGATATTTCTAATACTTATAAAGATCTAGATTATCATGAATTTCAAATATTAGCTCCTATGTATAAGGGATTAAATGGAATAGATATTATTAATAATAAGGTTCAAAGCTTATATAATCCTAAAAGTAGTAATAAAAAAGAATATAGAGTAGGTGAAGTAGTATTTAGAGAAGGTGATAAAGTAATTCAACTTACTAATATGCCTGATGATAATGTATATAATGGAGATATTGGTATTATCAGTAGAGTAGAAACATCTAAAAAGAAAGAAATATATATAGATTTTGATGGTAACGTTGTCAAATATACACCTTCTAATTTTAATAATTTTAGACTTGCATACTCTATTAGTATTCATAAATCACAAGGTAGTGAATTTGATGTGGTAGTGATTCCTATAATAAAAGGTTATAGTAAAATGTTATATCAAAAACTTATTTATACTGCGGTAACAAGAACTAAAAAGAAATTATTTTTAATAGGAGATATAAATGCGCTTAAATATGCAGCTTCAAATGATTTAGATGATAATAGAAGAACAACTATTAAAGATTATTTAATTAATGGTATAAATTAGTAGTTTTTATTCATAATAACATTAGAGGTGATATTATGAAAAAAACTGTTTCTATGGCATTGATAGGAGGTATGGCAGTCGCAGGAATTATATATTTTATGAAAAATCCTGGGAAGTTTAAACTTATAAAAGATATGGAAGTAGATGCCATGAATAAAATGAATCAACTTATGGATGATAATAAATAAAGGGTCAATGACTCTTTTTTTATTGATTAAAATTTGTTTTAAGAGTATAATGTACTTGTTTGGAGGTAGTATATGATTACTATTAAAAGTGAACGTGAAATTGAATTGATGAGACATGCTGGTATGTTGGTGTCAAAAATGCATCAGTTTATTAAACCTTATATTAAACCTGGTATTAGTACTTTAGAGTTAGATAGATTGTGTGAGGAATTTATTAGAAGTAATGATGCAATTCCTACAGAAAAGGGTTATGAAGGATATCCTGCTAGTATTTGTGCTAGTATTAATGATGTTGTAGTACATGGAATACCTCATGAGAAAGATGTGCTTAAATCTGGAGATATTATTACTATTGATGTAGTTATTGGTTATAAAGGATATCAAGGAGATGCAGCTTGGACATATGCAGTAGGTGAAGTTGATGATAATAAAAAATATTTAATGGAACATACTGAGAAAGCATTATATGAAGGAATTAGTATGGTTAAACCTGGAAATAGAATAGGTGATATTAGTGCTGCTGTACAAAAATATGCAGAGAAACACAATTTAGGTGTAGTTAGAGAACTTTGTGGACATGGTATTGGCAAAGAAATGCATGAAGATCCTGAGGTACCTAATTTTGGTATAGAAAATACTGGTCCTAAATTAAAACCAGGTATGGTAATATGTATAGAGCCTATGTTAACTTTTGGAAAAAGAGATATTTATTTACTTGAGGATGAATGGACTGTAGTTACACAAGATGGTAGTGATGCAGCTCATTATGAACATACTGTACTTGTTACTGAAAATGGTTATGAAATTTTAACTCCTAGACTTGATTAACGTAAAATAGTATTTATTTTACGTTTTTTTATTTAATTATTTTGTTTTTGTTGTAAACTAATAGTAGGTGATAAGATGAAAAAAAGTGTATTATTTTTAATAAATGGATTAGGTATAGAAAAGCAAGGTAGTTATAGTATTTCAATTGATCAATGTATGCCTAATTTAGCTAAAACTAAAGAAACATCTTTTTTCACAACTGCAGTGATTGATTCAGTAGAATATCATACTGCTTATGAAAAGTTTTTTTTAGGGGATACATATAAGAAAGAAATGAATTATATAAAAGAAAATATTATTAATGATAATATTGTTAATAATCCAACATATCAAAGTATCAAAAATTTTTTATCATCAAAAGATAAAAAACTTCATGTTTTTTTAGAAGCTACTAATGATTTTATTGTTGAAGAAGTTAATGATTTAGTAAATAAATTAAATTTGGATAAAGATCAAAAAGTGTATTTACATTTGTTACTTACACAACAATCAGTTACTGAATACAAAAAATTAATTGAGCTAGTTAATTATATTAAATATCATTTAGATACACGTATTACAGTTGGATTTATATTTGGAAAAGAAACATTATCTAATGAACTTAATAAAGAAGAAGTTGATATATTTAAAAAGATGTTTTTTTACTGTTCTTGTGAAAGATGGACTGAGACAGATAAAAAATTATTATCGTTAAAAGAAAGTAATATTAGGCCTTGTGTAGCACCTGGTTTTTGTGCAGTTAATGGATGTAATATAGTAAATGGTGATGTAATATTATTTTTTAATACTAAAAAAAGTAATTATGATAAGTATATACAAATAATTTATAATAATGCTTCAGAAGTATTTAAAACAGAACAGTTTAATATTCCTTTATATTCAATAATAAATTTAGATACAAAATATAATGTATTAAGTTTTTCTAATAATATTGTTTATGATAATAGTTTAGATAAATTACTTGAAAAGACTGATTTAAAAGTATTATTTATTACTAAAAATGAAAATATTAATTATGTTAATTTTTTGGCTAATGGGCTTAATTATGTAAGTAATCCGAGAATACAATTTATGAATTTAGATGATAATTATTTATCTAATAACAATAATATTATTAATATTATTGATAATACAGATTATAACTTAATAGTATTTGACTATCATATGGATGTTTCTAAAACAGTAAATGATTTAAAAGAACAGTTAGAGAAAATTGATGTTGTTTTAGGAAATGTTGCTAATACATGTGTTAATAAACATTCATTATTTATAACATCTTTATATGGATTAAAGAAAGATTTACCACTTGCTCCGTATAATAGTGAAATAGTTACAATTGACTATGAAATGCAAATACCAATATTCTTCTTTGATTATTCATTCCCAAGAAGTAAATATCGCTTAGTTCCAGGAGAAACAAACGATATTTTAAGCACAGCTATTAGATGTGTATGTGATAATAAAGAATTAACTACTTTAGTGAGAACTAAAGGATTACTCACAAGTTTATTATTCAAATAAAAATAGGATTTAAAATCCTATTTTTTTAATTCTAAATAATCAAGTTCTGGAATTAATTTATCCAATTCATCTAACATAACTTCTTCTGATATATTATTAGGATTCATAATAGAAGATGCTAATAATGTAATAACTCCACTAACATAAAATAAAGCAATATTTTCATTAGAAATATTAGAATGATTAATACAATGTTCATTTAATTCCTCACATACAGAATTATATGCAGCTTCAAACATCATATCATGAGCTACCGAATTGTAGTTCTTTTTTATTATAGAAAGAATAGAGTAAGTATTAACTATTTTAGATAAATATAGGAATAATTCCTTAACTATAATCATAAAATATTCTTTAATACTATCTACTTGAGTATTCTTATACTTACTTAAATGAATAATAAGTTCATTTTTTAAATCATTCATAAATGAATTTAATAATTCATACTTATCATTAAAATGATCATAAAAAGTAGATCTATTAATTAAAGATACTCTACATATATCAATAACTTTAATATCTTCAAATGATTTTTCTTCCATTAATTCTATTAAAGCTTTATATAAATTAGCCTTTGTCTTACGTACACGTAAATCTTCATTTTTATTCATAGTTTTTCACCAATAAAAATTATAGTTGTTTTTCCAACAAAAGTAAAGATAAACCACAAATGTTGTTTAAATAACAAACAAAATAAATAAAAATGTAGTTTAATAAACATTTTTTTAAAAATGTAACTTCATATTTTTACTCATTTGCATAATAATTACAAAGGAGGAGGAAATATATGAAGAAATTTGCAGATTTTATTACAAAACGACATATTTTAATTTTAATTATCGGTTTAGCTTTATTAGTACCTGCAATTATTGGTTATATTAATACGAGAATTAATTATGATATTTTAGTATATTTACCAGATAATATAGATACTATTAAAGGTGAAAAGATATTAACAGATGATTTTGGAATTGGTAGTTATGCTTTTGTAATGACAGATATGAAAGATAATTATAAAGTTTTAAAATTAGAAGAAAAAATAAAAAAAATTAATGGAGTTAATAAAGTATTTAGTATAGCTGATGTACTTGATACAACTATTCCTAAAGATATGTTACCAAATGAAATAAAAGATAAATTATATGATAAAGATACAAGTATAATAATGGTAACATTTAATGGCTCAACTTCAGAAGATGAAACGATTGAAGCAGTAAGAAATTTAAGAAAAACAGTAGGTAATGCTAATAGTGTTAGTAGTATGACATCTATGGTAGTAGATACAATGGACTTGTCTAATCAAGAAATACTAATCTATGTAGTAATAGCAGTAGCATTATGTTTATTAGTTCTTACTATAACAACAGACTCATATATAATACCATTTTTATTATTAGGTAATATTGGTATTGCTATTATTTATAACATGGGAACAAATATTTTCTTAGGAGAAATATCATATATAACAAAAGCAATTGCAGCGGTATTACAATTAGGAGTTACAACAGACTTTTCAATATTTTTGTATCATAAATATATACAAGCAAAAGAAAAATCAAAAAATAATACTGCAGCTATGAGTGATGCAATACAAGAAACATTTAAATCAGTAATAGGATCAAGCCTAACTACATTTGTTGGATTCTTAGCACTTTGTACAATGGATTTAACATTAGGAAAAGATATTGGTCTTGTAATGGCTAAAGGTGTATTAATGGGACTTATTTGTGTTTTAACTATTTTCCCTGCACTTCTATTAGTATTCGATAAAGTAATAGAAAAAACAACTCATAAAGTATTATTGCCAGAATTTAAAGGAATACAAAAATTCTCAAGTAAATATTATAAATATATATTTGTAGTATTTTTAATACTTTTAATTCCAGCGTATATTGGTAATAAAAACTGTATGGTTTATTATAAACTGGATGAATCACTTCCAAGTAACTTAGCATTCCATGTTGCTGATACTAATCTAGCTAAAAAATTTAATATAACATCTCCTGAAATAGTAATATTAAGAAAAGAAGTTAATCGAAACAAAGTACAACAATTAACTGAGAAACTTGAAAAGGTTAAAGGCATTAACTTAGTACTTGCACCTAATACATTAGTAAGTGATGAATTTTCTAGTTTATTACCTAAAGAATTAAATGAATTACTAGATAATCCTAAATATCAATTAATTATTATGAATTCAAAATATGAAATAGCATCAGATAAATTAAATAATCAAGTAAAAGAAGTAGAAAAAATTGTTAAAGAATATGATAAAAAAGGTATAGTTGCTGGAGAAGGGGCTTTAATGAAAGATTTAGTAACTATATCAGATCATGATTTCAAAATGGTTAATTATACATCAATTATAGTTATATTTATAGTAATGCTTTTAGTTCTACAATCAATTGGATTACCAGTAGTACTAATATTTGCAATAGAATTTGGTATTTTTGTAAATATGGCAATATCATACTACACCGGAGTAAAACTTCCATTTATCGCAAGTATAGTAGTAGGAACTATCCAGTTAGGAGCAACAATTGATTATGCAATTTTAATGTCTACTACATATTTAGAAGAAAGACATAAGAAAAAGAAAGAAAAACAAAAAGCAATAGAAGATACATTAAAAGTAACTGTACCATCTATTATAACTTCAGCACTATGTTTCTTTGCAGCTACAATAGGAGTAAGTATTTATACAAAAATAGATATGATTGGTTCAATTTGTACATTACTTGCCAGAGGTGCTATTATTTCAATGTTAGTAGTTATAATAATTCTTCCATCTCTATTATTAATATTTGATGGATTTATCTTAAAAACAACTAAATTTAAGGAGGGTAAATAAAATGAAATTAAATAAGAAAATAAGTTTAATCGCATTAGTATTAATATTATCTAATCCATTAAATACTTTTGCATTAACTAAAACAGAAACAGTATACACAACACTAAAAAATACTGGTGAAGTAGAAAAAACAGATATAAATGTATCTCTAAGTAAATTAACTGAAGGAGAAGTAATTGATTATACTAATTTAGATAATATTAAAAATATTAATGGTGAAGAAACTTTCTCAAGAGATACTAATAAAATCACATGGAAATCTACTGGTAAAGATATTTATTATAAAGGAAAATTAAATAGTGAATTACCAATTAAAGTAACTGCAAAATATTATCTAAATAATGAAGAAAAACCTTTAACTGAAATTATTGGTAAAAAAGGAAATATAAAAGAAGTATTTAAATTTAAAAATGATAGTTACGATTATAATAGTGGTATGTATACACCATTTGTAGTAAGTACTATTAGTATGATAAATACAAAAAATAATTCAAATGTAGAAGTAAGCACAGGTAAAGTTATTAATACAGGTAATAAATCTATAGTAACTGCAATATCTGCACCAGGTTTATATGAAAGTACTAATATTTATGAATTAAGAAATATGGATGAAGTAACTATTTCATATGATACAGATAAATTTAGTATGAATGATATATATTTTGTAATTACACCTAAATTATTAGATGAAGTAGATATTTCTAATTTAGATAAAATAAGTACTGTTACTAATTCATTAAATACACTACAAGATGGAGTAAATAAATTAGAGTCAGGATCTAATACTTTATATGAAGGTAATAATAGTTTAAATGAAGGATTAAAGTCTTTAAACGAAGGATTAGAAAAAGCATTAAATGGTTCAGATGAATTATATAAAGGATTAAGTCAAGTAGAAGAAGGTAGTAGTAAAATAAATTCTCTAACTACTTTAGTAGATGAATTATATAAAACATATAAAGAAAATGAAGCACTTTTAAATAATATTAAAGAAGGTATAACAGAAGAACAATTAACAGAAGGAATTAATACTGCAACAGAGGAAAAAACATCACTAGAAAATAAATTAAATGAAGTAAATACTGCTATTACTATGTTAGAACAAATACCACAAGAAGTAATTACAGAAGAACAAAAAGTAACACTTGAAACTTTAAAAGGTCAAAAAATCCAAATAGAAAATGGTATATCTGAATATGCCAAAGGTATTAGTGAAGCAGAAGCTAACTTAAAAATGCTTCCAACAGCTTCAATTAAACTAACAACATCTAATGAAGTAATATCAAAAGTACTTTGTGGTGTATTAGGAGTTAGTGATATCAATGCAGTAAATGATGAAGTAATTAATACATTTAAAATACAAATAACTACTCTAACTACAGGTATTTCTAAATTATGTGAAGGAAGTAAAGAATTAAATACTGGTTTAAATGAGTTATATGAAGGATCTAATAAATTAGTAGAAGGTTCTACTAAGTTAAGTGAAGGTAATAAAGAACTATTAGAAGGTATTACTAAACTAAATAATGAAGGAATTAAAAAACTAAGTAATTATGGTAGTAAAATAAATAATTATTCTTATAATATAAAAACATTAATAAACTTAAGTAAAAACTACAAAGGATTTACAAGTAGTAATGCAGATAAAACAATCTTTATATATAAATTATCAAAATAAAAGGGTAACCTTTTATTTTTTTTTGTTAACCAATAAAGGTTGACATAAAAAATATACTGTGATATGATTAAAACGAATTTGAGGAAAGGAGTGAGAATATGATCAAATTTGAAAAATTGAAAAGTATTTTTAGTAGTGGCTATAATGAGGATTTATTATATTCTCATGATTTTTAACGTATTAAAAATAGTCACTTATGTGACTTTTTATTTTAAATAAAGAGGTGAATAATATGAAAAAAATGAAAAATTTTAAAATATTATTCCGATACTTAAAAGATGAAAAGGTAAAATTATTCTTATATATTTTACTAGTTGTACTTAGTTATTTACCTTCTTTATTAGGAGTATACTATTGGGGTTTGGCTGTTGAAAAATTAGTATTAAATGATTTTAATAGTTTTGTATTCTATCTTATTGTAATGTCTGTAGTAAATATACTATTTTATTCAATATTACAAATACCTAGAGATAGTTTATATAACTATTTAGAAATCAAATTTACTAAGAACGTTAGTAAAGATTTATATAGTAAGATAGACTCTTTACCTGTAAGAAGCTTTGAAGAAATCGGAGTAGGAGAATTTATTAATAGATTATATACTGATCCTGATAGAATAATGCAATTACTACAAAAAATGATTAGATTAATATGTAAATCTATTATACTTGTAGTAGTTTTAGTAATAGCATTTTCTACATCATATATATTAGGATTTGAAATATTAATATTTGGATTTATAATGGGATTTATTTCAGCAAAATTTTTCCCTAAAATTAAAAAGACTCATGAAAGTATAAAGAAAGAGTCTGATAATTATGTTAAAGTCGCTACGGAAAATATTACTGGTATAAGAGAAATAAAATCTCTTGGTATTAAAGAAAATATTCGAAAGAACTTATTTGGTATATTAGATAATATGTTTAAACATACTAAAGATATTAAAAAATATGAAGTTACTTATTTTAGTTTAAATAATTTAAGTTATTTCATTTTACAATTTGTTATTTTAGTAACTGCTGCATATTTTGTAGTTCAAGGTAAAATATCTTATTCTTTATTTATAGTACTTGAATCTTATATTTGGAGAATAGATGATGTTGTAGAAAGTATTAGTGATTTTGGAGTTAATTATAATAAAGTTACTGTATCTTTAAAGAGAATTGGTGAAATTATTAATAATGAGCTTTATAAAGATGAATCATTTGGTAATAAAGAATTAATTAATACTAAAGGTGTAATAGAATTTAAAAATGTTAAATTTAAATATAGTAAAGATGAAGATTATACATTAAAAGGACTTAGTATGATAATACCTCCTCATAAAAAGATTGCTATAGTAGGTCGTAGTGGTAATGGTAAGAGTACAATATTTAATTTATTATTAAGATATTTTGATTCTACACATGGTTCTATTAATATAGATGGTATTAATATTAAGGATTTAAGTGAAAAATCTTTAAGAGATAATATATCTATCATTAGACAATCACCATTTTTATTTAATTTAAGTATATTAGATAATTTTAAATTGGTTAAAGATGATGTAACTTTTGAAGAAATAAGAGAAGTATGTAAAAGAGCATATATTGATGATTATATACTTAGTTTACCAAAAGGATATGAAACAATAATAGGTGAAGGTGGTATAAATCTATCTGGTGGACAAAAACAAAGATTAGCTATTGCTAGAACTTTATTATTAAATACAAAGATAATTTTATTTGATGAAGCAACTAGTGCATTAGATAATGAAAGTCAAGAATATATTAAAAGAACTATTGATGATTTAGTAAAAGATCATACAGTAGTAATTGTGGCACATAGATTAAGTACTATTGTTGATGCTGATCAAATTAATATTATAGATAAAGGTATACTTTCAGGTAGTGGTACTCATCAAGAATTATTAAATAATAATAAGATTTATCAAAGTTTATATAATAATGAATCCTCAAATTCAGAATAAAAGGAGAAAATCTCCTTTTTTATTTTCTTCTTTTTTGTTATAATTAATATGATAAAGAGGGATTAATATGATAAGAGATTTAATGAAATTAATAATTAAAATTATTTTATTTATCTTTTTAATTTGTTTTGTAACTATGGGTATTGATTTATATAGAATTAAGAATAATAATTTGCCTGTTTTTTGTAGTTATGAATATAATTCTAAGAATAATATACAAACTTTTAGAGGAATTATATATACAGCATCTAGAAAAGTATATGCTAGTCCTAATGAAAGTTTAAGTGATTCTAGTAATATTAAATTTAAAATTATTATGTTCAACGTTAAAATTAAATAGAATAATAATAAGTGTAAATGAATAAAAGTAAGTATATTACTTTTTATTTTTTTATGATAAAATATATATTGGTATAAGGAGGGCAACATGTTAGAAATAAAAAATATTACAAAAACATATAAAACGGAAGGTTTTACTCAAAAAGCATTAAATAAAGTTAGTATTAATTTTAGAAGATGTGAATTTACTTCTATCTTAGGACCATCTGGTTCAGGAAAAACTACTTTATTAAATATAATTGGTGGATTAGATCACTATGATTCAGGAGATTTAATAATTAATGGTACTAGTACTAAAAAATATAATGATAGAGATTGGGATACATATAGAAATCATAGAGTGGGTTTTGTGTTTCAAAGTTATAACTTAATAACTCATCAAACAGTATTATCTAATGTTGAACTTGCGCTTACTTTGTCTGGAGTAGATAAGAAAGAGAGAACACGTCGTGCTAAACAAGCTCTTACAAAAGTAGGATTAAAAGATCATATGAAGAAACGTCCAAGTCAATTATCAGGTGGACAAATGCAAAGAGTGGCAATAGCACGTGCTTTAGTAAATGATCCTGAAATAGTTTTGGCAGATGAGCCAACAGGAGCACTTGATACTAATACATCACGACAAGTAATGGAATTATTAAAAGAGATAGCTAAAGATAGATTAGTTATTATGGTTACACATAATCCTGATCTTGCAGAAGAGTATTCTACAAGAATAGTTAGATTACAAGATGGTGAGGTAATTAATGATACTAATCCATATAATGATGAAGAAGAGAAACAAGATTTAAAGAAGGATAAGAAAACTTCAATGAACTTTAAAACTGCATTTTCTCTATCTTTAAATAATTTAATGACTAAAAAAGGAAGAACTATTCTAACAGCATGTGCAGGAAGTATTGGTATTATTGGTATAGCTTTAATACTTAGTTTAGCCCATGGCATTAATAAATTTATTGATAGAACAGAAGAAGAAACACTTAGTTCTTATCCATTACAAATAGAAAAAGCATCAATTAATTATGGAGAAGTAATACAAGCTTTGGCTGGTAATATGAAAACAGAAAAACACAAAGATGATAAAATTTATTCTTATAATATAATGGGAAGTATGTTTGAATCATTCTCAGCTTCTGCTAGAATTCAAGATATGTCTAAATTTAAAGAATACATAGAATCCAATAAAGAAATAAAGAAATATACAACAAGTATTCAATATGGATATAATACAACATTAACACTATATAAACCAGGTGATGAAGTATTAAGAGTTAATCCAACTACAGTACTTGATTCTATTGGTATGGGAACAGGTGGTATTTCCAATGTATATAGTGGAATGATGAGAGATAATGATGTATTCTATGAAATGATTGATAATGATAAATTAATCAAAAAACAATATGATTTAGTAGCTGGTAAATATCCTAAAAATTATAATGAAGTAATGTTATTAGTAGATGAAAATAATCAAGTACCAGACTATACTTTATATAGTTTAGGAATTTTATCACAAGACACATTAAAAGAACAATTTAATAATATGATTAGTGGTAAAGAAGTCAAATTTGAAAAAGTATCATATAAACCAGAAGATATAATTGGATTAAAATATAAATTAGTAATTAATCCAGATTTCTATGAAAAAGTAAATGGTGTATGGATTAATAAATCAGATGATACTGATTATATGAAAAATGTAATTAATAATTCAGAAGAAATAGAAATAGTAGGTATTGTTAAACAAAATAGTGAAGCAGTAGCTGGTAATACTAAAGTAGGTTCTGTATTATATAAAACAAGTTTAATGCATCATTTAGTTGAAAAAGTAAATGAAAGAGAAATAGTTAAAGAACAATTGTCTAATAAAGAAATAAATGTATTTACTGGTAATGAGTTTAGAGAAAATACTAAATTTGATATGAATAATCTATCTTATGAACAGATGATTGCTATGCAAAATATGAGTGAATCTGAACTTACAGAGTATATCAAAGCATATTCTGAAAATGCTACAGCTACATATGAAGATAATTTATTAAAATTAGGTGTTTCAGAAATTGATAATCCTGATAAAATTAATATTTATCCAAAAGATTTTAATTCTAAAGAAAAAATTACTAAAATTATTGATGAATATAATAAAGGCAAAAAAGAATCTGAAAAAATTGAATATAATGATATAGTTGGTATAATGATGAGTAGTGTTCAAACTATAGTTAATGTAATTAGTACAGTATTAATTGCTTTTGTAGCAATAAGTTTAGTAGTATCAAGCATTATGATAGCTATAATTACTTATATCTCTGTAATTGAACGAACTAAAGAAATTGGTATCTTACGTGCAGTAGGTGCTTCTAAGAAAGATATTTCACGTGTATTTAATGCCGAAACATTAATTGAAGGTTTAGCTGCTGGAGTACTTGGTATCATAGTTACAATACTTTTCAATATTCCAATAAATATCATTGTTAAAGCAATAGTTAATATTAGTGGTATTGCATCACTTCCTATTTCAGGAGCAATTATATTAATTATAATTAGTGTATTATTAACGATGATTGCGGGATTTATTCCAGCTAAAATAGCTTCACGTAAGGATCCTGTTGAGGCTTTAAGAAGTGAATAGATGTCATTGGGTAGCCCTAGATAATCCTAATTATGTATCTTATCATGATAAAGAATGGTGTGTTCCAAATTATGATGATAAATACTTATTTGAAATGCTTCTTCTTGAATCTTTTCAAGCAGGATTATCTTGGGAATGTATTTTAAATAAAAGAGATAATTTTAGAAAAGCATTTGATAATTTTGATTATAGAAAAATAGCTAATTACGATGATATAAAAATAAAAAAATTATTAACTGATGAAGGTATAATTCGAAATAAATTAAAAATTAAAAGTGCTATTAATAATAGTAAGATATTTATAAAAATACAGAAAGAATATAAAAGTTTTTCTAATTATATATGGCACTTTACTAATGGAAAAATAATAGATCATAAAGGAGAAATAATTACTTCTAATGATCTATCAGATAAAATTAGTAATGATTTAAAAAAGAAGGGTATGACTTTTGTAGGTACTACAATAATTTATTCATACCTACAAGCAATAGGTGTAGTTAATGATCACGATTTAGACTGTGATTTTAGAAAGTAAGATTTCTTACTTTTTTTAGAAAGAGTGATATGATGTTAAAAATATTTAAAAATTTAGAAAAGAAAGATTTATTGATTGTATTATTAGTAGCAATTTTAGTTGTATTTTCAGTATTCTTAGATCTTAGAATGCCTGAATATATGAGTGAAATTACAAGACTTGTACAAACAGAAAATTCTGCTATGAAAGATATATTAACTGCTGGTGGATTTATGCTATTATGTGCAGTAAGTAGTTTAATTTGTACTATTATTGTAGGATACTTTACTTCACTTTTATCAGCCCGTTTTTCAAAAACTATTAGAAAAAAAATATTTGAAAAAGTAGAATCATTTGGTATTGCTGAGATAAAAAAATTTCAAACAGCAAGTTTAATTACTCGTACAACAAATGATGTTTCACAAATAGAGATGTTATTAGCTATGGGATTACAATTATTAATAAAAGCTCCTGTAATGGCAGTATGGGCATTATTAAAAATATTAGGTAAGAGTAGTGAACTTAGTTTGGTAACAGCAGTAGGAGTTATAATAGTTGTTACTGTAAACTTAATTATTATTAGTATAGTATCTCCAAGATTTCAAAAAATTCAAAAGTTAACTGATAAATTAAATGGTGTAACAAGAGAAAGTCTTACAGGTATACGTGTAATTCATGCATTTAATGCTGAAAAGTTTTCTGAAAATAGATTTAATGATGTTAACAGTGATTTAACAGAAATTCATTTAAGAGTAACAAAAACATTTGCATGGATGGATCCAGTAATGAATTTTGTAATGCATTTTCAACATTTAGGAATATATGTTGTTGGAGCATATCTAATAATACATTCTACATTAATTGATAAAATTAATATTTTTAGTAATGTTGTAGTATTTTCAAGTTATGGGATGCAAGTAATAATTTCATTTTTAATGCTTACATTTATCTTTATGGTATTACCTCGTGCAATGGTATCTATAAAGCGTATTAATGAAGTGTTAGATAGTGATATTTCTATTATTTCAGGTAGTTTTAAGGGTAGTACTATAGAAAAAGGAACTGTGGAATTTAAAAATGTTAGTTTCAAGTATCCTGATGCAGATGAATATTTACTAAAAAATATTTCATTTAAAGCCAATACTGGAGAAACAGTTGCATTTATTGGAAGTACTGGTTCAGGTAAATCTACTTTGATTAATTTAGTACCAAGATTTTATGATGCTACTGAAGGAGAAATTTTTGTAGATGGTGTTAATGTTAAAGAATATGATATTCATGAACTGAATAACAGAATAGGTTACATTTCTCAAAAAGCCGTAATGTTTACTGGTACGGTAGAAGATAATGTTGCATACGGTGATAATGGAAAAGTTAAACCTAATCTTGAAAAAGTAAAAAATGCAATTAAAATAGCACAAGGAACTGATTTCGTTGAAAAGATGGAAAATAAATATTCTTCTCATATAGCCCGTGGTGGTACTAATATATCAGGTGGTCAAAAACAAAGATTATCTATTGCAAGGGCTATAGCTAGGGATCCTGAAATATATATATTTGATGATTCATTTAGTGCATTAGATTATCAAACTGATTTTAAACTACGACAAGAATTAAAGAAGAATATGAAAAATGCTACAAGTTTAATTGTTGCTCAAAGAATTGGTACTATAATGAATGCCGATAAAATAATAGTTCTAGATAAAGGTGAATGTGTAGGAATAGGTAGTCATAAAGAATTATTAAAAAGTTGTAAGGTATATAAGGAAATTGCCTTATCACAATTAAGTGAGGAGGAGTTAAAAAATGCCTAGACATATTGGAAAAGAAGAAAAAGCAAAAGACTTAAAAGGAACACTTTTAAGGATATTTAAAAGTTTAAATACATGGAAATATGTATTAGTCCTATCTTGTGTTTTGGCTTTATTAGGGGCAGTACTTTCAACAATTGCTCCAAATAGATTAGCTAAGGTAACCGATGTTATTAGTGATAGTATTAAACCTAATACTAAAAATATTGAAATATTAAATAAAAAAATACAAACAAATTTAATAAATAAAAAAATAGAATCTATTTATATAGATAATATTGAGATAACTCCTGCTGATCAAACTAAGTATTTGAATGTAGTTAGAAAAATGGATAAAAATACTTCTAAAGAAGTCTATATTAAGATATTTAAAGAATGTCCTCGTTCAGTTCAAGAAATAATAAATACTAAATTAGATGAAGAGGCTTTAAAGGAAAGAAGTATAGTACTAGGAGTAATATATTTTGTTCAAGCTTTATTTTCATATATCGTAGGTTTATTAATGGCTTATGTTGGAATTGGTTATTCTAAAAAACTTAGAAAAAATATTTCTACTAAAATTAATAAATTGCCACTTAAATATTTTGATACTCATGAAATAGGTGATGTATTGTCTCGTGTTACAAATGATGTAGATACTATTGGAATTAATATGAGTAATAATATAACTAGTTTTGTTACTAATATTACATTGTTTATTGGTTCAGTAGTTATGATGTTTGTAACTAATTGGATTATGGCTCTTACTGCTATATTTGCATCTATATTTGGATTTATGTTTACTTTTATAATATTAAAAAAATCTCAAAAATACTTTACTGCTAGACAAAAAGAATTAGGTAATTTGAATGGACATATTGAAGAAATATATTCAGGACATAACGTTGTAAAAGTATATAACGGAGAAAAAGATGCGCTTATAGAGTTTGATAAAATAAATGATAAATTGTATGATGCAAATAGAAAAAGTCAATTTTTATCTGGTATTATGCAACCACTTATGAACTTTATAGGTAATTTTGGTTATGTAGCAGTATGTGTTGTAGGTGCATTACTTGTAATGAATAATTATATTACTTTTGGTGTAATAGTTGCATTTATGATTTATGTAAGGTTGTTTACAAATCCGTTATCACGTCTTGCTCAAGCAGCAACATCAATGCAATCAATTGCGGCAGCAGCAGAGCGTGTATATGAATTTATGGATGAAGAAGAGTTACCTGATGAAAAGAATATAAAAACTAAATTACCAAAAAGAATAAAAGGAAATATTGAATTTAAAAATGTTAAATTTGGATATAATCCAGATAAAATAATTATTAAAGATTTTAGTGCTAAAGTAAATGATGGAGAAAAAATAGCTATAGTAGGACCAACAGGAGCTGGTAAAACTACTATGGTTAATCTATTAATGAAGTTTTATGAAATAAATGATGGAGATATTTTGATTGATGGTATTTCAATTAAAAATATAAAGCGAGAAGATTTACATAATTTATTTGTAATGGTTTTACAAGATACCTGGTTGTTTGAAGGAAGTATTAAAGATAATTTAAAATTTAATAATAAAAATATTTCTACTAATTTACTATGGGATATATGTAGAAAAATAGGAATAGATCATTTTATTAAAACTCTTCCTAATACAATGGATTCTGATGTTACTGATAATGAAGCAATATCATCTGGTCAAAAACAATTGTTAACTATTGCTCGTGGTATGGTAAAAGATGCACCATTCTTAATACTCGATGAAGCTACTTCTAATGTAGATACTCGTACTGAAGAATTAGTTCAAGAGGCGATGGATAAATTAATGGAAAATAAAACTAGTTTTATTATAGCTCATAGATTAAGTACTATTAAAAATGCTGATTTAATTCTTGTTATGAATGAAGGTAACATTGTAGAACATGGTACTCATGAAGAACTGTTAAATAAAAATGGTTTTTATGCTAATCTATATAATTCTCAATTTCAAAAGTAATTGGTTGTGATATAATAAGTTAAGGAGGAAGATTATGTCTAAAATTAAATATTGTCCAGAATGTGGTAGAAAATTTGAAGATAATGATGTTTTTTGTTCAACTTGTGGTTATAAAGTTAATAATGATACTACTTCACAAAAGAGTAGTAATACTAATGATTCTAAATCGAGAATAGGTGCAGGACTTTTAGGTTTATTTTTAGGATATTTAGGAATACATAATTTTTATTTAGGATATACTAGTAAGGCAGTTGCACAAATACTATTAACTACAATAGGTTGGATTTTTTGTGGAGTTGGTCCTGCTGTTGCGGCTATATGGGGTTTCATTGAAGGTATAATGATACTTGCTGGTAGTATTAAAGAAGATGCAAACGGAGTAGAATTAAGAGATTAGTGTTGTAAAAATATTATAATATGATATAATTAGATACATGAGGAGATACTTTAATAGGTTAAAATTAAGTGTGTCTTCTTTTTTTTGTTGATTAATAAAGTTGTTTTTTGATAGGAAATAGTTATTTACTTTTTAATAATTTATTTAATGAAAAAGAAAAAATCAAATGAAAATTACATTAAAATAATAAAATTCGACATTTTACATAAAATAAAACAAATGATAAAACATTATGCATGGAGGGGTTTTATGTATATAATTCTTTTGATTTTATTATTATTTTTATTACTTTTTTTATGGTGTTCATTAAAAGTAGCACATGATTGTGATGAATTAATTGAAAATATTGAAAATATTAGTAATTTATAAAAATTTCTTGTATAATAAATATTGGTGAGAAGTATGAAGAGAAGTGAAGTTGATAGAAGTAAATTGTCTCCTATGATGCAACAATATATGGAGATAAAAGACAAGTATGAAGACTGTATCATATTTTTTCGTTTAGGTGATTTTTATGAAATGTTTTTTGATGATGCAATATTAACTTCAAGAATACTAGAGCTTACTTTAACGGGTAAACAAGCAGGACTTGATGAGAGAGTTCCAATGTGTGGGATACCACATCATGCTTATGCATCTTATGTTGATGAACTTATTGATAAAGGTTATAAGGTAGCTATTTGTGAGCAATTGGAAGATCCTAAAGAAGTAAAAGGAATGGTCAAGAGAGATGTTATTCAAGTAGTTACTAAAGGAACTAGAATTGATGCAAATATTGATTCTAAGAGTAATAATTATATCGCAAATATATATAATTTTAATTATTGTTTTGGAATCAGTTATGCAGATGTTTCTACTGGAGATATTTATGCTACACTTGTTGAAGGCGAAAGTGATAAATTATTAAAAGAGATTGCTAAGTTAGGTTTTCGTGAGGTAATAGTTAATAATACTATAGATCGAGAAATAGTTGATAAATTAAGAACTAATTTAGAATGTTTAGTAACAATTGAAAAAGAAGAATTAGAAGACGATGATTATAGTTATATTTATAAAGATATAGAAGATGTACGAATAGTAAAAACGTTAAAGCATTTACTTTATTATATAATTGAAACTAAAAAGGGTGATATGCATCATTTACAACCTTGTAGTGTATATAAATCTTCTATGTATTTAGAATTTGATTCTAATACTAAAAAGAATTTAGAATTAGTTGAAACTATAAGAAATAGAGAAAGACAATATAGTTTACTTTGGTTACTTGATAAATGTAAGACTGCTATGGGTAGCCGATATTTAAAAAATAGTATATTAAATCCATTAACTGATAAAAAATCTATCGAAAAAAGATATGATATGGTATCACTTTTATCGACTGAATTTATTTTAAGAGATGATTTAATTAAAGCATTAAACAATATTTATGATTTAGAAAGATTAGTTGGAAGAATTACATATGGTAATTTAAATGCAAAAGATTTATTGCAGTTAAAAACTTCTTTGAAAGAATTGCCTATTATTAGTAATATATTAAAGGAATTGAATTTTTCTAAGAAAATAAATACTTTTGATGAAGTGTATAGTTTACTTGAAAAATCTATTGCAGAGGATGCACCTTTTACATTACATGAAGGTCATTTAATAAAAGAAGGATATAATACTGAATTAGATGAATTAAAAAAGATTAGTAGTGGGTCTAAAGATTTTATTTTAGAATTAGAACAAACTGAAAAAGAAAAGACTGGTATTAAGAATTTAAAAGTTGGTTTTAATAAAGTATTTGGTTATTATATTGAGGTTAGTAAGGGACAATGTAATTTAGTTAAAGATGAGTTTGGTTATGAAAGAAGACAAACTCTAAGTAATTGTGAAAGATTTACTACTCCTTTACTAAAAGAAAAAGAAAATATAATATTAGGTGCAGAAGAAAAAATTATTTCTTTAGAATATAAATTATTTATGGATATTCGAGAAGTAATTAAAAGATATGTAAGTGATTTACAAAAAACTGCTAAAATAATTAGTGAAATTGATATGTTACAATCTTTTTCTATAGTTAGTGATTTATATAAATTTACTAGACCAAAATTAGTAAATGATAATACTATTAAATTAATAGGATGCCGACATCCAGTTGTTGAACAAGTTATGAAGGATAAATATATACCTAACGACGTGGTAATGGATAAGGCAACTAGTATTTTACTTATTACTGGTCCTAATATGGCTGGTAAGTCTACTTATATGAGACAAACTGCAATCACTGTTATAATGGCTCAAATGGGTTGTTTTGTACCTTGTGAAGAAGCTATACTTCCAATTTTTGATAAAATTTTTACAAGAATTGGAGCTAGTGATGACTTAGTTAGTGGTGAATCTACATTTATGGTAGAAATGAAAGAAGCAAATTTTGCTATAAGTGATGCTACAGAAAATAGTTTAATTTTATTTGATGAATTAGGTCGTGGTACTGCTACATATGATGGTATAGCTTTAGCACAAGCAATATTGGAATATATTCATGATAAAATTAAAGCAAAGACAATGTTTTCTACACATTATCATGAATTAACTACTTTAGAAAAAGATTTAAAACATTTAAAAAATGTCCATGTGTCTGCAATAGAAGAAAATGGAAAAGTTACTTTTCTTCATAAAGTAAAACCTGGTGCAGTAGATAAAAGTTATGGTATTCATGTAGCTAGTCTTGCTAAATTACCTAGTAGCTTAATAGAAAGAGCTACTGATATATTAAATATATATGAAAAGAAAAGCATAAAGAAAGAAGTTTTTACTCAAACTAGTTTATTTGAATTAGAAGAAGATGAATTAACTAATAAGCCAAATGAAATAGAAGAAAAAATAAAAAGTATTAATCCACTTGAAATGACTCCTATGGAGGCATTAAATTATTTATATGATTTAAAAAAAGATATAAAAGATAAAAAGTGACATTAAATATTTATTATGATAAAATGTTTGTAGGTGATAAAATGAAGAATAGAAGTGAGTTAAGAGAAGTTATAATGAAAGTACTTTATCAAATTAATATGTTTGATGAAGCTAAAATTGAATATGAAACAAACGACTTAATAAAAGAACAATTAGAAGTTGAGAATAGTTTTGTAAACGATTCAATAAATGGAATTATTAAAAATAAGAAAGAAATATATGAATTAGCAAATAAGTATTTGAAAGATTGGTCTATTGATAGATTAAATAAAGTTGATCAAGCAATTCTTGCTTTAGGTATTTATGAGTTAATGTATACTGATACTCCATCCGTTGTTTCAATTAATGAAGCAATTGAATTATCTAAAAAATATAGTGATGAAGCTGTTACTAAGATGATTAATGGGGTACTTGATAGAATTTATCATGAAGAAGAGAAATAGTTATATTTCTCCTTTTTATAAGAAGGTGATAATTTGAATGATAAATATATTACAGTTACACAATTAACTAGATATATCAAATATAAAATAGATAATGATGTAAATTTGAATGAAGTGTTTTTAAAAGGTGAAATAAGTAATTTTAAAGCACATAGTAGAGGACATTTTTATTTTACTTTAAAAGATGAAAACAGCAGAATTAATGCTATTATGTTTGCATCTCAAACTAAAAATATAAAATTTACGCCAGAAGATGGTATGAAAGTGTTAGTAACTGGTAAAATTAGTGTTTTTGAAGCTAATGGAGCATATCAAATATATGTTAATGATATGTTAGAAGATGGTGTAGGTAATTTATATATTGCTTTTGAACAATTAAAGAAAAAACTTGAAGATGAAGGTTTATTTAAAGATATTTATAAGAAACCTATTCCAAAGATACCTACTAAAGTAGGAGTAGTTACTGCACCTACGGGGGCTGCTATTAAGGATATTATATCTACTATTAAAAGAAGATGGCCATTGACTGAAATATATTTATTTCCAGCACTTGTTCAAGGAGAAGATGCAAAGGAAGATATTGTTAGACAAATTAGAAAAGCAGATTCTTATGGATTAGATACGTTAATAGTTGGACGTGGTGGAGGAAGTATTGAAGATTTATGGGCCTTTAATGAAGAAATAGTTGCACGTGCTATATTTGAATGCAATACACCGGTAATAAGTGCTGTAGGTCATGAAATTGATTTTACAATTGCAGATTTTGTGGCAGATCTTAGAGCTCCAACTCCTACAGGAGCAGCTGAAATGGCAGTTCCACAAATAAGTGACATTTCAAATTTATTAAAACAAATTAATATAAGATTAGAAAATACTATTTTAAATAAAGTAAAAAATAATAGAAGAAAATTGGAAGATATTAAAAATAGTAATATATTTAAAAATCCAATAATGATTTATCAAGCTAAGGAAATGATATTTGATAGTTTAATAGAAAAATTAAAATTTAATATTATTAATTTAAAGAATGTAAAGGAAAAAGATTTAATAAGATTAAAAAATTCATATATTTTAAGAAAACCATATCAAATACTTGATAAGAAAAGTAATAAATACTTACAATTAATATCTAAATTAGAAACACTTAGTCCATTACTTACTTTAAAAAGAGGTTACACAATTACTAAAAAGAATAATAAAGTAATTAGTAGTTCTAAGAAATTAAAAAAAGGTGATCATTTAGATATTGAATTTAGTGATGGTATTATCAATACTGAAGTAATTTAGGAGGAATTAAAATGGCAGATAAAAAAGAATTAAGTTTTGAAGAAAGTTTAGAAAAATTAGAAGAAATTGTTAAAAGATTGGAAGTAGGGGATGTATTATTAGATGATGCAATTGATGAGTTTAATAATGCGATGAAACTTGCTAAAGTATGTGATGAAAAATTAAAGAAAGCTGAAGATGCTATTACGAAACTTGTAAAAGATAATGGAGAGGTAGTAGATTTTCAAATAGAAGAGTAGCAATACTCTTTTTATTTGCATATTTTGTAGAAAATTGGAGAATATATATATGAGGTGTAATTATGAAAAAAATAAAATTATTATTAATTACTCTTATATGTCTATTTCCAATAAACATATATGCTTATTCTGATAAAGTTATATTAGGTGGAGAAACTATTGGTATAGAAGTTTATTCAAAAGGAGTTTATGTAGTTGGTTTCTATGATGTTAATGGGAAAAGTATAGGTAGTGATGCAGGTTTTAAAATAGGTGATATTATTACTAAAATTAATAATAAAAAGATAAATGATATACATGGATTGAATGATATGTTGAATGAATCTTCTATGTATACTTTTACGGTTATTAGAGATAATAGAGAATTAATTATTCCAATTAAATTAGAACTTGTTTCTGGAACTTTAAAAACAGGATTGTATGTTAAAGATAAAATTAATGGAATTGGAACACTTTCTTATATAGATCCTAATACTTTAGTATTTGGTTCACTTGGTCATGAAATACTTGAAAGTAAAAGTTATTCAAAATTTGAAATAAGTGATGGTAGTATCTATGATGCTTCTGTCTCTTCTATAGATAAGAGTTATAATGGTAATGCTGGTAGTAAAAATGCTATAATTGATAAAAGTAGTGATATAGGAAATATTAAATCTAATGTGATAGAGGGTATTTTCGGAAAATATAATAATTCTATTGATAACAGAGAATTAATTGATGTAGGAAAAATTAATGAAATAAAAAAAGGTAAGGCTATTATAAAAACAGTTGTTTCAAATAATAAAGTGGAATCTTTTGATATTAATATAATAAATATAGATGAAAGTAGTGATACTAAAAATATATTGTTTGAAGTAGTTGATACAGATTTACTTAATAAAACAGGTGGTATTGTTCAAGGTATGAGTGGTTCTCCTATTATTCAGAATAATAAGATTATAGGTGTAGTTAATTATGTAATAGTTGATTCCACTAAACGAGGGTATGGGATATTTATTACAAAAATGTTAGAAGAAGGAGATAAGATTATTTCTTAACTCTTTTTTATTGTATTTATTTTTATTTATGATAAAATTATATTAGAGAATAGGAGAGGTAGTATGTATATAGATTTAATAGTTTTAATAATTTTAATAATTTTGGTTTTAATGTTTTTTAAGAGATTTTCATCATTTGTATTTTTAATGGCAATTGTTGATATTTCATTAAGAATATTGACTTTCATTAAGAATAACATAGGGCTTAGGGATTTAAGTAATTTAATTGGTAAATATTTACCAGAGAGTATGTTTGGTATAATTAATAGATATACTGAGAATGGATCTATGTTTAATATAGTATTAAAATGGTCTTTTGTAGTTATAATGATCTTTTTCTTAATATATATAATTAAAATATTTATTAAAAAGAAAAAAATATAAAACGACAATTAAGTCGTTTTTTTTATTTTATAATTATTTTGGTGATTAGATGAATATATATTTAGAAGAAGTATTTATTCTTAATTTTTTATTAGATTTTATGATACTTTATGGTACTAAAAGAATTTTAAAAAGAAATAATAAATTAATTAGAATAATAATAGGTAGTATATTAGGAAGTTTTACTACTTTTTTATTATTAATTAGTATTAGTAATTTATTATTACTTATTCTTAAATTATTAATTAGTGTCTTTTTAATAATAATTTCTTTTGGTATGAAAGATATTATTAGAAATACTTTATATTTTTATTTAATAAGTATAATTTTAGGAGGAAGTTTCTATTTGTTTGATATAAGTAATAACAGTATTATTTTAATTGGTGGTAGTTTTATAGTTATTAGTATTATTATTAAGGAGTTTTTAAATTATAAAGAGGTATTTACAAATAAATATTTAGTTACAATTATTTATAAAAAGAAGAAATATAATTTAGAAGGCTTTATTGATACTGGTAATAGGCTTAGAGATTCTATTAGTAAAAAAGATGTAATACTTGTTAATTTAGATATTAAAAGTAATGAAATTTTATACGTACCATATAAAGCATTAAATACAAGTGGTATTATTCCTTGTATTAGACCTGATAAAGTTATTATTAATAATAAGGAGTTTAATGATGTTTTAGTTGGATTATCAAGGGATAAATTTATTTTAGATTATAATTGTATATTACCTAATAGATTAAAGGAGGAATTATGTTAAAAATAGTTAAGTTTATTAAAAAAATATTTTATAAAATTACAAGTTGTTTTTATGTGGGAGCAACTGATATATTGCCTGAGCCTTTAAGTAAAGAAAAAGAAGATTATTATGTTGATTTAAAAGAAAAGGGTGATAGTGTTGCTAAAGATAAATTGATTGAACATAATTTAAGATTAGTGGTATTTTTATCTAAAAAATATGAAAATACAGGTGTTGATTTGGAAGATTTGGTAAGTATTGGTTCGATTGGTTTAATAAAGGCCATTAATACATTTTCAAGAGATAAAAATATTAAGTTAGCTACATATGCATCTCGTTGTATTGATAATGAAATATTAATGTATCTTAGAAAAAATAAGAAAATACGTAGTGAAGTAAGTATAGATCAAGCTCTTTCTTTAGATGGTGATGGAAATGAATTGCATTTAGAAGATATTATTGGTACCCCTAAAGATGAAATTACTAAAAATATTGAAACTAAAGATGATAAGGAATTAATGATTAATGAAATATTAGCATTAAAACCCAGAGATAGAGAAATAATGATACTTAGATATGGATTACTTGGACATGATGAATATACTCAAAAAGAAGTTGCTGAAAAACTTGGAATTTCTCAAAGTTATATTTCTAGAATAGAAAAGAAAGTTATTAAAAGATTAAAAATACTCATAAACACATAAAAAGATTCTTTTTTAAGAATCTTTTTTTATTAATATATTTTCTAGTATTTCATATTCTATTGGTAAATTCTTAATATTTTCTTTAGAAATAGTTGCGATATAAATTATTTTATTATTAAATTGTTTTTCTAATATATTTTTTTCATTTAAAATATAGTTTATTTGTTTTTCTAGATTATAATCAAATTCTATTCTAATTTTATAACCTTCTTCTAAGTATATATAATCAGCTTTTTTTAATGCTTCTGTTACTGATTTAGTATAAGCTCTAATAAGACCACCAGCTCCTAATTTAATGCCTCCAAAATATCTTATAGTAATACATAATATATTATTTAGATTTTCTTTTTCTAAAACATTTAACATTGGTTTTCCAGCAGTATTAGTTGGTTCATTATCATCACTGACTTTTTTTATATTGTTATAAATATATGCATATGTATGATGCGTTGCTTTTGGATGGATTTTTTTAATATTATTTAAATAATCATTTACATTTGAATTATCTATTTTATAAAGGTATGTAATAAACTTTGAATTTTTAATTATAATTTCATTTTCAATATTATTTTTTATAGTTTTCATTTAACCACCTATATTTATTATACATTATAAATAATAGAAAATATATTTAAATATTTAAATACGTGTTATAATATGTATAGGAGGGATTCATATGTTTAAAAAAATGAAAGATAAAGAAGTAGATATTACTAGTTTAAATCATATCTTAAAAACAAGTAAACGATTAATAAATATTCTTTATTTTATGGCGATTGTTTGTTTAGTTTTACTTGGTACTTATTTATTGAAAGAATGGAATATTTTTAAATATATAGGGGAATTTATTATAGTTATTTCTCCAATATTTATTGGGTTTATAATTGCTTGGTTTTTTGATCCGTTTGTTACTTGGATGAATAAAAAGAAAATTCCAAGACTAATAGGTTGTATATTAGTATATTTGATGATATTAGGTATTATATTTTTAATTATATATTTATTTGTACCTGCTTTAATTTCTCAAGTTAAAGATTTTGTTAATGCTGCACCTAATATATTTAATGAAATTACTGAATTTATTATAAGTTTAGTAAAGAAATTTGATCTTAATAGTATGATAAATATAAAAGTTTTAAAGAAAAATATTACTGATACTATTGCAGAATTTGGATTAAGTATTGGCTCTGATATGCCTAAATATTTATTTAGTTTTGGTAAAAGTATAATTAGTGGAGGACTTAATTTTATATTAGGTTTAATGATTGGTTTTTATTTATTATTTGATTTTGAAAAAGCTAATAAAGCTTTATATTCGATAATACCAATTAGTTGGAAAAACGGTTACAAAGAGTTAACTCATCGTATTAATACTTCACTTAGAAGTTATGTTCAAGGTGTATTGATGGTTATGTTACTTGTTTTTATTACACAAACAATAGGTTTAACTTTAGCTGGTATGAAGGCACCTATATTATTTGCATTGTTTTGTGCAGTTACAGATATTATTCCATATTTTGGTCCTTATATAGGAGCAATTCCTGCGATTATAGTTGGATTTACTATTAGTCCTATTACTGGTATTTGTGTAATTATTTCTATATTAGTAGTACAATTACTTGAAAATAATTTCTATCAACCATTAATAATGGGACATACAATGAAATTACATCCAGTTACAATAATGTTAGGATTATTAATATTTGGTCATTTCTTTGGAATATTAGGTATGGTTATTGCAACACCATGTATTGCATGTATTAAAGTTATTTTAGTATTTGTAATGGAACAAACTGGAATTATTGATTATATAAAAGAAAAGAAAGAAAATAATGAAATAAAAATAATTAAGTTAGATAAAGTAAGTAAAAAATAGTATTGAATATAATATATATTTTTGTTAAAATATATATGTAATAAATGTTGATGAAAGACTAGTACAAATATGATTTATTTTAGAGAGATTCTGGTTGGTGAAAAGAATTATAATAGTATTTGGAAGCTACTTTTAGAGTTTAGTCGGGTTATTCCGTTATCAAAAAGAGTTAATAAAAGGATGGTACCGTGCATATGCACTCCTTAGGTATCATCTTTTTTATTTATAAGGAGGGATTGTATGAAAATATTTATTATTGGAGGATTAGCCGGTAGTGGTAAAACTACATTTGGAGAATTATTGAAAGAAGAATTGAAAGATTATGGTTACAAACCATGTGTTATGCAAATAACTAATCCACTTTATTTATATGCAATGAATTATTTTAATTGGGATCCTAAAACGGATGAAAAACCTCGTGAATTTCTACAAAAGATGGGTATTGAAATAATAAAAGAAAAACTAGGAAAAACTAATTTTTTATTAAATAGACTTTATGAAGATATAGAAATATTAAATAATTTCTTTGATGTATTTATTATTACTGATGCAAGATTAATAAATGAATTTTTAAGTATAAAAGCTAAATATGATGATGTTGTTTCTATTAAATTAATTAGAAAAAATTATGATAATAAATTATCTGATAATGAAAAGAATCATATAACAGAAAAGGAAATTGAATTATATAATGATTTTGATTATATAGTTGAAAATAAAGGTATTGAAAGTTTAAAAGAAAAAGCATTAGAAATTATTCATAATACTGAGTTGGAGGATAGATAATATGGTTATTGCGATAGATGGACCAGCAGGTGCTGGAAAAGGAACTATTACTAAAAAAGTAGCAGAAAAATTAAATTTAGTTTATATAGATACTGGGGCGATGTATCGTGCTGTTACACTAGAAGCTTTTAGAGAAAATTCCATTGATAATGAAGAGAGAATAATTGATATAGCTCATAGAATAAAGATAAAATTTGATGAAGAAGGTAAAACGTTTATAGATGGTATAGATGTATCAAGAGAAATAAGAAGTACTGTAGTAACTAGTGCAGTTAGTAAAGTATCTTCTATAGTAAAAGTTCGCGAAGAGATGGTTAAACAACAAAGAGAAATGGCTAAAGGACTTAATGTTATTATGGAAGGAAGGGATATTACTACTGTAGTATTTCCTAATGCAGATTTTAAATTTTATTTAGATGCAACAGTTGAAGAGCGAGCAAGAAGAAGACAATTACAAAATGAAGAAAAAGGTATTACTTCTAATTATGAAGAAATAAAACAAAGTATTATTGATAGAGATTATAATGATATGCATAAAGAAGTAGGTGCTCTTAAGAGGTGTGATGATCAAATATATATTGATTCTACTAATATGAGTATAGATGAAGTAGTAGATTTTATAATTAAAAAAGTAGGTGAAGTAAAATGAAATATATGAGTCATGATGATATTAGAAAGACTTGGTTTAAATTTTTTGAAAGTAAGGGACATAAAGTATTTGAATCTGCATCATTAATACCTGTTAATGATGATAGTTTATTATGGATTAATGCTGGTGTTGCTCCTTTAAAGAAATATTTTGATGGAAGAGAAGTACCAACTTCACGTAGAATTACTAATATCCAAAAGTGTATTAGAACTAATGATATAGAAAATGTTGGGATTACTAAGAGACATCAAACTTTCTTTGAAATGATGGGAAATTTCTCTGTAGGAGATTATTTTAAGAATGAAGCAATTGCTTTTGCATTTGAATTATTAAATAGTCCTCTATATTTTGATATAGACAAAGATTTAATTTATGTAACAGTTTATTCAAAAGATTTTGAAGCTAGAGATAGATGGATTGATGTAGGACTTGATCCTAAACATATAATTCCTTTAGATGGTAATTTTTGGGAAATAGGTACTGGACCTTGTGGACCTGATTCTGAAATATTCTTTGATAGAGGTAGTGAATATGATCCAAATGGTGATGCATTTAAGTTATTTACACAAGACAAAGATCAAGAACGTTTTGTAGAAATATGGAATAATGTATTTAGTCAATTTAATGCTACTGAAGGATTAGCTCGTGAAGATTACCCAGAACTTCCTAGTAAAAATATAGATACAGGTGCAGGGTTAGAAAGATGGTGTTGTATATTTCAAAATGTTGATTCTAACTTTGAAACTGATTTATTTAAACCAATAATTAAACATATTGAAGAACTTGCTGATGCAGAGTATGTTGGTCAAAAGGAATTTAAAATTATAGCAGATCATATTCGTGCAATTACTTTTGCTTTAGCAGATGGTGCAGCTTTTGAAAATGTAGGTAGAGGTTATGTATTAAGAAGACTTTTAAGAAGAAGTGTTAGAATGGGTAAAGCTTTAGGGTTTAATGAGCCTTTCTTATATAAAATAGTAAGTGATGTAGTTGATGTAATGAAGGAAGCTTATCCATACTTAGTAGAGCGTAGAGCTTTAGTTGAAACTTTAGTACTTGAAGAAGAAAAATTATTCTTAAAGACACTTGAAGCTGGAGAGAGACGTTTAAAAGAATTAGTAGAAGAATCTAATGATGGATATATTAGTGGTGAAGAAGCTTTTAAATTATATGATACTTATGGATTTCCATTTGAACTTACAGAAGAATATTTAAATGAATTAGGATATAAAGTAAGTAGAGAAGAATTTGATAAGTATATGAATGCTCAAAAAGAATTATCTAAAGCAAATGTTAAAAATGTAAATAGTATGGCTAGTCAAAAGAAAGTGTTGTTAGATTTTAAAGAAAAATCAGAATTTGCTTACGGAATTTATCGTTTAAAAAGTAATGTAATTGCAATATTTTCTAAAGATGAACTTGTAGATAGTATTGATCATGATACATATATCGCAACTTCTAGAACTTGTTTTTACGCTGAAAGTGGTGGACAAGTTAGTGATACTGGTATGATTATAGGAGATAACTTTAAAGCTCGTGTAGTTGATGTGTTTAAAGCTCCTAATGGGCAACATATCCATAAAGTAAGACTTTTGGATGGAGTTATTACTGTTGGGGATGAATGTGAACTTATTTTGGATAAAGAAAGAAGACAAAGAACGGAAGCAAATCATTCAACAGTACATATTTTACAATATGCTTTACAACAAGTTGTTTCAAATACTATTCATCAAGCAGGTAGTTATGTTGACTCTGAAAAACTTCGTTTTGATTTTACATATGCAGGAAAAATGACAGATGATAAGATACTTGAAGTAGAAAAATTTATGAATAATATGATTAATGAAAATATAATTGTATCTACAGAAGTAATGCCAATAGATAAAGCAAAAAAATTAGGAGCTATGGCACTATTTAATGAAAAATATGGTGATATGGTTCGTGTAGTGAAAATAGGCAAATCTATTGAGCTTTGTGGTGGTACACATATAAGTAATACAAAGTTAATTGGTAATGCTGCGATATATAATATTGAATCTAAAGGAAGTAATATTTATCGTGTAGAAGCTGTTACAGGAGATAAAATTGAATCAACATTATTTGATACAGTAAAACCTTATAATGATGAAAAAATTAAATTATTGATGAAGGCTAAAGAAATATTGGATAAGGCAAAACAGGATGGTTTAAAACTAGAATTTGATGTAGATATTGATACTAATACACCTTCATCATATAAAGATATAATATTTAATCGAAATGAACTACAATATGTTCATCATGAAGTAAAAGATTTAGAAAAGAAATATTATTCTTTAAAAGAAAAATCTACGTTGCAAAATTTAGATATATATCGTGAAAATATAAAAAATATTAATGGTATTAATACATTAGTTATGACTCTTAAAGATAAAGATGTTAATTTGTTAAAAAGTATTTGTGATACTTTAATAAATGAAATAGATAATGGATTTATATTATTTATAAATAATAATTCTAAAAATATTAATATAATATGTAAAAGTAATTCAAATATTAATGCAGGATATATTGTTAAAGAACTTACATCTTTATATGAAGGTAATGGTGGAGGAAGCAATACCTTTGCTCAAGGTGGATGTAAAATTACTGATGTAGATAAAATGTATAACGATGTTCTAAAATTAATAGAAAAATATGAATAATTATTTAGTAGAAAGTTTAGATTCTCTTGAAAGTAAAAATATAAGAGATAGAATAATTAAAGATAATGATTTTTTAGATGCTGATATAAGTATATATGATCTTGAAGAAAATACATTAGATAATGCTTTAGAAGATTTAGATACTTATGGATTTTTAAGTAATAAGAAAGTTATTATTATTACTAATATAGAATTATTAAAATATGATGATTGTAAGGACAAAATAGAACATTTATTAAAATATATTAAGAATCCCAATAAAGATAATTTATTAATAATAGAATGTAGAAATACTACTAATAAAATTATTAAAGAATTAAAGAAAGTATTAGAATTTGTTGATACTAAGATAAATAGTAAAGATTATATTAAAAATACTTTTAAAGATTATAAAATTGATAATAGAACAATTTCTATGTTAGATGAGTATTGTTTGGGTGATTTTACTAAACTAGTAAATGAATGTGATAAATTAAAGAATTATAAATATGATGATAAAATTATTACTACAGATGATATTGAAGAATTGGTAATGAAAAAATTAGGTGATTCTAGAGATTTAACTTTTGCATTTTCAAGAAGTATTGCTACAAGAGATATAAAGGATGCTTTAGTGAAATATAATGAATTATTGAAATATAATATTGAACCCTTAAGTATTATTGGGTTACTTGCATCACAATTAAGAATTATTTATCAAGTAAAATTATTAGAAAAAAATAATAATGATAAAGAAATAGCTGGAATATTAGGTGAAAAATCTGATTATAGAATAAAAAAGACTAGGGAACTTACTAGACTTTATAGTGAAAATGATTTACTTAGATTAATGCAAGAACTTGCTAATATGGATTATAGAATAAAAACTGAAGATGTTGATGGTAATAGTTTAATTGAAATGTTTATATTAAATATATAAAAAGATAGTATTAATTACTATCTTTTATTTTTTCTATTTTGTCATATATTTCTTTAATTGTTTTTTCATATCCTATATCTTTAGGGTGATAATATTTTTTATCTTTTAATTTATCTGGTAGATATTGTTGCTTTACATAAGCACCTGGATAATTATGGGGATATTTATATTCAGTGTTAGAACTATCATTTTTTAAGTGTTTTGGTATTGTTCCTCCATTACCTTTTTCAATATCATTTAATGCTTCATCAAAAGCAATATGTGCTGTATTACTCTTAGGAGATAAGGCCATTTCTGTTACTATTGTACCTAGTGGTATTCTAGCTTCTGGTAGACCAATTCGTTCACTAGCGTTAATTGCGGAATCTAAACGTGGTCCAATAGCTGGGTTAGCTAAACCTATATCTTCATAAGCAATAACACTTAATCTTCGATAAATTGATTCTAAATCTCCTTCCATTACTAATCGTGCTAAATAGTGTAGGGAAGCATCTACATCACTTCCTCTTATTGATTTTTGAAGACCTGATAATACATCGTAATGTCCATCACCATTTTTATCTGCAAAGAATACTGGACGAGAATTTATACTTTTTATTTTGTCTATCGTTACTATTTTATCATCAGTGGAGTAGTAAGCTATTTCTAATAGATTATAAGCGTATCTTAGGTCGTTAGAAGATATTTTTGCAATATACTCGAGTGTTTTATTGTCACACTTTATTTCTGCTAAATCGGGGTGTTTTATGGCTTTTTTAAGTCCTTCTATAATATCTTTTGTTTCCAATTCTTTAAGTTCAAATAATTGACATCTACTCCTTATAGCTGGATTAATTGAATGATATGGATTAGATGTAGTCATACCGATTAAAGTAATAAGACCACTTTCCATTACTGGTAGGAGTAAATCTTGTTTATCTTTATTTAATCGATGTATTTCGTCCATTATTAGTACTAATTCACCATACATTTTAGCTTCTTCTATTACTGTATCAAAATCTTTTTTATTATTAGTAGTAGCATTTAAAAATCTATAGTGAACATCAAGTTCATTTACTAAAGCATTCGCAATACTAGTTTTACCAATACCAGGTTTACCATAAAGTATCATCGAAAATAATTTTTTATTTTTAACTAAATTAGTAAGAATTTTATCTTTTCCAATTAAATGACGTTGTCCAATAACATCTTTTAATGTTTTTGGAGCCATTTTTAAAGCTAAAGGTTTACTCATATATATCACCTACAAATATTTTATCAAATAATAGGTGAATTGTAAAAAAGTATTATTTTTAGTATAATGAATATAGGTGACAAATATGAAAATAGAAGAAGCAATACTTGATTTTTTAAATTATTGTATCTTTGAAAAAGGTTTATCTGATCGTACTAGAAGTTCTTATAATACTGATTTAATTATATATAAAGAATTTTTAAATAAAAAAAACATCTTCAAAGTAAATGATATTAAAAGTGATCATATTAAAGAATTTTTAAAAAAAAGAAGTAATGAAGAATCATCAACTATTGCACATAATTTGACTGTAATTAAAAATTTTCATACATATTTACTAAAAGAAAATTTAGTTAAATTAAATGTTTCAAAGTTTATAGATAGACCAAAATTGAAAAAAACATTACCTAAAACATTAAGTGTTGAAGATATTGATAAATTATTGGATATTAAGTTAGAAACACCATTTGACTACCGTAATAAGGCTATGTTAGAATTAATGTATGGTTGTGGTTTAAGAGTAAGTGAGTTAGTTAATATAGAAATAAATGATATTGATTTAACTAATTGCTTAATAAGAGTATTTGGAAAAGGTAGTAAGGAACGTGAAATTCCTTTAGGTGAATATGCTTTATATTACTTAAATAAATACTTGAATATACGTAATCAATTATTAAAAGAAAAGACGTGTAATAAATTATTTTTAAACAATCATGGCTTAGGTATGACTAGGCAAGGTTTTTTTAAAATTTTAAAACAACAATTATTAAAAAAAGGATTAAATCCAAATGTATCTCCCCATACTTTGAGACATTCTTTTGCCACACATTTAATAAATAGGGGAGCAGATTTAAGAAGTATTCAAGAAATGTTAGGTCATTCAGATATTTCTACTACAAAAATATACACTAGAGTTAGTGATGAACAAGTGTTAAAAGAATATAATGAATATCACTATCGTAGTAAAAAGGAGAATTAATATGAAGTTTAAGAGAATATTTTTATTAATTTTAGATTCATTAGGAGTAGGGGAAACACAAGATGCTGTTAATTTTGGTGATGTAGGTGCTAATACTTTAGGACATGTATTAGAGAAATGTGATTTATTTATTCCTAATTTAAAAAAAATAGGTTTTTTAGATATATTAAATATGAGTGAAAACAATGATGTTGACGCATATTATACTATTGCTAAACCTATTAATCCTGGAAAAGACACATTAAATGCACATTATGAAATATTAGGCATTCAAAATAGTGTATCATTTAAAACATTTAATCAAGGATTTACTTATGATATATTAAGTTCTATTGAAAAGGTAACAGGACGAAGCGTAATTGGTAATAAATGTTGTAACGATGATTCAATTATCCAAGAATTAGGTGAAAGACAGTATAATTATGGATCTTTAATTGTTTATACATCAGCTGATTCTGATATTCAAATAGCAGCTCATGAAGATTCTATTTCAATAGCTACACTTCATGAATATTGTGAGAAAATAAGAGAAATATCATTAAAATTGGATTGGAAAATTGCTAGAGTAATTGCAAGACCTTTTAATGGTATACCAGGTAAATATAAGCTAATTAATACAGGAAGACGTGATTATTCAATAAAACCACCTAAAAAAACAATATTAGATGAATTAAATGAAAAAAATTATAATGTTATAGGTATTGGTAAAATCAATGATTTATTAGATGGACAAGGTATAAATAAGATGATTAAAGCTACAAATAATAATGAAGCTTTAAATAAGTTGAGTGATATTATTGATAAGAATTTTACTGGTTTATGTATTACTAACTTATGTGATTTTGATTCTTTATACGGTCATATAAAAGATGTAGATGGATATGCTAAAACTATAGAAGAATTAGATGTAGATATACCGATTATATTGAATAAATTAGAATTAGATGATTTACTAATAATTACATCAGATCATGGAAAAGATCCTACGTTTCATGAGGGGAATGATCATACAAGAGAAAATCTACCAGTAATATTATATAGTAGAAATTTTAAATTTCCTAAAAGACTTGAACAATTTGATACTTTAGCTAATATTGGAGCGATAATTGCTGATAATTTTGATGTTGAATCACCTGAAATTGGTGAAAGTATATTAGATGAATTAGAGTAGGGGATTAATATAAAAAAAGAGAAGTTATTTGCTTCTCTTTTTATTTTTTTTATTCTTACTATTAGCAGAATTATTACATAATTCAGAACTAATTTCATATTCGTTGTCAGTAATAATACCAGCATTTTTTTCAAAACTTAATTCTGAATTAGTAGCATTACTATTTTTCTTAGAATCCCCTACTTTAGAATTACTGCGATTGCTGCAACTATTACAACTTCTATTACATTGATTTTTTTTCATTATAATAACCTCCTAATACTATGATGTATCTTTTTATTAAAATTATACTAAAAAAGATTAATTCTAATAAATTAAAGATTAATTCTAGTGAATTTAAACATATAATTATCCATCTAAATAATTCTAAATCGATGAGATTTAATCTCGTAAATTTAGATGGATAATTACCTATCTTTTTACTTTAAAATTGATGAGATTTAACCCACCTACTATTTGTATAAAGAGTAGTAGAAGAGTATATTCCAATTTATAACTTATTAATTATGTAATTTAATATTATATAAAATATATATATAAAGTATGTAAGAATGTTATAAAACGTTGAAATTCCAATAAAAAACCTTACACACTTTTAAAAAAGTAAAGTATGTAAGAAATTTTAATAAAATTGCTATATGTATTGACATTACTATAATAGAGGTGTTTTTTAACTTTACATACTTATAAAAATAATAGTATGTAAACTTTTCACACTTTACACACTTTTCACACTTTTTATAAAAATATATAAAATTTTTATACCCTACACACCTTTTTAAGTAAAAAAATAAAAGTATGTAAACTTTTTAAATCTTACACACTTTTTATAAAAAAAAGAAGAGATATAAAAATCTCTTCTAATTTATTTAGCTTCTAATTTAATTTGTAAGCTACTTA
>JAFUBO010000006.1 GCA_017460175.1 Bacilli bacterium
ACACCACTAACTACACTTATATTATATACCAAATAACACATTATTTGATAATTTTTAAAAAAATATCAAATTTCGTGTCTTTTTGTAGTGAATATAATACCATAAAAATTTAATATTGACAAATCTTAGAATGTCATATATAAATAATTATTTATCCCTTTTTATAGCAAAAAATGAATTCAATATTTTTTTAGATTTCAACGGTTCAATATTAGTTATTATATTGACTTCTGGATTAGTTTTATCCTTTTTTAATAGTTTTCGAACCAAATCACTGTTTTTATCATCAAAATTATTTAAAGCTGAATATATATTTTTAATTCTGGCCTGTTTAATAGCACTTGCACACATAGGACAAGGATCTAATGTAACATATATATCACAACCATCTAATCTCCAATTATTGATTTTTTTAGATGCTTTTTTAATTGCAATAATTTCAGCATGATCTAAAACACAATTATTTTTTTCTTTTTGATTATATCCCCAACCTATTATTTTATTATCTTTAACTATAACAGCACCTACAGGAACCTCATTGCTTTTATATGCTTTCATAGCATATTTAAAAGCTAAATCTAAATATTTATGATTCATATAATCCTCCATAAAAAAATGTGCACATGAAAGGCGGACCTTAAGGCTGCTACGTTCCCGTCCTGACCTGGTTCAATCACTTTCATTGCACGTTATTATTTTAATATAAACAATATAAAAAGTAAATATTTTCTTTATTATTTAATATATTTATCTATGTTTCACGTGAAACATTATATTTTTATTATCAAATTATTTCCCATGAAATATTTTCTACCTATGTTTCACGTGAAACATTATATTTTCTCACCAAATTATTTCCCAGGAAATATTTTCTACCTATGTTTCACGTGAAACATTATATTTTTTCACCAAATTATTTCCCAGGAAATATTTTCTACCTATGTTTCACGTGAAACATTATATTTTTTCACCAAATTATTTCCCAGGAAATATTTTTATTATATATATTATTTTAAATTTTTATAAGTATTAATAATAATTTCACATAATTCTTCTGAATCATATATATTATCAAGTTTGTACATAGATTTAGCTCCACCATATGGTATTTCTTCAGATAATTCATATTTCTTATTAGATTCTACCTTTTTTATTAATAATCTATCATCATATATACCACCAAATAATACGCCACGATAATATAATAAATATTCACCTATCATAGGTTTATAAGAAATATTATCTAATGAACTTAGTTGTTTTAAAACATAATCTTTATATTCTTTAGTACTGGCCATAGTATCATCTCCTATAAAAATTATAATTTGAAATTATTTCCCGGGAAATAATTTTACTTATGTTTCACGTGAAACATTAAAATTTTGTATAAAAAAGAAGTAACTATTTAGTTACCTCTTCACTATTTTCTTTAGATTCTTCCTCATTTAATACTAAAGCCACAGTAGATACTTTTTGTTCATCTTTTAAATTGATTAATCTAACACCCTGTGTAGCTCTCTTTAATATAGATACTTGATCCAATGGTAATTTAATAATAATACCACTATCTGTAATAATCATTAAATCTAACTTAGCCTCAGGATTTAAACATTTTAATGCAGCCATTTGACCATTCTTTTCAGTAACATTTAATGCTTTAACACCCTTACTACCTCTATGAGTTAATCTATACTCATCAATTACAGTTTGTTTTCCATAACCTTTTTCAGTAACGATTAATACCATATGTCCAGGTTCTACTACTTCAGCACCCACAACATGAGCACCATCTAATTCAATACCCTTAACTCCAGAAGAACTTCTACCCATAGAACGAACTTCATCTTCTTTAAATCTTACTAATCGACCATTACTTGCACCAATAACTATTTCATTTTTTCCACAAGTACCTTTTACACTTATAAGTTCATCATTTTCTTTTAATACTATAGCAATCTTACCACTCTTACGAATATTATCAAATTCTTCTATTGGAGTACGCTTAACAATACCATTTTTAGTAGCAAACATTAAATATTTAACAAAATCATCATTTTGTTTAACACTTATTATCGAACTAATGTTCTCATCTTTTTCTAATGGTAATAAGTTAATTATCGGTAATCCTTTAGATTGTCTAGAAAATTCTGGTACTTCATAACCCTTCATACGATATACTCTACCTCTATTAGAGAAGAATAATATATAATCATGTGTATTCATTGTAATTAAATGCTCTACAAAGTCTTCTTCATTAGTTGTCATACCTTTAATTCCAACTCCACCACGATTTTGAGTCTTATATGTATCAGTTCTAAGACGTTTAATATAACCATTCTTAGTTAAATTAATAATAATTTCCTCTTCAGGTATTAAAGATTCATCCTCAATATATTCAATAGCTGTCATATCAATGTTAGTACGTCTTTCATCAGCATATTTTTGTTTAATTTCAAGTAATTCATTTTTAATTACTTCTAATACTTTAGCATCTGATGCTAATATTGCTTTTAATTCAGCAATTGTTTTCATTAATTCATTTAATTCATCTTCAATTTTACTTCTTTCTAAACCAGTTAAACGTCTTAATTTCATTTCTAGAATAGCATTAGCTTGTATTTCATCTAATCCAAATCCATTAATTAATCCATTTTTAGCATCTTCATCAGTTTTAGATCCACGAATTACTTTAATAACAGCATCAATATTATCTAGTGCTATTTTTAATCCCTCTAAGATATGAACACGTTTTTCCGCAACATCTAAATCAAATTTAGTTCTTCTAATTATAACTTCTTTTTGATAATCTATATATTTAGCTATTATTTCCTTTAATCCTAATGTTTTTGGTACACCTTGATCAAGCATCAAGAAAATAATTCCATATGTTGTTTGAAATTGAGTATGCTTATATAATTTATTTAAAACAACTTGAGCATTTGCATCTCTTTTTAGTGTAATAGTAATTTTAATACCATCTTTTAAATCAGAATGATAATCTGCAATACCTTCAATTGTTTTATTATGAACAAGTTCTGCTACTTTATTTTTTAATTCTAAAGTGTTTACACCATATGGTACTTCATCAATTATTATTAATTGTTTACCATTTTCTTCTTGTATAGTAGCTTTACTACGTATTGTAATAGATCCACGACCTGTTTCATAAGCTTTTCTTATTCCACTATTTCCTAAAATTATAGCTCCTGTAGGAAAATCTGGTCCTTTAATATATTGCATTAATTCATCTAATTCAATATCAGGTTTATCAATATATGCTACACATCCATCAATAACCTCACCTAAATTATGAGGTGGAATATTTGTAGCCATACCAACAGCAATACCTGTAGTTCCATTTACTAATATATTAGGGAATCTTGAAGGTAAAACTTCAGGTTCTCTTTCACTTTCATCAAAGTTTGGAGTGAAATTAACAGTATCTTTATTAATATTTCTAAGTAATTCAAGAGAAATCTTAGATAAACGAGACTCTGTATAACGCATTGCAGCAGCTCCATAACCTTCAATATTACCAAAGTTACCATGTCCATCTACTAACATATAACGATATGAGAAATCTTGTGCCATTCTAACCATAGCTTCATAAATTGAAGAATCACCATGTGGGTGATATTTTCCCATAACGTCTCCGACAATTCTAGCACTCTTTTTGTGAGGTTTATCAGGTGTATAACCAGATTCATACATAGAATATAAAATACGTCTATGAACAGGTTTTAAACCATCTCTTAGGTCAGGTAATGCACGAGCAACAATAACACTCATTGAATACTCTAAAAATGAATCTTGTACTTCTTTAACTATATTGTTTTTTTCTAATCTATCCATTTCTAAACCCTCCTAAATATCTAAGTTTTCTACATAAGTTGCATTTGTTTCAATAAATTCACGACGAGGTTCTACTTCCTCACCCATTAATTTTGAAAATACTTCATCTGCAGCTATAGCATCATCTACTGTAATTTGTCTTAAAACTCTTGTTTTTATATCCATTGTTGTTTCATTTAATTCTTCGGCATCCATCTCTCCAAGACCTTTCATACGAGTAATCTCATATTTTGCACCTTTTTCATTTAATGCAGCCAAATACTCATCACGCTCTTCCTCATTTAAAACATATTTTATAGTTTTTCCATGTTTTATACAGAAAAGCGGTGGTTGAGCAGCATATACATGTCCTGCTTCAACAATTGGTCTAAAGAAACGATAAAATAAAGTTAATAAAAGTACACGAATATGACTTCCATCAACATCTGCATCTGTCATGATAATTATTTTATGATATCTGAGTTTAGATAAATCAAATTCTTCACCAATACCAGTACCAAATGCAGTAATTATAGTTCTAATTTCTTCATTACCTAAAGCCCTATCAAGTCTAGCTTTCTCTACATTTAAAATCTTACCACGTAATGGTAGAATTGCTTGAGTCATAGAGTCACGACCTTTAATAGCACTTCCACCTGCAGAATCACCCTCGACTAAGAATATTTCACTTACTGTTGCATCTTTACTCTTACAATCAGAAAGTTTTCCATAGAAATTAGTAACATCTAAATCACCTTTTCTACGTGTTAATTCACGAGCTTTCTTTGCAGCAACTCTAGCACGAGAAGCTGTCATAGCCTTATCTAATATAATCTTAGCCTCATCAGGATTTTCTAATAAAAATCTTTCAAATGCTTCACTAAATATCTTATCAGCAATACCACGTACTTCACTGTTTCCAAGTTTTGTCTTAGTTTGTCCTTCAAATTGTGGATTAGGATGTTTACAAGAAATAATCATTGTAATACCTTCTCTTACATCTTCACCAGTTAAAGGATCATCTTTTTCTTTTAAAATATTGTTAGTAGTAGCATATTTATTAAGAATTCTTGTTAATGCTCTTTTTACACCATCTTCATGAGTTCCACCTTCAGGTGTAGTAATATTATTAACAAATGAATAAACACTTTCATTATAACTTTCATTATATTGTAATGCTACTTCAATACTAATATCATTTTCTTTTCCTGCAACATCCACTATTGTCTCATGAATTGGTCCTTTATTTTTATTAAGCATTTGAACATATTCAACAAGCCCACCTTCATAATAAAAAGAATCTTTTTTATCTGTTTCACGATCATCATATAAAGTTATTCTTAAACCTTTATTTAAAAAAGCTAATTCCTTTAATCTATTTTTTAAAATATCATAATCATATACTGTAGTTTCAGTAAAAATTTCATCATCTGGTAAAAAATGAACTGTAGTTCCTGTTCTATCTTTATCACAATTATCAATTATTTTTAATTCACCTTCTGGATGTCCTCCATGACTATAACGTTGAAAATAAACATTTCCATCACGATATACCTTAACTTCTAACCAATCTGATAATGCATTAACTACTGATGCACCAACACCATGAAGTCCTCCAGATACTTTGTATCCACCACCACCAAATTTACCACCAGCATGTAATACTGTATAAACAGTCTCTACAGTACTCTTACCAGTTTTTGGATGGATATCTGTTGGAATACCACGTCCATCATCTTTAACAATAATACTATTATCCTTACAAATAGTAACTTCTATATGACTACAATATCCAGCAAGTGCTTCATCAATAGCATTATCTACTATTTCCCAAACTAAATGATGAAGTCCACGAGAACTAGTAGTACCTATATACATACCAGGACGTTTTCTAACAGCCTCTAGACCCTCTAATACTTGTATTGCGGATGAATCATATTCTTTTTCTACTTTTTCTTCATTCATTTTAATACCTACTTTCTCTCTATAATACCCTTACTAACATTATAAATATTAGCATTTTCTAAGTATTTTTTATTAATATTTTTTAAATCTGTAGTAGTAATAATACTTTGTATTTCATCATTATTAATAATTTTTAATAACTTATTTCTTTTTTTAATATCTAATTCACTAAAAATATCATCTAATAATAATACAGGTAAAGTACCACAAAATTCATTAAATATTGGTATTTCAGCTAATTTAAATGATAATATAGCCAATTTTTGTTGTCCTTGAGACCCATAGTATTTTAAATCATTATTAGAATATTCAAAATAAAAATCATCTCTATGAGGACCATACATTGTCATACCATAATTTAATTCTTTTAAATAATTTTTTTTATATGTATGTTTCATTTTCTTACGAATACTTTCACTATCATACTCTTCTATATTAATATTAGGAATATATTTAATACTTAAACCATCATCATTTCCTATTTCTTTATAATATTTATTGATATTAAGATTTATATACTCTATATATTCTTTTCTTTTTTGATAAATTAAAATAGCTTTTTCTATTAATTTATCAGTAACAATATCTAAGTATGTAGCATCAGCAATACTATTATTAAAAAGAATTTTTAAATATTCATTACGAGTTTTTAATAATTTATTATACTCATTATAATATTTCAAATAATCTTTAGATATTTGAGATAATTGAATATTTAATAAATTTCTCCTTACATTTGGGGATCCTTTTATTATTTCTAAATCATCTGGTGTAAAAATAATAATATTTAAGTGTGATATATAATCAGCAACTTTTTTTATATCAGTTTTATTTATTTTCAATTTTTTATTTTCATCAGATATTTCTATTTCCAATTTAGAAATTATTTTTTCTTTTTTTACTATTCCACTTAACTTACATTTATCTTTACCAAACATAATTATATTTGGACTAATACCTATTCTATGAGATTTAGTAAGTGCTAAAATAGTTATTCCTTCTAATATATTTGTTTTTCCTTGAGCATTATCTCCAACAAATATATTCATATGGTTACCAAATTCAATAGTTGTGTTCAAATAATTTCTAAATCCAACTAAGTTAATTTTAGTGATTTTCATTTAAACCTCATTATAAGCCCCATATAATCACCTATCCCCTAACTTCGTATTCCTATACATACATACCTATTATAGCATAAAATACCTAAAAAAAAACAAAAAATAGTTATTTTTAACTATTTTTATGGTTTCTAAGTATTAGATCTAATCTAGAAGCACGTGATAATTGATTTTCTATTGTTCTATAAGAACTATCTACTATTATTTCTCTTTTATTATCAAATATTATTTTAGTATTTATATTGTCTATTTTTTCTATTTTTTCAACTCTTTTTAAAGATATCCAAACACAATCTTCTGCTTGCGGAGATGTAGTTGGAAATAGTATTAAATTACTACTATCTTCTACTATTATAGGTACTTTATACTCAGCACCTAACATATTTTTAGCACCGTTTTTTCTGCCTTCATAAGTACTTCCAAAATATTTACAACTTTCCTCCATTATTTCAAATGGACTTTGATGAATTATATATCTTTCATCATCTTCATAAACTAAACTACTATTTTTTTCATTAGGTAAAATAGCTAAAGTCCCCTTACTTACTTCATATTTCATAATTTTCCCCCTTAGAAAACCTATTTACTGGTTTTCATAATATTTATAACAAATATTTTTGTCTAAATTTATCTATTTTTGTAGAATAAAGTAATTTATTCTCTATTTATATAATACGCAAAAAAATAATTTTTTCACAAAAAAAGAGAAAAATTCTCTTTCTTTTAATATGTTCTTATTGGTAAAACAAGTTGTGTAAGAGTTTCATCTTCTTTAGATTTTATTAAAATTGGTTTTATTTCCCCTACAAAATGAATATCCACAGATTCTGTTGAAAAACTCTTTAAAGCTTCCATCATATATTTAGCACTAAATGATATCTTTATATTTTCATCATTATTCTTCTTAATAATCATTTTTTCCTCTACTCTACCTATTTCTACAGAACTACTTTTTAATATTAATGTATTTCCTTCAGTTTCTAAAGTAACAATATTTTTTTCTTTATCACTTGTTAAAATACTAACACGATCTATAACATTATAAAAATCACTTAAACTTGTACTAACTATCACTAAAGAATCTTCTGGTAATAAATTTGAAGTATTTGGATATGTTCCATTTATTAACCTAGATTCAAATTTTAAATTACCTGTTTTAAATAATATTTTATTATTAAATATATGTAATTCTACATCTTCCATTTCTCCATCTAAAATTCTTGTAAATTCAATTAAATTACGACTTGGTATTACAATATTATAATTCTCATCACTTACCTTATTTAATTTAACAACCTTTCTAGCTAATCTATAAGAATCTGTAGAATTACATTCTAATATATCCCCTACTATATTAAAATTAATTCCAGTAAGAACAGGTTTACTTTCTTCATTAGAAGAAGCAAAAGCTGTTTGAACTACTATACTTTTTAAAATACTAGATTTTATATCTATTTTTTTCTTACTTTCTTCTAATCCTATATTAGGATATTCACTTTCTGAAATACCATTTAAATTAAATTCACTATTTTCTGTGTAAATAAGTATTTTTAAATCATCTATAACTTCTATATTAATATACTCATCTGGTAATTTTCTAACAATATCTAATATATATTTACCAGTAATAACAATACTTCCCTCATTTTCTATTTTAAATTCTTCTTCTTTTATAGATTCAATAGTTGTTTGAATAGTAATATCATTATCACTAGCTGTTAAAATTAATTTTTTCTTTTTTAATTCAAATTTTATTCCTGCAAGTACAGGTATTAAGTTTTTAGTAGATATTGCTTTTGATACTTTATTTAAAGCCTCCAATAAAATTTCTCTTTTAATTGTAAATTTCATATATATTCCTTCTTTCTTATATTATTTTATTATTTATAATGTGGAAAAAGTTTAAAACCATATTTTTTCTCTTATTTTCAAAGATTTAACTAAATTTTTAATTGTTAATAAAATGTTTATAATATTTATTTTTTACACAATACCAATATTCTTCTTTAATTTTTCAATTGTATTAGCTAAATCTTTATTTTCTTTTAATTCTTTTTCAATCTTTTCAACTGAATGCATTACAGTAGAATGATCTTTACCTCCAAATTCTACTCCTATTTTAGGAAAAGATTCATCTGTCATATTTCTACATAAATACATAGCAACTTGCCTTGGTATAGCTATAATAGAACTTCTTTTTTTACTTCTCATATCTTCCACAGATATTTGAAATTCTTCAGCTACAATCCTTTGTATTCTTTTAATACTATTTTTTTCTTGAGAACCTTTATTAACCGCATCTTTTAAAGCTTCAATAGCAAGATCTAAATTTATATCTTTAGCTCCCCACATAGCCGCATAAGCCATTAATCTATTGATAGCACCTTCTAATTGCCTAACATCAGGTCCAATATTATTAGCAATATAATCTATAACATCATCAGGAATATTATCTTGAAAATTAATAGCTTTAACATTATTTTTAAGAATATTCTTTTTTAATTCAAAGTCTGGTGGATATATATTAACAGATAATCCCCAAGAAAATCTTGTCATTAATCTATCTTCTAAAATTTTTAAATCATTTGGTGATCTATCAGAAGAAATAATAATTTGTTTATTATCATTATATAAAGTATTATATGTATGAAAGAATTCTTCTTGAGTCTTAGTAGCTCCATTTAAAAATTGAATATCATCTATCAGTAAAACGTCTATATTTCTATATTTTTCTTTAAAAAATTCAATGTAATTAAAATTTGTTCCACTTTCATCTTTTCTAAAAGCTTTAGTATATTCATCTCTAAATTGTTCAGATGTAACATATAAGACCTTTTTATTAGAATTTTCAACAATATAATTACCTATAGCATGCATCAAATGAGTTTTTCCAAAACCACTATTACCATATAAAAATAAAGGATTATATATTTTTCCAGGATTTTCAGCAACACTCAATGCTGCAGCATGAGCAAGTTTATTAGTATTTCCAACAATAAAATTATCAAAAGTATATTTTTTTAATAGATTATTATTAATATTATCATTTACAACATCATTTTTATCATTATCATTAATCAATGGTGTATCATTAATTTTATTATTTTCTAATTCATCAATATCCTCTTTTAAATAAAATTTTAATTCATAATTTGAATCTGTAATATTATTAAGTTTAGAAATAATTAATTCACCATAATTATCACTTAAATGTTTTTTATGAATAGGCATCGGCACTATTATATAAGCTTTTCCATTATCTAATTTATATAATTTCGTTTCAGAAAACCAAGTATTATAAGCTAGAGAAGATAGTTCATCTTTTAATTGATCTAAAATTTTTGACCATAAAATATCTGTATTCATTCTACCATCTCCCCACAAGATTAAATTCCAAAAACTATTCTACCCTACTTTATTTAAAAAGCAAACACTTTTTTTATAAATTTTTTTATATAATAAAAATGATAGAATGTCTTGTATTACCAATTATTCTATATTAAATTGTTTAAAAAATAAACATAAAAATCAAAAAAAAAATTCTCCACAAAAAATTCACAATTTTTTCCACCAATAAAAATATTAAAAATTAAATAAAAACGACACTTTTCAACAATTTTCACAAATTTTTATTTAAACATGCCTAAAAAGTTTTGCACATGCCTGTGGAAAATGTGAATAATTATAAAAAATAAATAAAAAATAAAGGTTTTAATTGACAAAAACAATTAAATATTTATATAATAATGTAGATTTATGACTGGAGGTGGAACGAATGAAAAGAACATATCAACCAAATAATCATAAAAAATCAAAAAAATTAGGATTTTTTGCACGTAAAAAAACAAATATATTAAATCGTCGTCGTCGTAAAGGACGTAAAAGTCTTTGTAAATAAAATACCGCTGATAGAATCAACAGTGGTTTTTTACTCTAAAGGAATGATATTATGAGAAAATTATATATAGTAAAAAATAATAGAGATTTTGAAAATATTATATCTACAGGAAAATGTTTAAAAAATAAATATTTTGTAGTTCATTATAAAAATAATGAATTAAAGTATGATAGATTTGGAATATCTGTAAGTAAAAAATTAGGTAATTCTGTATTTAGAAATAAATATAAAAGAATTATTAGATCAATATTAGATAATTATAAAAAACTATATATAAATAATGAAGATTATATTATAATATTAAGAAAAGAAGCAATTAATAAAGATTTTAATATATTACAAAAAGAATTATTTTCTTTATTAAATAAGAAAGGATAATATCATGAATAAAAAAAGAAAACAAATAATAATATTATTTTTATTAATACTATTTTTAACTACAGGATGTACAAAAACATTAACTGATAGTAATAAGAAAGTAGTAAAAAACCCAACAACAGGACAAACTTTAACAAAAAATATATTGTGTAGACCAACAAATAATAAGACAGCAGAAATTTATAAAAAATATAAAGTAAAAATAGAAAAATTACCAGAATGTAAAAATTTTAAAATTAATTCAGGTAAATATGAAGGTTTATGGACAACTGTTTTTGTTAAACCACTTGCATTTATATTACTAGTATTAGGAAGATTTGTTAAAAATTATGGTTTATCAGTAATAATAATAAGTTTATTAATAAGATTGATAGCCTACCCTATTACAAAAAAGACAGCAATGCAATCAGAAATTATGAAAAAAGCTCAACCTGAAATAAATAGAATTCAAAAAAAATATGAAGGTAAGCAAGATCAAGAATCAATGATGAAACAAAACCAAGAAATAATGGCAGTATATAAAAAATATAATATAAATCCAATGGCTGGTTGTTTATTTGCTATGTTACAATTACCAATATTTATTGCATTTTTTGAAGCTGTACAAAGAACACCTGTTATATTTGAAGATAAATTTTTAGGATTACAATTAGGAACAACTCCAGCTGTTGGAATAAATTCTATAACATTTTATGCTTATATAATATTAATGATTTTAATAGCAGCAACAACATTCTTCTCATTTAAAATGAATTCAACAGGTAATATGCAAGATCAATCAATGAAAATGATGCCATTAATGATGTCAGGAATGATTGTAGTAACAGGATTCTTCATGCCAACAGGTTTGGGAATTTATTGGGTAACATCTAATGTATTTACAATAATTCAAAATATATTAGTTAAAAGGAGTAAGGAAGTAAATGGAAAAGCATAATTACATAGGAAAAACAAAAGAAGATGCTATTAAATTAGCAAAAGAAGAATTACAAGAGGTTGAAGAAAACTTATTCATTAAAGAAATAGAAGTAACACAAGGTGGTTTATTTAAAAAAGGAAAAGTTGAAATAGAAGTAATAGAAAAAAGAGAAGTTGTTCAAGATATTAAGAAATTTTTAATAAAATTACTTAAAGATATGGGTTATTCAGCAAAAATAGAAATAAAAAATAAAGAAGAAGTACCTAAATATATTATTTTCTCTGATAATGATGCATTATTGATAGGAAAAAATGGAAAAAATTTGAAAGCATTATCAACAATAGTTAATGGATATTTAAATAATGAATTAGGAAAAACATATAAATTTATTATAGATGTTAATGAATATAAAGAAAAAAGAGAACATTCATTAGAAAGATTAGCAAAAAGAGTAGCTAGAGAAGTAGCTACTACTAAAATAGAAGCAAAACTTGATTCAATGAACTCATATGAAAGAAGAATTATTCATAATATATTAGGAAATAACAAGAGAGTTTATACAGAAAGTGAAGGAGAAGAACCTAATCGTTATGTAGTAATCAAACCTAAAGAAGATGAATAATCTTCTTTTTTTTTTACATTATTTACACCCTATTCTATTTATTTTAAATCAAATAAATAAATAGAAATGATAAAATTATAATAATATGGAGTATTATGTAGTAAAAATAATCAAAGTATGTTATAATACATTAGTCAAAAAGGAGGGATACCATGGAAGATACAATTTGTGCTATTTCAACAAGTCAAGGTATAGGTGCAATCTCAATAGTAAGAGTATCAGGACCTGAAGCAATATCTATAGTAAATAAAATATTTAAAGGTAAAGACCTTACTAAAGTAGAATCACATACAATTAATTATGGTTATATTATAGATAAAGATAATATAGTAGATGAAGTATTAGTATCAGTAATGAAATCACCAAAAACATTCACAACCGAAGATATAGTAGAGATAAATACCCATGGTGGTGTAGCTCCTACCAATAAAGTATTAGAATTATTATTAGAAAATGGTTGTTGCCTAGCAGAACCAGGTGAATTCACAAAACGTGCTTTTCTAAATGGAAGAATTGATCTTTTAGAAGCAGAATCAGTAATGGATATGATTGATTCAAAGACTGATATACAAAGAAAAATGGCTATGAATGGTATTAATGGTAAAACATCAAGTCTTATAAATGAATTAAGAAGTGATATGGTTCAAATAATATCTAATATAAATGTTAATATAGATTATCCAGAATATGATGATGTAGATATAATCACAAATGAAGTATTAATACCTAAAATAACAAATTTAAAAAATAAAATTAATAAAATATTAAAAGAATCAGAAAACGGTAAAATCATTAAAGATGGAATTAAAACAGCAATTATTGGTAAACCAAATGTAGGAAAAAGTTCTCTATTAAATGCTCTTCTAGAAGAAGATAAAGCAATAGTTACAGATATTGCAGGAACTACAAGAGATATAGTAGAAGGAACTATCTCTATAAATGGTATTATTCTAAATATGATAGACACTGCAGGAATTAGAAATACTAATGATATTATAGAAAACATAGGTGTCGAAAAAAGTAGAAAAATAATGAAAGAAGCAGATTTAGTATTATTCATGTTAAATAATAATGAAGAAGTAACAGAAGATTTAATAGAATTATCCACTAATCTTGTGGATAAAAAATACTTAGTATTAATAAATAAAAATGATTTAGAAAACAAATTAGATATATTAAAATTAAATATAGATAAAGATAAAATAATAAATCTAAGTATTATTAATAATCAAGGTATCGATGAATTAAAAGATAGAATAATAGATTTATTTAAATTGAATGAATTAGAAATGAAAGATCCAACATACTTAAATAATACAAGAAGTATAAGTATATTAAAGAATTGTTTGAAGAAGACAGAAGAAATAGAAAAATCTTTAAAAGAAAATCTTCCAATAGATATGATAGAACTTGATATAAAAAATATTTGGGAAGAATTAGGTAAAATAAATGGTTCAACTTATGAAGAAGAATTATTAGATGAAATGTTTAAAAGATTTTGTTTAGGAAAATAAAGAAGGTGAAAAAATGGTAGAAATTATAGTAGTAGGTGGAGGACATGCTGGATGTGAAGCAGCCTATGCTAGTGCTAAAAAAGGTCATAAAACCCTACTAGTTACAAGTAATATAAAAAATATCGCAGATATGCCATGTAATCCACATATAGGAGGAAGTGCTAAAGGTATAGTTGTCCGTGAAATAGATGCTTTAGGTGGAATTATGGGTAAAGTAGCTGATAAAACACACCTTCAAATAAAAATGTTAAATTCTGCTAAGGGACCAGCAGTTCAATCTTTAAGAGCTCAAGGAGATAAAATAGCTTATCCTAGGGAAATGTTGAAAACATTAAATTCTTTAGAAAATCTAACTATTAAAGAAGCTATGGTAGAAGATTTAATAGTAGAAAATAATACTGTTAAAGGAATAATCCTAGAAAATGGAGAAAAAATAGAATCAAAAATAGTAATACTAACTACAGGAACATATCTAAAAGCAGATATTTTAGTAGGAAATACAAGGACTAGACAAGGTCCACATGGAGAGAAACCATCATTACATTTAAGTGATAAGCTAAGAGATTATGGATTTACTATTAAAAGATTAAAAACTGGTACTCCACAAAGAATTGATAGAAAAACAATAGATTTTTCAAAGACTAAGGTAGAACCAGGCGATAATAAATATCTTACATTTAGCTTTGATTTAGAACCACAATATAAAATAGAAGACCAAATACCATGTCACTTGACTTATACAACAGAAGAAACACATAGAATTATAAGAGAGAATCTTAATAAATCTTCAATGTATGGAGCACTTGATGATATAGAAGGAATTGGTCCAAGATATTGTCCATCTATAGAAGATAAAGTAGTACGTTTTAGTGATAAAGAACGTCATCAATTATTCATAGAACCAGAAAGTAGATATTACGATGACATGTATCTACAAGGATTTTCAACATCTATGCCACCAGAAATACAAGAAAAAATGGTACATAGCTTACCAGGTTTTGAAAATGCTAAGATATTAAAATATGGCTATGCTATTGAATATGATGCAATTTATCCAACACAATTGAAAAACACATTAGAAACAAAAGTATTAGAAAATTTATTCACAGCAGGTCAAATAAATGGAACAAGTGGTTATGAAGAAGCAGCTTGCCAAGGATTAATGGCTGGAATTAATGCAAGTTTAAAATTAGAAGGAAAAGAACCTCTAATATTAAAAAGAAATGAAGCATATATTGGAGTTCTTATAGATGACCTTATAACTAAAGGTATAAGAGATCCATATAGATTATTAACTTCTCGTGCAGAATTTCGTCTATTACTTAGAAGTGATAATGCAGATTTAAGATTAAGAGATCATGGTTATGAAGTAGGATTAATCTCTGAAGAACAAAAACAAAAACTAGATAATAAAAGAAATTTAATTAAAGAATGCTTAGATTATTTAGCATACAACAAATTAAAAATTACTGAAGATATAAGAAAAGTGTTTGAAGAGAATAATATTCAAGTACCTAATGCTACTATGTCTTTAGAAAATTTATTAAGAAGACCGGAAATAACTACAGAATTCTTAGAAAAAATGGTAGAAATTCCATATAGTGACGAAATAAAAGAACAAGTATCAATTAATCTAAAATATGAAGGATATATTACTAAAGCATATAAAGAAGCAGAAAAAATGCTAAAACTAGAAGAAAAACAAATACCAAAAGATATTGATTATGATAAAGTAAAAAATATTGCTAGTGAAGCAAGACAAAAACTAAAAGAAGTAAGACCAAATACTATAGCTCAAGCAATACGTATTTCAGGAGTTAATCCATCAGATATTTCAATACTTTCAGTATATTTAAAGAAGGAGTATGCTAAAAATGACTAAAGAAGAGTTCATAAAGTACTTAGAAGAATTAAATATATATCCTACAGATGATCAATTAATAAAATTAGATAAGTTCTATCATTTATTAATTAATTGGAATGAAAAGATTAATTTAACAAGAATTACAGAAGAAAAAGATGTTTATCTAAAACACTTTTATGATAGCCTAACTATTACTAAAGAAATAGATTTATCTAAAGTAAATACACTATGTGATGTAGGAACAGGTGCAGGTTTTCCAGGTATAGTATTAAAAATAATGTATCCTAATCTTAAAGTAACTTTAATAGATTCTCTATTAAAAAGAGTAAATTATTTAAATGAAATTATTAAAGAATTAGAATTAACAGATATAAAAGCAATACATACTAGAGGAGAAGATTATAAAGAAAAGTTTGATGTAGTAACAAGTAGAGCAGTAGCAAACATCGAAAAATTAGTTACTTTTACTATGCATCTTGTGGATAAAGATGGTATGTTTATTGCCATGAAAGGTAATATAGATAATGAATTAACAATTTCTGTGGAAAAAAACATTTCAAAGAAATATAAAATAATAAAAATAAATAAATTTCACCTTCCTATAGAAGAATCAGATAGAAGTTTAGTTGTAATAAAAAATATGTAGAAATACATATTTTTTTAGTTGAAAGAAAACTTCTTTTCGTGTATAATGCTATTATAGGGTTACTAATAAGAAGAATAGGAAGAGGGGAATTTTATGTATCCAGAAGAAAAAGACGAAGTCGTACAATTATATTTAGATGATATTATTCCAAATAGATTTCAACCCCGTGAAGTATTTGATGAAAAAGCATTGAAAGAACTAGCGGTATCAATAAAAGAACACGGTGTCATACAACCAATTATTGTTAGAAGTGTAAACGGAAAATATGAAATAATTGCCGGTGAGAGAAGATATAAAGCTAGTGCATTAGCTGGTCTTACTAAAATTCCTGCAATTATAAGAGATTTAGATGACAAAGAAAGTTCAAAAGTTGCATTACTAGAAAATCTACAAAGAAAAAACTTAAATCCAATAGAAGAAGCAAGAACATATCAAAAAATATTAGAATTAGATGAAATGACACAAGAAGAACTTGCTAAAACAATGGGAAAAAGTCAATCAGCAGTAGCTAATAAAATAAGACTTTTATCACTAAGTGATGCTGTTCAAGAAGCCTTATTAAAAGAAGAAATATCAGAAAGACATGCAAGAACATTATTAAATATACCAGATGCTAAAAAACAAAAAGAAATGTTAAAAAAAGTAATAGATGAAAAAATGAACGTTAGAGTACTAGAAGAAGAAATTAAAAAAATGTATCCAAAAGAAGAAAAAGACGAAGTTGTAGAAACACCAAAAGAAGAAAAAGAAGTAATTGCTTCTTCTGAAGCTTTTGTAAACACTAATCCATTAACACCAACAGCAGATTTACCTGATGATGCATCAAATTATGGAAAAGTAACAATTGCGCCTCCTGAAGGAGAAGATTTACCTGAAACTAATAAATATATAAATTATGGAGAAATAGGTAAAGAAACAGAAGAACAAGAAGAAATACCAAGGGAGACAACAACACTAGATGTAGATACAATAAAAGACAATGCTACAGATATTGCAATAAAAGAAGGAACAACTTCATTAGATAATTTATTAAATATTGGAGATGCAACATCATCACAAAATAAGTCACAATTCATAACGCCTGCAGAAAAAATAGTAAAAACAGGTGTAGTAGATGATGATCAAGAAGAATCTTCAGATTACTTCAGTATGCCTGAAGAATTTACACCATTAGAGATTAGTTCTACAGTAGGAAATCAACAAAACAATGATATTTTTGCAGCTAATTCATCAAATGAAAAAATTACAATAGATGATGCAATTAATAGAATAAAAGATTTAATAGATGATCTAAAAGAAAAAGGAATAAATATGGAAATAAATGATATGAATTTTGAAAAATCATATCAAATGATTATTAAAATAAATAAAGAAAATTAAAAGTAGATTAAAAAATCTACTTTTTTTATCAAAAACATTTAAAAAAAAGCTAATATTTGATACAATAAATAAGTAATATGAAAAATGGGTGATAAGATGGGAAAGATTATTTCTTTAGTAAATCAAAAAGGTGGAGTAGGTAAGACTACCACTAGTATTAATCTTTCTGCATCATTAGCAGTATTAGGAAAAAAAGTATTATTAATAGACTTAGATCCTCAAGGAAATACAACTACTGGTGTAGGAATAAATAAAGGAGAAATCCAAAGTAGTATTTATGAAGTACTAATAGGTGAAAGAAAAATAACAGAAACTATGTTAAAAACAAAATATAAAGACTTTTACATAGTACCTTCATCAATAAATATGGCTGGTTTAGGTAATGAATTAATTGAAAAAGCAAGAGCAGAAGTTGGATTTAAAGAAGGAGAACAATTAAAGAATTGTTTAGAAGACATAAAAGACAGTTTTGATTACATAATTATAGATTGTCCTCCATCATTAGATATTATTATCAAAAATGCTTTAGCAGCATCAAATTCAGTAATAATACCAGTGCAATGTGAATTCTTTGCATTAGAAGGAATTACTCAATTATTAAGAACAATAATGTTAGCACAAAAAAGTTTAAATCCAACACTTGATATTGAAGGAGTACTTCTAACTATGTATGATGCGAGAACTAACTTAGGACTAGAAGTAGTAGAAGATATAAGAAAATTCTTTAAAGAAAAAGTTTATAATACAATAATTCCAAGATTAGTAAGATTAACAGAAGCTCCATCACATGGGGAGCCAATAATAGCATATGATCCAAAAAGTAGAGGATCTGAAGCATATATCAATCTAGCGAAGGAAGTGATTGAAAGAAATGGAAAATAATAATATTACAGAAACAGGAATACCAAGAAGAAGAGCATTAGGAAGAGGTTTAGAAGAATTATTTAATAATGAAGTACTAGACTATAGTGCTGTAGAAAAGAAAATAGTTAATGAAACACCAAAAGAAGAAATAGTAATGTTAAATTTAGATGAATTAAGATCAAATCCATATCAACCACGTAAGGTTTTTGATCCTAAAGCACTACAAGAATTAGCAGATTCTATTAAAGAACATGGTGTATTCCAACCAATTATTGTCAAAAAATCAATTAAAGGTTATGAAATAATTGCTGGTGAAAGACGTGTTAAAGCATCACAATTAGCCGGAAAAAAAGAAATACCTGCTATTATTAGAAATTTTAATGATGATGAAATGATGGAAATTGCCCTTCTTGAAAATTTACAAAGAGAAAACTTAAATGCAATAGAAGAAGCAACTGCGTATAAAAAATTACAAGAAACATTAGCTGTTACACAAGAAGAATTAGCTAAAAGATTAGGTAAAAGTAGAAGTCACATTACAAACATGATTGGTATACTTACGTTACCTAAAAATATTCAAGAAGAAATAAGTAAAAACAATATAAGCATGGGTCATGCTAGAGTACTTAGTAAATTAGATTCAGAAGTACAACAACAAGAACTAGTGGATAGAATAATAAAAGAAGGTATTAGTGTTAGAGAATTAGAAGTATTAACACAAGAACCAAGAATTATTAAAAGTAATCCACAAAAACATAAAATAGAAAAAAATAATGAATATACATATCTACAAAATGAATTAAGTGAAAAATTAGGTACTAAAGTAATAATAAAGAAAAATAAAATAGAAATAAGTTTTGTTAATAATAATGATTTAAACAGATTATTAGAATATATGAATATTGAGGTAGGAAAATAATATGAAAGTAAATCTATTAGGTTATACAATTAATATTAAATTATTAATTATCCCAGTAGTCTATATTTTAATAGGTATTATTATATTTAGTTTAATAAAAAGAATTATTAATAAAGCATCCAATAGAAATAGAGTACTAAAAACAGCACAAAAACAAAGACTAAAAACAATAAGTACATTAATCCTTAATATTATTAAATATATAATAGTAATCTTAGTGCTATTAGCCATTCTTTCTCTTTATGGAGTAAATGTAAAATCAATCTTAGCAGGCTTAGGTATAGGAACTGCTATCATAGGATTAGCTTTTCAAGATTTAGCAAAAGATCTAATTGCAGGATTTTCAATCATCACAGAAGGTGAATATGAAATAGGAGATACAATAGAAGTAGATGGATTCATGGGAGAAGTTGTTTTTATAGGACTTAGAACTACAAGAATACGTGATTTTAAAGGAGCTACAAAGATAATAGGTAACCATTATATGGATAATATTATTAATTATAGTATTAATAATTCTTTAGCAGTAGTAGATGTTTCAATATCTTATGAAACAAATGAAAAATTAATAGAAGATACATTTGATAATTTATTTAAAAAATTAAATAAAGAACTTGAATATGCAACAAAAGATATAGAAGTATGGGGAGTACATGATTTATCAGATTCAGCAGTAATATATAGAGTAGTCGTAGAAACCAAGCCAATGAAACATATTTATACTGAAAGAGTTTTAAGAAAAGAAATAAAAAAAGCATTTGATAAAGTTGGTATAAAAATACCATATACTCAGATAGAGGTGCATAATGGAAAATAAAGAATATAAATTAGGATCTATTGTAATAATGAAAAAACAACATCCTTGTGGAACAAATGAATGGGAGATTGTAAGAGTAGGTGCAGACATAAAAATAAAATGTCTAAACTGTGGAAGAACAGTATTAATACCTAGAATAGATTTTAATAAAAAACTAAAAAAGATAGAGAGGATTTAATATGAAAGACAGAAGAAAATTAAAACTTAAGAAATTTTATTTTCATCCAATAACTATTTTCGTATTTTTATCTGCCTTAGTTGTAGTTTTAACAGGAATACTATCTTTGTTTCAAACACAAGCAACATATAACGTAGTAAATACAAATAGCAAAGATTTGGAACCTGTATTAGTAACAGTAGAAAATTTATTTTCTTTTGATGGATTAAAATTTATTATAAGTAACGCATCAAAAAATTTCTTAAGCTTTGCCCCATTAGGAACATTATTATTATCCTTAATAGGATTGACAATAGCTGAAGGAACTGGATTTATTGAAACATTAACAAAAAGACATTTTAGTAAAATACCAAAATGGACATTTACTTTTTTAGTAATATTAATAGCTACTATATCTTCATTAATAAATGAAGTAGGATATGCAATTTTAATCCCATTGGTAGCATTAATATATTTTATTAATAATAGAAATCCAATATTAGGAATAGTAACTGCTTTTTGTGGAGTATCATTTGGATACGGAGTTTCAATATTTATAGGATCAATGGAAGTATCATTGATGAATTATACTAAAACAGCAGCAATATTAGTAGATGAAACAAGTCATATTGCCTTAAGTTCAAATTTAATATTTATAATAATAGCCACAATTATTATTTCTATAGTAGGAACAATAGTTATAGAAAAAATAATAGCCCCAATTATTGGTAAATACAAAAAGGAAGAAGAAATGGCAAAAACAGAGCAATATAAAACATTTAACAGCGAAGAACAAGAACAAATACTTTTAGAAAAAGATAAATATGAAAAAAAAGGATTAAGATCAGCATTAATAGTTTCAATAATAATATTACTTATATTTGTTTATTCATTAATCCCAAATTTACCATTCTCTGGAATGCTTCTTGATATGAAAGAAACAATATACCTAAACCAATTATTTGGAGATAATTCATATTTTCAAGATGGATTTACATATTTAGTTTCATTAGTATTTATTTTATCTGGAATTGCTTATGGTATTGGAAGTAAATCAATAAAAAATGATAAACAAATAATAGAAAATGCTGGTAAGAAATTTTCTTCATTAGGTACAATATTTATACTAATATTTGTTGCTAGTCAATTTATTGCTATATTTAGAAAAAGTAATATAGGTCTAGTTGTTACCTCATGGTTAGCCAGTTTATTAAATTATTTGAATTTAACTGGTATTCCATTAATTATAGTAACTTTATTATTAATAGCTATATCAAACTTATTACTAACATCGCCAACTAGTAAATGGATGATATTTTCACCAGTAGTTGTTCCGATGTTTATGCAGTCAAATATATCACCACAATTTGCTCAAATAGTTATGAGAGTAGCTGATTCAATGACCAAAGGATTTACACCTTTACTTGCATCATTTGTAATATATATAGGTTATTTAAATATATATAATTTACATAAAGATAAACCATTCACAATAAGAAAGTCACTACAAATAATAACACCATATTTCTTAATAATATCAGCAACATGGATATTATTAGTAATAGGATGGTACATTATAGGATTACCTATAGGACCAGGAGTTTCTCCAACACTATAAAAGAAGAATAAATTCTTCTTTTTTATTTGTTATTATGATATAATACAAGACGAAAGAAGTGATATTATGAGTTTAACAGCAGGAATAGTAGGACTACCTAATGTAGGAAAAAGTACTTTATTTAATGCAATAACAAATCAAAAAATATTAGCAGAAAACTATCCATTTGCTACAATAGAACCAAATGTAGGAGTAGTAACAGTACCAGATGAAAGAATGGATAAATTAAAAGAAATGTATGATCCAAATAGATTTATTCCAACTGCATATGAATTTACCGATATTGCAGGACTTGTAAAAGGTGCATCTCAAGGAGAAGGTCTAGGTAATAAATTCTTATCTCATATAAGAGAAGTAGATGCTATTGTTGAAGTAGTAAGATGCTTTGATGATGGTAAAATAATCCATGTAGAAGGAAACATTGATCCAATAAGAGATATTGAAACGATAAATTTAGAATTATCTATTGCAGACCTTGACGTTATTAACAATAGATTAGAGCGTGTTGCTAAAAAAGCAAGAACTACTAAAGATAAAGATGATATTTTAGAAACAGAAGTATTGACCAAATGTAAAAAAGCTTTAGAAGAAAATATACCTTTAAGAAAATTAGAACTTACTAAAGAAGAACAAAAAGTAATTAAATCATATAGCTTTCTTACATTAAAACCAATAATCTATCTAGCAAATATAAAAGAAAGTGAATTAACTAATCCTGACAACGAATATGTTAAATTAGTTAAAGATTATGCATCTCGTGAAAATGCCCGTGTAGTAAGTTTATGTGCCAAAGTAGAAGAAGATTTATCAGAACTTTCAAAAGAAGACAAGCAAGAGATGTTAGAAGCCCTAGGATTAGATGGCAGTGGTTTAGATAGATTAATAAAAGCTACCTATGATATCTTAGGACTAGCTACATACTTCACTGTAGGAAAAGACGAAGTAAGGGCTTGGACATTTAAAAAAGGTATGAATGCTAGAGAATGTGCTGGAATTATTCATACAGATTTTGAAAAAGGTTTCATACGAGCAGAAGTAATATCATATAATGATTTAATAGAATGTGGTAGTGAATTAAAAGTAAAAGAAGCCGGTCGTGCTCGTCTTGAAGGTAAAGATTATTTAATGCAAGATGGAGATATATGTCACTTTAGATTTAATGTTTAAGGAGGAATATAATGATTAAACATCTTGAAATAAACACACAAAAGGTAAAACAAACAACAAAACTATTACTAATATCTGATCTTCATCAAACATTAAATTCAAAACATGATAACTTAACAAAATTAAAAAAAGAATTACAAGAAGAATTTAAAAGTATAGATTATATATTAATAACGGGAGATATCATAGATAATGGTATTTATCTAAAAAACAAAAGTTTTTGTAATCAATTTATAGATTCTATGAAAAAATTTACAGAAGGAAAAAAAACATATTATGTACTTGGAAACCATGATATTACAATTAAAGAAAGAAACAATCAAACAGAAACAAAAAAAATAGAAGAATTATTAGGTAAATTAAATAATTTTTATTACCTAAAAAACAATGAATTATTTAAAATTAATAATATTTCGTTATTAGGATTTAATCCAAATCTATATTATTACTTAGAATCACGTGGCTCTAAAGAAGAATTTCAAAAACAATTTGAAGAAAACAATTCACAAGAATTTCCTAAAAATACATTTAATATATTTCTAACACATGATCCTTCATCAATTATAGAATTAAGCAAAGATAAAAATAAGTGTATAAAAAACAATACAGATCTAGTAATTTCAGGACATATGCATGATGGTTTAATGCCGTCTATACTACAAAAAATAACAAACCACCATGGAATAGTAGGACCATATAATACAAAATTTCCTAAATATTCACATGGTATAGTAGATATAGATAATACAAAATATATTATATTAGGACCTGTTAATACATATATAAAAAGCAAAACAATAAATAAAGTATATTCACCAAAAGCTTATATATTAACAATTAATCCAACAAAAAAAATAGTCAAGTAATAATACTTGACTATTTTTCTACAATTTTATAATCTTTTTCATATTGTTTAATAACTTTTTCATACAAAGTATCCATATCAGGATAACCATAAGAATAATCAGAATGTTCTAAATTAAAATAATATTCATCTGCAACAATTCTACCATTTCCTATACTAAATGCTATAGAATTATTTTTTGATTTAATATTTCTATATTCCACTGGAATATATATAGTGTGTTTAAACTCTTCACTTTTATCAAAAACATTTTCATAAACTACTTTATAAACAGGTATCAATATATTAGTTTTTTTACTAGAAATAATATATATTTTTTCCCTCTTATAATCTCCTTTTACCATATATTCAGTAGTAGTACCAGTAGTTTCTTTAAGAATAGTGATTCGAGAATTTAAATCCAAAGTATCATAATCATTATTAGATAAATCACTAGCTGTTGTAACAAAATTAGTATTATCATTAAAAATAGAATTTGAATCATTAAGACCTTTAACAATATTAAATGAAATAAAAACTATAATAGCAAAAACAAATAAAAAAACAATAAAATGACTAATAAAAGTACCAAATGTAATATAAGAAAATATTTTTAGAGGAGTTTTTAATTCTAATAAATTAAATTGTTCTTCTAACTTTTTTTTATTTTCATCTCTTTCTATTTCAAATTCCCTTTTACAATATTCACATTTACAAGAAGTATCTTCCTTCGTAAAAGATAAGGAAGCTCCACAATTAGGACATTCTTTTTCAATTAGTTTCATAACATCACCTGAAAATATTATATAAAAAATTAAAGAAATAATCTAGACATTTATATATAATTTTGTTATAATACCTTCGAGTATTTTGAATACTCCTTACTGCATTAAGCAGTCTATAAGTCCAAAAGGAGGTGCGAAGAATGAATAAATATGAAATTATGTTCATTGTAAAACCAGATATGGAAGAAGCAGCTATTAAAAAAGAAGCTGATAACATGAAAAAGGTTTTAACAGACGCAAAAGCAAAAATAATCGAAGAAAAAGCTATGGGTCAAAGAGAATTAGCTTATGAGATTAGAAAGTATAATACTGGATATTATTACTTATTTGTTGTTGAAGCTTCAAAAGAAGCAGAACAAGAATTTACTCGTGTTGCTAGAATCAATGAAAATCTACTTCGTCATTTAATCGTAAAAGTAGAAGAATAATATAAATAAAGAGGTAATTATATGAATAAAGTTGTTTTAATAGGAAGATTAACTAGAGATCCTGAATTAAGATATACTGGTAGTAATACTCCAGTAGCTACATTTTCTCTAGCAGTAAATAGAAATTTTACTAACCAAAATGGAGAAAGAGAAGCAGATTTCATTAACATAGTTGTATGGAGAAAACAAGCAGAAAATGTAAAAAACTTTTTAACACAAGGAAGTCAAGTTGCTGTTGAAGGAAGAATTCAAACAAGAACTTATGATGGACAAGATGGTCAAAAAAGATATATTACAGAAGTTGTAGCTGATAACGTTGAATTTTTAGGATCAAAAAATTCCTCAAACAATTCTAATAGCGGTTCAAGTAAAAACACTGAACCAACACCTTATGACTTTGGAGATATGCCAGAGCCAAAAGGAACAGATGTAGATAGTAATCCATTTGCTGATTTTGGTGCAAGTATCGAAATTAGTGATGATGAATTACCATTTTAATTCAAATAAAGGAGGATAGAAAATGGCAGAATTCAATCGTAGAAAGAAAAAAGTATGTATGATGTGTGCTGGTAAAACTTTAGATTACAAGGACGTTGAAACATTAAAAAAATATACAAATGAAAAAGGTAAAATAGTTCCAAGACGTGTTACAGGAACATGTGCAAAACATCAAAGAACTGTTTCACAACAAGTTAAAAGAGCAAGAGCTATAGCTTTAATGCCTTATACAAGATAAGAAGTAGTAATACTTCTTTTTTTTTGACGTCAAGTGTAAAAAAAAGAACTTAAAAATTATCCATAAAGAAAAAAGTTATGCTACAATAAAATTGTCTAAAAGATATATTGGTAAAACCGACCAAGGAAATTATACGGGAATTCGAGACATCAATCGGTGTTGAAAGCCTTCCATAGAGTAGGAATCCTAAAGATTGAGTAAGAACAACCACCTGCACATAGCGGGTTTTATTAAATAAGATTTTAGACTTTTTATTGTGTAACAAAAGGAAAAAATAACATTTTTTCCTTTTTTATTTAACCTTTTCAAACTGCTATATTTATTATATAATAAATATAGAACTTTTATAGGAGGACTTATGAGTATAATTAGAGAAAGAAGAAAAATTAATAAAGCACTTAGAAAAAGTAAAATAATTTTTTTAATGGCTCATAAAAATCTAGATTTAGATGCCTTAGGCAGCTCAATAGGGATGCTTAAATTTTTAGAAAAAAGAAGAAAAAAAGTTTATTTTATAATAGATGATAGAAATCATGAACAAGGCGTTGAAAAAGTATTAAGAGAACTTGAAGGATGTCTACAAATAATAAGAAGTGAAAATATAGATGAATATCTACATCAAAAAGCAAATAAAAATCTACTTATTGTATTAGATACTAATAAACAAGAATTAGTACAAAGTGAAAAAATTCTAAAGAAAATAGAAAATAAACTAGTAATAGATCACCATGATCTAGGTAAAACCACTATTAAAAATGCAACTATGATAATAGATAATAAAATATCTTCTACTTGCGAAATGATAACTAATTTAATAGAATATTATGATATAGAAATTGATTCGTATTATGCAACAATTCTATTAGCTGGTATTACATTAGATACAAATAATTATACGTTGAATACAACAGCAGAAACATTCTACACATCATATTATTTAACATCATTAGGTGCTAGTGCTAGAAAAGTTCAATACTTATTAAAACAAGATATAAATGAATATGCAGAAAGACAAAAATTATTAACTTCAATAGAAACAATAAATGGAAAAATTGCTATCACAAAAGCGAGTCCATATACTCAATACAGAAGAGAAGATCTTGCTAAAGTTGCAGATACATTATTGTTCTTTAATAATATAGAAGCGTCTTTCGTAATAGGACATATTAATAAAGATACAATTGGTATAAGTGCTAGGAGCCTAGGTGCTTATGATATTGCTAAAATACTTTCTAAATTAGGAGGGGGAGGAGATGCTTATGGAGGAGCAGCTGCTTTCCAAAATACTACTATTAGTAATGTAGAAAAAGAATTGAAAACATTAATAAAAGAAGAAGGAGAATAATATGGAAGTTATTTTTATCAAAGATTTAAAAAATCAAGGTAAAAAGGGGCAAGTCAAAAATGTAAAAGATGGATATGCACAAAACTTTTTAATTAAAAATGGTTATGCAGTAATAAAAAATAAAGAAAATCTTGCTAAACTAAATCATGAAATTAAAAAGAAACAACAAGAAAATGAAGAACATAAAAAAATAGCTTTATCATTAAAAACAAAATTAGATAAAGAAATAATAGAATTTAAAGTAAAAACAGGAGTTGGAGATAAAGTCTTTGGAAGTATTAGTGTTAAACAAATAAAAGAAGAATTAGAAAAAAAAGGATATAAAATTGAAAAAAGTATGATTGAACATACTACTATAGCTACTTTAGGATTTCATAACGTAGATATTAATCTATATAATGACATAATAGCAACAATAAAAGTACACGTAATAAAATAGAGGTGATAATATGCCAATTAGAACTTTACCAAATAACATAGAAGCAGAACAGTCAGTATTAGGAGCATGTTTTTTATCTAAATATGCACTAGAAAAAGCAATTGAAAACTTAACAGTTGACTCTTTTTATAATGAAAAAAATGGTAAGATATTTGAGGCAATGGCCAATTTAGCAGACAAAAAAACAGCTATTGATATCACAACAGTTACAAGTTATTTAAAAAACAATAATCAATTAAATGAAGTTGGTGGAGTAGAGTATTTAACAGAAATATTAAACTTTGTTCCTACTGCTAGTAATATAGATTACTATATTCAAAGTGTAGAAGAATCAGCATTATTAAGAGGTTTAATAACAACAGCTGAAGAAATAGCAGCAGAAGGATATAGAACAGATGAAACAGTAAATGAAATATTAGATAATTCAGAAAAGAAAATATTAAATATTGTTAAAAATAGAAAATCAAGTGAATTTAGATCTATTAAAGATGTATTAGCAAAAGCTCATTCAGATTTAGAAAGACTAGCAGAACATAAAGGTGAAATTACAGGTTTAGCTACAGGTTGGTATGATTTTGATAGATTAACTACAGGATTACATCCAAACGAATTAATTATCATTGCCGCTCGTCCTGCTATGGGTAAAACGGCATTTGCACTTAATTTAGCTACTCATGTTGCCATGGAACAAGACAAATCAGTTGCTTTGTTTAACTTGGAAATGAGTGCTGAGCAATTAGCAATGCGTATATTAGCATCTTTAGGTCAAATAGATGGCTTTAAGATAAGAACAGGAAATCTTTTAAATAATGATTGGAAGAGAATAAACGAAGCAATTTCACAATTATCAAATAGTAATTTAGTAATAGATGACACTCCAGGTATTACAATAGGAGAAATTAGAGCTAAATGTAGAAGATTAGCTAGTAGCGAAAAAGGTCTATCTTTAGTAGTAATTGACTATTTACAATTAATTTCAGGAGGAAGAAATTATGGTGCTAACCGTCAACAAGAAGTATCAGATATATCTCGTAGTTTAAAAACACTAGCTATGGAATTAGGAGTACCAGTAATAGCATTATCTCAATTATCTCGTGGTGTAGAAGCACGTGAAGATAAACGTCCATTAATGAGTGATTTACGTGAATCAGGATCTATTGAACAAGATGCAGATATTGTAATGTTTTTATACAGAGATGATTACTATAAAAAAGAATTACGTACAGAAGATAACAATAGCATAAGTGAATTAATTATAGGAAAACACCGTAATGGTCCAACCGCAACACTAGAATTATTATTTAAGAAAAATACATCTACTTTTGTTAATTTAAGAAAAGATAAAAATATGGAGGGGAATACTAGTGAATAAAAAAACAAAATTACTAGTGATTTTAGTAATAATACTATCAACTGCTTTCACAACAGGATTTAAAACAATTTCAAGAAATCCTCAAACAGTGTATCGAGTATATTTAGAAGGAAAATCACTTGGAATCATAAAATCAAAAAAATCATTTGAAGAATACATAGATAAAAAACAAAATGAAATAAAAGAAAAATACCAAGTTAATAAAGTGTATACTCCAGCTGAATTAGATATTGTTAAAGAAATAACATTCGAAAGGAATATTAAAAGTAATGAAGAAATTTATAATAAAATTAAAGATATTTCTTCATTTACAATTGACGGTTATGTAGTAAAAATAAAAGGTTTAGATACAAAAGATGAAACAACTGGAAAAACTAAAAAAGGGAAAATACAATATATTTATGTTTTAGATAAAAAAGTATTTACAGATTCTGTTTTAAAAACAGTAAAATCATTTATAAAAGAAGAAGATTTTAATAATTATGCTAATAATACACAAAAAGAAATACAAGAAACAGGGACAATAATAGATAATATTTATATTAAAAACAAAATAACTATTAAAAAAGATAAAATACCAATAGATAAACCAATATATACAACAGAAGAAGATTTAAGTAAGTATTTATTATTTGGAACTACAGAGGATCAATCAAAATATACAATTCAAGATGGAGATACAATTAGTGAAGTAGCTTTTAATAACAAAGTATCAGTAGAAGAATTTTTAGTAGCAAATCCTTCTTTTAAAGATGAAAATAGTTTATTATCACCAGGACAAATAGTTACAATAGGTATTTTAAAACCACAAATAAGTGTTGTTGAAGAAGATCATGTAGTAAAAGATGAAGAACAAAAATACACAACTAAAACAGAAGAAGATCCAAACCAATATACTAACTATAGAGTAGTTAAACAAGCAGGAGAAAATGGACTTAATAGAGTAACTCAAAAAGTTCAAAAAATAAATGGAGAAACAACATCTGTAGTTGGTATACCTGCTGCTACAGAAGTGTTGAAAGTACCAGTAGAAGAAATAGTAGTAAAAGGTACAAAACAACAAGCAGATTACTATAGTGGTGGAGGCTATGGAAATTTAATTATCACAAAAGGTATGTTTGGTTGGCCTGCATCATGTTCAACAGTTTCATCTGGATTTGGATGGCGTTGGGGAGTACTTCATGATGGTATGGATATAGCTGGATGTGGATACGGCTCAAACATCTTTGCCATAGAATCAGGAACAGTAACAGCTTCTGGTTATAGGTATGATAATGGACAATATATCACAATAAGACATGATAATGGATATTACGCAATATATGCCCATTTATGTAATGGATGTAGATATAAAAATGTTGGTGACAGAGTACAAAGAGGAGAAGTAATCGGAGGTATGGGACAAACCGGTTTCGCAACAGGAGTTCACTTACACTTAGGTATTTGGACAGGACCACCATATTATGGAGGAACAGCTCTTAACCCAGCTGCATTCTACTAATGAAGATAAAAACATTATCAAGTGGTTCAAAAGGAAATTGTTCAATTGTGTTATGTAATGATACAAATTTAATAATAGATATGGGAATTTCCTACTTGACTTTAAAAAGAAGTTTAGAAGAAAATTCCCTTTCTTTTTTAGATTTTCAAGGAATATTAATAACACATTGTCATAAGGACCATACAAGTGGATTATCCACTTTAATAAAAAAAACTAAATTAAATGTCTATATACCGCAAGAAATGTATAACAGTTTAAAAGAATACGTCCCAAAAGATAGATGTATATTTATAGAAGATAAGTTTAATATCAATGATGTATTTATAGAATTAATACATACATCACATGATGCTCCATCATCTGTAGGATACATTATAGAATACAAAAATAGGAATCTAGTATATGTAACTGATACAGGATACATTAATAGAAAATATTTAAATAAGATGGTAAATAAAAATCTTTATTTAATAGAAAGCAACCATGATGAAGTAATGTTAATGGATGGCCCTTATCCAAGATTTTTAAAAGAAAGAGTAATCTCTGATACAGGCCATTTATCCAACACAACAACATCTAAATACTTAAAAAAAATAATAGGTAATAATACAAAGACTATTATTTTAGCGCATTTAAGTGAAAAAAATAATACAGAAGAAAAAGCCTTAGAAGCAATTCATAATGAAGGTATAGATAAAAATATAAAAGTGCTAATCGCAAGGCAGTATGAAGAAAGTGAAATGATAGAAGTATGATAAAAATAATAACAGTAGGATCTATTAAAGAAAAATATTTAAAAGATGCCATTGAAGAGTATAAAAAAAGATTATCAAAGTATACTAATATAGAAATAATAGAAGTAAAAGATGAAGGATTAGTAGAACCACAAAAAGCAATTAAATTGGAAGAAGAAAAAATATTAAAACACGTAAGCGAAAAAGATTATATAATTACTTTAGAAATAGAGGGAAAACAGTTTTCATCAGAAGAATTTGCTTATAAATTAGATAGAATACAATTAGAATCTAGTAATATAACCTTTATAATAGGTGGAAGTTATGGATTATCTGAAAATATAAAAAATAAAAGCAAACTACATCTATCATTTTCAAAAATGACTTTTCCTCATCAATTATTTAGAGTACTCTTATTAGAACAAATATATCGTGCTTATAAAATTAATAACAATGAAAGTTATCATAAGTAGGTGATAAAATGATAGGTAATAAATGGGATAAAGTATTAAGTGAAGAATTCAAAAAAGAATACTTTACTAATCTTATGAATTTTGTAAAAAATGAATATAAAACAAAAACAATATATCCAAAACAAAATGAAGTATTTAATGCCTTCAGATATACAGATTTTGATAATGTAAAAGTAATTATACTAGGACAAGATCCATATCATGGACCTAATCAAGCAGAAGGACTTTCATTTTCAGTAAGTAATGAAGTATTAAAACCACCTTCTTTAAAAAACATTTTTAAGGAACTAGAAAGTGATTTAGGAATACATTTTCCAGAAGCAAACTCACTTAAAGCATGGGCTAAACAAGGAGTTTTACTTCTTAATGCTGTACTTACAGTAGAAGAACATAAACCAACATCTCATAAAGATAAAGGATGGGAGACATTTACTGATAATGTTATAAAAATATTAAATGAAAGAAATACTCCTACAGTATTCATATTATGGGGAGCATATGCGAGAGAAAAGAAATGCTTAATTACAAACCCAAAACATTTGATAATAGAATCAGCACATCCATCTCCATTTTCCGCAAGAAATGGATTCTTTGGAAGTAAGCCATTTTCAAAAACAAATGAATTTTTAAAAAAGAATAATATAAAAGAAATTGATTGGAGAATAGAATGAAAAGGATTTTAGAAAAATTTTCAAATTATTATATTATATTTTGTATATATGCATTGATAGGTTGGTTATATGAAGTATTATTAATGTGGTTTGTCTTTGAACCACATAAATTTGTAAATAGAGGAGTGCTTTTTGGACCATTTCTTCCTATATATGGCTTTGGAGTATTGATACTGATATTATGTTTAAATAAATTTATGAAAAAACATCATACATTGGAAAACCCAATATATTTAATAACCTCAGTAATAACTTTAACCTCATTTATATATATAACTATAATAGAATATACTACTCCAAAGATATATCATGTTACTTATTTGTTTAATAATTATGGAATTAAAATAATATTAACTAATATAATAGTAATCATTACAGTTTTTTTACTTACTAAAATAAATAAAAAAATAAAAAATGTAGATGTAACAATAATATTAGTTTTTTTATCTATTTGGATAATAACAACTCTACTCGAATATGTATCTCACTTTGTAATAGATAAATATTTTCATAAAATACTATGGGATTATTCAAAAGACTTCTTAAATATAAATACAAGAGTTAATTGGGATGCTTCAAGAAATTTTGCAATAGGAGGTACAATAGCTTTATATTTAATTCAACCATTAGTTAATAAAATTTTAAATAAAATAAAACCTACAAGAAAAAAAATAATAGCTTTAGTAATATTATTATTAATGATTCTAGATTATTTATTTCATACAGTACTACATTTTTTCTAATAAAAAAATATCCACAAAAACTGTGGATATTTTGTTTTGTTAGAAACTATGGCCTCCTCCACCACCGGAGAATCCGCCACCGCCTCCTCCTCCGCCACCAGAAGATCCGCCACCACTTCCTCCACTAGACTGAGGACTATATACACGATGGCTTCCTGTTTTAATTGCGGAAGATTCGCCAATTTCAAATTCTATATCACAATTCTTAACAATTGATTTAAGACTTGCTTTTACGATTCTAGATTTACTTAAAATAAATATAAAACTAAAAAATAATGCTAGAGTTAAAGATATAAATAAGTTACTAGTATAACGCATAGGTTCTGCAATTTTCCCGCCATTAAGAATGGTAAATACTTGCTTATATGCAACAGATGCACAACCATAATAATCTTGTCGTGATGCATATTTATAAACGTTATCTGTAATAGAATAAGCTTTACTATCAGTGATAAGTCTGTAGTTTGCACCATTTGAAACTATATATATTTTTCTATTACTCATATCAATAATAAATATAGTTCCACTTTGATTATTAAAGTTAGATTGATAATAATTAGCAGCAAAAACATTTACAGAAGAAGAATTATTATCAGTAGATACAAATCCTATATGACCATAAGTAGTTAAAGGTTTCATCTCTTCAAACAACTTTTCTTTTTCTTCAAGTGATAATAAATTAGCTTTATCATCTATAAATGCAGTGTAATTAGTTTCTTCATTAATATATTTATACTCTTTATATAATGTTTCATCTTGATTATCTATAGAAGAATCATTAATCTCATTATTATAATTTTGTGTTTCATTTACTTCTTGATTAGTATTTTCGTTTTCATTTACTTGTTGTTCAGTAATTACATCAGTGAAATCAACTGCATAAGCATTTTTAATATTAAATGTAAATATAGTTAAAATGATTAAAAAGATAATCTTCTTATTCATTTTCATCACCTCCTCTTTTTTCAAGTTGAGGTATTGGTCTTGATACTAAAACATTGTGAATTTTAACTAAATCATAGAAAGACCATATAACTAATATTAATCCAATAATTGATGCTCCATAATAGAATGAATCTTGTACAGGATTTATAATTAATACAAATAATGGAATCAACATTGAAATTAAATATTTTACCCAATATTTAGCTTTTACCTTATATTTTTTAATTTTTTTAGGTTTTATTATTTTACCATTTTCAGTTACCTCAACTGATTTAGAAGATATTCCTTTATCACTATACCTTCCATATCTATCATTACATTTTGATATCTGTACAGCACATATTATCCATGCTGTTATTGACATTAACATTGTAAATACACATATTATTTGAGGTAAAATAACAGGGAATAAATTTATAAATAAAAATATTGGTACAGTAATTATTAATGAGAAAAGAATATATTTAAAAAATGAAATAGGTATATCAGCAGCAACAGCACCAGTTTGACCATTGATAACAGCATAATGAAGATGTTCATTATCTTTATCCTTTATAGCTAAGAAATATAAAGGAAACAAACCAACTTTTTTCTCAGTAATATTAAAATATACTTTAGGAGTAACACAACCATATTTAGAAAAAATACGATCTTTCTTTAAAAATCTTGAAGAATCATTAACACCTACATTAACCGCATCATCATAATATGTATCTGCATCAACATCTTTACTATCTGCATAAAATCCAGGTAAATAATTAGGATTAAACTCTTCTGCCTCTTTAGCGTTAAAAGGTATTGATTGACTATATTCATCATAAAACTTAGATAATAAATCAAATGAAATACCACCATAAGTAGCGTTTACCATAGCATGAATATCATAGTCATCATAATAAACATAATCCCCAGAACGATGACTATATTTTTTTCCTTTATTAATAGAATCTCCATGATGTTCTAGTTTATATAGACCATAAGGCATATAAATACCCCTAAATTTTTTAACAATCATATCAGATTTCATATAACCAGGAGCAAATAAGAAACTAGATATTTTTTTCTTATAATTATTTATACATTCTTCTTGATTTTTAGAAAATGGAATAATAACATCAGGTGCTGTTTCTTTTATCATTTTATCTTCAATCATATTTTGAGAACCACAATAACTACAGAATGTAATAGCAGTTTCATCAAAAGTCATTAAAGTAGCACCACATTGAGTACAACTATAGCAATACCCTTTTAATAAATTCTCTTTCTTTTTAGAAACTTTAACTTTTGTTTTTAATTCTTTAGGATTAAAATCAGATCCACAATAATCACAATGTACTAATTTTGATTTAGCATTATACTTAAATTCTGCTCCACAATGAGGACATTTTATCATGTTAATACTCCTTTCATTTTTGTTGTGCTTGAACAGCGGTTATTGCAACAACGCCAACAATTTCATCTACACTAGAACCTCTAGATAAATCATTTACAGGATTAGCCATACCTTGCGTAATAGGCCCGTATGCCTTAGCATGAGCAAATCTCTCCACTAACTTATAACCTATATTACCTGCTTCTATATTAGGAAAAATTAAGACATTAGCGTGACCGGCAACATCACTATTTGGAGCTTTTCTCTTAGCTATCTCAGGTACAATAGCTGTATCTAACTGTAATTCTCCATCAATTCTATATTTACTATATTTTTCTTTAGCTATTTTTGTAGCTTCAATTACTTTTTCAACATATTCTCCCTTAGCGCTCCCTTTAGTAGAATATGAAAGCATTGCAACAATAGGATCATCTCCCACTAAAAATTTAAAACTTGTAGCACTCATACCTGCAATTTCTGCAAGCATCCTACTGTCAGGATATTCAATAATACCACAATCAGAAAATACTAATATACCATTGTATCCGAACGCTGGATCTAAAGTTTCCATTACAAAAAATGATGATACAAAATCGTAATTATTATCATTCTTAATAATTTGTAATGCCGGTACTAAAGTATCTTTGGTAGTATGACAAGCACCTGATACAATACCATCAGCAATGCCTTTTTTTACTAACATACATGCAAAATACATATAATCATTATGTATTAATTCACGAGCTTTATCATAAGTCATACCTTTGTTTTTACGAAGTTCAACTAAATCATTGATTAACTCTTCAGTACGATAATATGTATTTGGATCTATTATAGTAGCTTTAATTATATTATATTTGTAAGAATTATTAATATCCTCTTTATTACCAATAATAATAAGATTACAGATATCTTCATCCAATATAATAGCAGCAGCCTTCATTACTCTTTCATCCATAGCTTCTGTTAATACAATAGTTTTTTTATCACTTTTAGCTCTTATCTTAATTTTATTAATAAAATCCATAACATCACCTAATCTTTATTTAATATCTCAAATATCTCCCTTTTTTCATTATTATAAAAATCCATCTTTTTATATCTCTTAAATAAAGCAATTATATTAGAAGGAAATGATACGACTAATTTATTAAATTCTACTACAGTATCATTATAAAACTTGATAGCTCCAATTATATCTTCTTCAGTATTATTTAATTCATCAAGTATTTTAACTAAAGCATCACTCTTATATAATTTCTCATGTTCATCCAAAGCTTTAAAAAGCTCATTATATATCTTTTTAAGCATAGAATTAACTTCAATATTTGGTGCATCTACTGGTATTTTATCTAAATCTTCCATAAACTCTTTAGTCTTTAAAGCTTTTTTTATAATAGGTCTAGTCCTATCTAATAATTCTATTTTTTTCTTTAAATAAAGTTCAATATCCTCATTAGCCTTGTCTATTTTAATATTTACTAATTCATACTTGTTGTTAAATATAACAAATATAAATGATAAAAATGATATAATAACAATAATACCTATAATTATCTCTATCATAATATTACCTCCATACTATTAAAATTATAACAAAAACCTTTTAAAGGTACAAGGTTAATATATAATAAAATAAAAGAAAAGAAGAAAAAATTTCTTCTTTTTAATTACTACTTATTTCATCAAATGTAGGGTCTGTTTCTTTAGGTTCAGTTCCTTTTAAAAAATAAACAAGCTTAGTATTTTTTGATTGATCACTACTAGGTTTACCAGATATAGGTTCTACTAATTCACCCACAATATTTTTAGGTTTCTCGTACCATCCATCCTCTTCTTTTACATCTTTTTCAATTTCTTCTATAGTCTTATACCAAATATTTTGCGCATATTTATAATCTTTTGTTGTTAATTCTTTATTATCATCATGTCCTACCCAAACTGCACATAAAACATTTTTATTAAATCCAATATTCCAATTATCTGTATTAGTAGTACCACTTTTTAAAGCATATTTATGTCTTAATTTAGAAGACAAAGAAATAGCTGTAGGATAATTATAATCTATATATAAAGGATCATATGTTGAAGTTAATAAATTATTTAATATAAACACTAAACTAGGATTTAATACTAATTCTTTTTCTTCATTAGCTTTATATAAAACATTGCCTTTTCCATCTTCAACTTTTTTTATAAAATGAGGATTAACTTTATATCCTAAATTAGCAAAAGCAGAGTAACCACTAGCCATATTTAAAATATTTATTTCATTAGTACCCAAAGGAAGAGATGGAATACTTTCTAATTTTTCAGTAATTCCTACACGTCTAGCAACATTAATTAAAGCATCATATCCTAAAAACATATGAGTTTTAACTGCATATATGTTTTCAGAATAAGCAATGGCTGTAGCCATAGAAATAGGCTTGTTTCCATATTTATTATTATAATTAATAGGAGAATATGTTTTATTATCTTCAATTGGAAAAGTTGTTTGTTCTGATAAAAACTCACTAGATGCAGTAAAACCGTTTTCAAGTGCTGCATAATACAAATAAGGTTTCATTGTAGAACCTACTTGTCTAGAAGAAGATATAACTCTGTTATATGATGATTTATTATAATCTCTTCCCCCAACAATAGCTAATACACCACCTGTATTAGGATCCATTACTACTGAAGAAGTTTCAAGAGAATCATTATCTTCAAATACTTCTTTAACATTCTTTTCTAATATTTTTTGTGAATTATAATCCATAGTAGTATATATTTTTAATCCATTAACATCACTATAATTATTAGGAATTGTACTTATATTTTTTAACTCATTCATTACAGCATCTTGAAAAAAATTAATACTAGATAAATCTTCATCTTCATTATAACCAATTATATTTAATTTTTCATTATATGCATCTTCTTTTTCTTTTTCACTAATAACATTATTATTTACTAAATTATCAAGTATAAATAATTGTCTTTGCTTAGTAGTATCTAAATTACTAATAGGGTCATATTTACTGGGAGCTTTAGGAATAGCAGTAAGTAAAGTTGCTTCCGCAAGATCTAAATCTTTTGCAGATTTACCAAAATAAAACTTAGAAGCATTTTCAATTCCATATTTACCATGTCCGTAATTAATAGTATTTAAATATCCCTCCAGTATTTCATCCTTACTATAGTTAGCCTCAATTCTTAATGTATACCACATTTCATCCCATTTTCTTTTCCAAGTTTTATCAAAATCTAAAAATAAGTTTTTTGCATATTGTTGAGTGATAGTAGAAGCACCTTGATCCATACTTTTATTTTTAAAATTAGTTATCATAGCTTTTCCAATTCTTAAAAAGTCAAAACCAAAATGTTGATAAAAATGCTTATCTTCCGTATAAATAGTACTATTTATTAGATATTTACTTATATCATTTAATTCTACCCATTCCTTCTTTTCACTCCCTTTAAAATATATATTATTATCTTTATCATATAAAGTAATATTATTAGCACTATTAATAATTATTTTAGGAGATAATTTAACATATAATAAAACACCAACTAAAGAAATAATAAATAAAATAATAAATATTTTTAATAACTTAGTAAATTTCATAAGACCCCTCCCACTATTAGTATTAAAAATAAAAGAAAAATTATGTATTAAAAAAAACAATATTGTGTTATAATCATTACAGTATTTTTAAGTGGGTGAAGTTATGCCTAAAATTAAAGTAAGTATAGATAATGTAGAAAGTATTGTAGATTATAGTATCGACTCTGAAGTAATTAATTATAAAGAATATGATAATACTGTTGTTTTTTATGATTTAAAAAATAATATACTAATAAGAGATAATGAAGATATACATATGATATATGATTTTAATAATAAAAAAGGTAATATTCATATTAAAGAAATGGATAGAGAATTAGAAATAAGTATAGATAATATAGAAATAGAAAGAATTAAAAATAATATAAGAATTAATTATTCTATTGAAAATAGCGATTTTATGTATGAATTGGAGGTATTGGAATGAGTATTTTAAAAGAATTAGAAAAAGATTTAAAAACTATAATAAAAAATGCAGGGTATGAAGAAGAGTCTATCGCATTAGAACCATCTAATAGAAGAGATTTAGGAGAATACCAATTAAATGATGCAATGCAGTTAGTTAAAATTTACCATAAAAATCCAAAAGAAATAGCAGAAGACATTGTAAAAGAATTACAAAAAGATAACAGATTTACTGATATTAATATTGCGGGACCTGGATTTATAAATTTTAGTCTAAGTAATGAATATACATACGAAATTTTAAATAAAATAAACTTAGATATCTATTCTAATATTGATAAAAAAGAAAAAAAGAAAATAATTATTGATTATGGTGGAGCTAATGTTTCAAAAGCATTACATGTAGGACATTTAAGAAGTGCCAACATTGGAGAAGCTCTAAAAAGATTAGCTATTTTACTAGGGTATGATGCTTTAGGAGATGCCCATTTAGGTGATTTTGGAAGACCATTAGGATTAGTAATAAAAGAAATAAAAGAAGAATATCCTAATCTTCCATACTTTGATCCTAATTATGAAGGAGATTATAGTGAAATAGAATTACCAATTACTAATGAAGATTTAGAAAGAATTTATCCACTTGCTTCAAATAAATCAAAAGAAGATGAAGAATACTTAGAAGATGCTAGAGACATAACTATGAAATTCCAATCTAAAGAAAAAGGTTACTATGAGTTATGGAAGAAAATAGTAGATATATCAAAAGCAGATATTAAAAATACATATGATTCATTAAATACAAACTTTGAAATTTGGAATGGTGAATCAGATGAAATGGAATTTTTTGATGAATTATATAAAATATGTGATGAACAAGGACTTATCACAGATAGTGAAGGAGCTAAAGTAATAGAAGTAGAGAAAAGTGATGATAATTCACCAATGCCACCATTAATGATGGTTAAATCAAATGGAACAATGTCATATGATTCTACAGATTTAGCTGCTATCTTAGAAAGAAAAGTAAACTTCAATCCAGATGAAATGTGGTATGTAGTAGATGGAAGACAATCTCTTCACTTTGAACAAGTATTTCGTGCTGCAAGATTAGCAAAAATAGTAGATGATAATGTATCATTAGAACACATCGGTTTTGGAACAATGAATGGAAAAGATGGAAAACCATTTAAAACTAGAGATGGTGGAGTCATGTCTCTTAAAAATTTAATAGAATTAGTAAATAATGAAACATATAAAAGAATAACCAATGAAAGTATTTCTCAAGAAGAAAAGAAAGAAATATCTAAAGAAGTAGGGTTGGCTGCTCTAAAATATGCCGATTTATTACCATATAGGGGTACAGATTACATATTTGAAATAGAAAAATTTGCTGATTTAGAAGGAAAAACAGGTCCATACTTACTTTATTCAACAATAAGAATGAAATCACTTTTAAATAAAGCAAAATATACAGAAGGTATAGTTACTAAGTTAAAAGGAAATTCTGAAAAAGATATAGCTTTAACATTATTAGAATTACCTAATGTATTAGACAGATCATTAAACACTAAAACACTAAATGAAATCGCAGAATATTTATATAAACTAACAGCTTTATATAATAAATTCTATGCTGATAATAAAGTATTAGTAGAATCTGATGAAGAATTAAGAAATAGTTGGTTAACTTTAACTAATGTAGTTTATAAAGTAAATTTACTACTTTTAGATACCTTAGGAATAAAAGTACCTAATAAAATGTAAAAAAGTATTGCTAATATAAGATATATATGTTATAAAATTATTGGTAATTTTTTATACCACACAAAAAAAGTATTTAAACATATAATGTTTTGATATAGGAGGTCTGCTTATGAGCATCAAATCAATGAAAAAAGAAGAATTAGAATTAATGTCTAATAAAGATATAGCTTATATGATTATGGAAGAATCAAAAAGAAAGCTAAATACAGCCGATTTATTTAAAAAAATAATAAAACTTTTAGATTTACCTGAAAGTACATTTGAAAAGAAAATCGCAGATTTTTATACAGCTCTTTCTACTGATAAAAGATTTATCTTATTAGATAATGGTAAATGGGATTTAAGAAGTAATCATACATCAGATAAAGTTTTAAAAGTATCAGATGAAGAAGATGATGAAGAAACAGATGAAGAAGATGAAAATGATGATATAGACGAAATAGAAGAAGACAATTTTGATGATACAGATGATACTGATTATGACGATGATACTAATGAAGAATTAAAAGATTTAGTAGTAATTGATGAAGATGAATTAGAACTAGAAGAATAATCTAGTTTTTTTCATAATAAAATGATATAATAAGTCTATTCAAGAAAGAAGGTTTAAAATATGATAGAAAGATTAGAAGCAACTTTAGAAAAATATAATAATTTAGAAAAAGAATTAACTAAACCTGAAGTATTAAGTGATATTAAATTAACTAGACAATATTCAAAAGAAATGTCTGATTTAGAAGATATAGTTAATTGTTATAAAAAGTATAAAAAAATACTAACTGGTATTGAAGATGCTAAAGAAATGATGAAAGACTCAGAACTTGGGGAAATGGCTAAAGAAGAATTAAAAGAACTAGAAGAAGAAAAAACTAAGTTAGACTCTGAATTAGAAGTATTATTAATACCAAAGGATCCTAATGATTCTAAGAATGTTATTATGGAAATAAGAGGAGCTGCAGGTGGAGATGAAGCTAATATCTTCGCAGGAGACTTATTTAGAATGTACACAAGATACGCTGAGAAACAAGGGTTCTCATATGAAGTATTTAACTCAGTAGAAGGTACTGCAGGTGGGTTTGCTCAGATAGAATTTATTATTAAAGGAAAAGGTGCTTACTCATTATTAAAATATGAATCAGGATCACATAGAGTACAAAGAGTACCTGTAACTGAATCAAATGGACGTCTTCAAACATCTACCGCTACAGTACTTGTAATGCCAGAAGCAGACGATGATGTAGAAATAGAAATAAATCCAAATGATCTAAGAATCGATATTTATCGATCAAGTGGTTGTGGTGGACAAGGAGTTAATACAACAGACTCTGCAGTTAGAATTACTCATTTACCTACAGGATTAGTAGTAACTTGTCAAAATGAAAGAAGTCAAATTCAAAATAAAGAACAAGCAATGAAAGTATTAAAATCACGTCTTTATGAACTACAAGAACAAGAAAGATTAGAAAAAGAAGGTAATGAAAGACGTAGTAAGATTGGTACAGGAGATAGAGCAGAAAAAATAAGAACTTATAACTATCCACAAAATAGAGTAACTGATCATAGAATTGGATTTACTACTAACAATTTAGATAGAATAATGGATGGTGCCTTAGATGATGTTATTAATGCCTTAATTCAAGAAGATCAAAAACGAAAACTTCAAGGTGAAACAAATGAATAAAAAAGTAACTCCAACATCATTGATATGTCCAGAATGTGGTAACATTTCTAAAATATGGAGAAGCACCAATAAACAAAAAGAAATGTATCACAAAAAGAAATTATATTGTGTAATATGTAAGAAAGAAATTAATCATATTGAATTAAAAGATATAGATTTCTTTATAGCAGGATTAAAATTTAAAGAAGAATTAACAGAAGAAGAAATAAAAATAAAAACTTTAATAAAAAAAAGAGGTGAATAGTATGACTATTGAAGAATTACTAGTATTTGGTAAAAGTCATTGTCATTCAGATCACGCTAAAATTCTACTTGCAGAACTTTTAAATAAAAATCCTTTAGAACTATTAACTTGTCTACAAGAACAAGTTCCAATCGATAAAGTAGAATTATATAAAAAAGAAGTAATTGCCTTAGAAGAAGGAACTCCTCTTCAATATGTGATTGGATCTGTTAATTTTTATGGTAATAAGTTCTATGTAGATAAAAGATGCTTAATACCCAGATTTGAAACAGAAGAATTAGTTGAGAATACTATTAATTATATTAATAAATATTTTGATGAACCTGTGGATATAATAGATCTAGGTACAGGATCAGGAGTAATTGGATTAACCTTAGAAAAAAAAGTTTCCACAAAATCTGTGGATTTAATAGATATTTCTAAAGATACTTTAGAAGTTACTAAAATAAATAAAAATAATTTAAACAGTAATGCTAATATAATTGAAAGTAATTTTTTTGATAACATCAATAAAAAATATGAAGTTATTATAAGCAATCCACCATACATAAAAGAAGCAGAAGAAATAGAAGAAATAGTAAAAAACAATGAACCTCATTTAGCATTATATGCAGGAAAAGATGGTTTAGATTGCTACAACAAAATATTAAAAGATATATCCAATCATATGAAAGATAAATGTTTAATAGCCTTTGAAATAGGCTATCACCAAGCAAACGACATCATTAATTTAATTAATAAATATTTAAATAATGTAAGAATAGAAGTAAAAAAAGATTTATCTGGCAAAGATAGAATGTTGTTTATTTTTAAGAATTTAGAATAAAAAAAGAAAAAAAATCTCACTATTATTATGAAAGTGAGGTTTTTTAATGAAAAAAACTATTATTATACTAACTATATTCATATTAGTATTATCATTAAATAAACATGAAAAATATAGAATACCAAAAGAATCCATTAGATTTAGAGTGGTTGCTAATACAAATGATGCAAATGACCAAAAAATAAAAAGAAAAGTAGTTAAAAATCTAAAAACAAATTTGTTAAAAACAAATAAATTTAAAAATATAGAAGAAACAAGAAATTATATGAAAAATGAATTACCTGAATTCACAAATATTGTGGAAAAAACATTAAAAGATAACAATTATGATAAAAATTTCCACATAAACTATGGAAAAAACTATTTTCCACAAAAAACATATGAAAATGAACTATACCCTCAAGGTGAATACGAATCACTTGTAGTAACATTAGGAGATGGAGAAGGAGATAACTTCTGGTGTGTATTATTTCCTCCATTATGTTTTAATGAAACAAAAGATTATCATTATAAATCATTAATAAAAGAAATAATTAATAAGATATTTGAATAAAATATATAAGGTGATAAAATGAATAGCCTTATATATTTTTTTGTAGGTATAGGACTTAGTATGGATGCCTTTTCCTTATCTCTTTCCATAGGAACAACATCCCCAAGTAAAAAGAACATAATAAAAACTTCTATAATAGTAGGCATATTTCATTTTATTATGCCACTATTAGGATATTTTATAGGAAATATCTTTAAATATAAAATAATTGGAATAAATATTCTTACTTTTTTAATATTTATTATATTAGCATTTGAAATGTATAAAAACAAAGACGAAGAAAACAAATCTATTTTAAACAATTTAACAATTCTTTTAATAGCACTTAGTGTAAGTATAGATTCACTTACAGTAGGAATAGCCTTTGGATTAAATAGTGAATTTATTATTATCTCTAGTATAATATTTTCACTCACAAGTTCGTTTTTTACATATATAGGATTTAATTTAGGCAAAGATTTAGAATACAAATATAAAAATAAAGCTACATATTTAGGAATAATACTTCTCATAATAGTAGCATTAAAATACCTGTTAAACGTCTAATTTATGACAAATATCAATGATTTATCATGATTTAATTGACAAAAAAAAATTAATTTCTTATGATTAAGTTGGGTGAAAAGAATGCTTGTAAATTTTATTGAAATGTTAAAAAAAGCTAAGAAAGAACAATTTGCTGTTCCTCATTTTAATATTAATAACTTAGAGTGGACTAAATATATATTAGAAGAATGTCAAAAATTAGACATACCAGTAATCTTAGGAGTTAGTGATGGTGCAGCTAAATATATGGGTGGATATGATGTGATATATGGTATGGTAACAGGGTTAATTAAAGATTTAAATATTACTATACCAGTATGCTTACACGTAGATCATGGTTGTAGCGAAACTTGTAAAAAAGCAATAGATGCAGGTTTTACTTCAGTAATGATAGATGCATCTAAATTACCATTAGAAGAAAATATAAGAATAACTAAAGAAGTAGTAGATTATGCACATCCTAAAGGCGTATCAGTAGAAGCAGAAGTAGGACATATTGGTGGTACTGAAGATAATATTACTAGTACTGAAACAAATGCTACATTAGATGAATGCATTAAACTAGTAGAAGGTACGAAAATAGATGCTATAGCTCCTGCGCTAGGAAGTGTACATGGTTTCTATAAAGGTGAGCCAAATTTAGATTTTGAAAGAATGAAATTAATAAATGAAACACTAGATATACCTCTAGTACTACATGGAGGTAGTGGTATTCCAGATGATCAAATTAAGAAAGCAATTGAATGTGGAACATCAAAGATTAATGTTAATACAGAATTACAATATGCTTGGAGTAAAGGTGTAAGAGAAAAACTAAATACAGATATTGAAGTATATGATCCAAGAAAAGTAATAGGTAGTGGAGAAAATAATCTAAAAGAAATAATTGATCATAAAGTAAATTTATTTGGAACAAAAAAATAGTAGGAGGTATATATGAAAGTAATTGAAATAGAAGGAAATCGTGAATTATCAGGACAAATAAGAATAAGTGGAGCTAAAAATGCTACAGTTGCTTTAATACCAGCTGCTATTTTAACAGATGAAGAAGCAACTATTTGTAATGTACCTGAAATAACTGATACAGATGCATTATGCGATATTTTAAAAGAATTAAATGTTAATGTTAATCGTTCAACTGAAAGCTTAGTAATTAATCCCAAAGATATGAAAAACATTGAAATAAAAGAAGAATTTTCAAAAAAATTAAGAGCTTCATATTATTTTATGGGAGCACTTCTTGGCAAATATAAAAAAGCTGTAATGTATTTTCCAGGAGGATGTTCAATAGGAGCTAGACCAATAGATCTTCACTTAAAAGGATTTGAAGCATTAGGAGCAACAGTAACTAATGATAAAAATAAATATATAGTAGAAGCCGAAGAATTAAAAGGAGCTAATATATACTTAGATATAGCTTCAGTAGGAGCTACTATTAATATCATGTTAGCGGCAGTAAAAGCAAAAGGTAAAACAATAATTGATAATGCAGCTAAAGAACCAGAAATAGTAAATGTTGCTACATTTTTAAATAATATGGGAGCTAAAATCACTGGTGCTGGTACTTCAACTATTAAAATAGAAGGAGTAGACCACTTACATAAATGTTTCCATGAAGTAATTCCAGATAGAATTGAAGCAGGAACATATTTAATAATCGCAGCTTTATGTGGAAAAGATCTAAGAATAGATAATGTTATTCCAGAACATATTGATTCACTTACTTCCAAATTAGAGGAAATGGGAATTGAACTAGAAATAGGATTAGATTATATTAAAGTATTAAATGTTCCAGAAAAACTAAAATCAACAAATATTAAAACAGCAGTTTATCCAGGTTTTCCAACAGATTTACAACAACCATTCACAGTACTTCTTACACAAGCAAGTGGTAAAAGTAAAGTAACTGAAACAATTTGGGAAAACAGATTTATGCATATACCACATTTAAATAACCTAGGAGCTGACATAGTAGTAAAAAATCAAACAGCTACAGTATTAGGTCCAACAGAATTAAAAGGTGCTGATGTAGTTGCTACAGATTTAAGAGCAGGTGCTGCGATGGTAGCCGCAGGATTAAAAGCAAGTGGGAAAACAACAATAACTAATTCAGAACACATTCTAAGAGGATATGAATCAATAATAGAAAAACTTACTAATGTAGGTGCTAAAATAACTCTAAAAGAAATATAATTAAATAGTTATATTTCTTTTTTTTATGGAGGGATTATGTCTAGACCTATAAAACTTTTAATATTAATTATTTTATCTCTATCAGTATACTTTATATATCAAAGTACAAAAGAAACTAATATAAAAATTTTAACCTTGGCAGATGGCTTATCCCTAGGAATAAACTCCTTTGGCATTAAAGAATACAGTTATGTAGATTACTATAAAGATTACTTAGAAAAAACAAATAAAAAAGTAAATTTAATAAAATATTCAAAAGAAGATTTATCTATTCATGAAGCCTTAAAAGAAATAAAAAATAATAACACTTTAAAAAGAGATTTATTAGAATCCCATATATTAATTATTAATTTAGGATATAATGATTTAGTATATAAAATGAGTTTAGAAGAAGATATTACTATATCTGAATTAAATAAAATAGTAAAAGAAATAGATAAAGAGTATAAATTGTTAATAAAAGAAATAAGAAAATATTATAAAAAAGAAATAATTGTAATAGGATATCCTAAATCAAATAAAGAAGATTATTACTCTAATATTGGTATTAGAAAACTAAATAAAGTATTAAACACTAATACCTTTATAGATACATATAGCTTACTTTATAATAGAAATAAGTATTTTTCTAATCCTAATAGTTATTATCCTAATAGAAATGGATATTTAAAAATAGCACAAGAACTAAAACAAAATTGATTTATTTAATTCTTTATGATACAATAATGCCACTATTTAAAGAGGAGGAATAATCATGGAAAAATTTGATTATTTAATAGAAGCTGTAAATAGTGATGAATTTATAGAAAATGCAATGAATAATTACTGTAATTTCTTATATTTAAATAAAGATAATAATTTAGAAAGAACAGCTCAAAATATGGAAAAATTTATTTCATATTTAAAAGCACAATATATAAAAGAATTTTTTGAAACAGACGATGAAGAAATACAAGAAGCAATCATTGAGTCAGCTTTTATGGGAAAAGTTTATCCTAATAGAATTTATTGGATATTTGATAACATAAATATTAGTAGTGCAAAAGTAGGACAATTTATGAACCTAGATGGTGTAAAAAAAATAAAAGAATTACAACAGTATTTAAATAATCCAATGTATAAAGAATTATCAAAAAAAGATGAATATATTAAAAAAAGTATAATTGAAAATCAAAAATATAATACGATTGAGGAAATAGAAAATGGAAAATATATTCAACATAAGGGCTATACACTTGATAAAGAAGAAATTCAAACTATTAAAAATGCCAAGCTGATTCCTACTATAAATAGGACAATTCATGTTTTATACGATGAATATGATGAATATAGAATTTCATATTGTGAATATGAAGATATAGATGATGAAATATTAAAGAAATTTGCATTTCATACAAATAAAAATAATCCAGAATTTAATATTATTTTTGAAGATGGTACTATAGTAAATTATTTCTATGGAGATATAAGAGTAATGCCATATAAACTTGAAGATTATTTAACTTATACTAAACTACATATGATAGAAGAAATGGAACAATCTAATGATAAAGAATTTCAAAATGATGAATTTGAATTATTAATGACAATAGGAATAGTCCGCACAACAATTGTTTTATTACTATTACAAGAAGTTTATACTAAAAAGATGATAAACAGATCAAAAGAAAAATTAAATGATTTAAAACAACTTGTAAAAAAGTATAATTTATAAAAAAACACTTGATAAATAAGAAAATATTTGATATATTAATAACGCATTGAATTACTATGACTAAATGTTGTCATGGCGGAAGGAGAGATAATATGAAAAAGGATATACATCCAGAAATAAAAGATTGTAAAGTTACATGTGCATGTGGAAATACATTTACTTGTAAATCAACAAAATCAGAAATCAATGTTGAAATTTGTTCAGAATGTCATCCATTCTATACAGGAAAACAAAGTAGAGCATCACGTGCTGGTAGAGTTGATAAATTCAATAAGAAATATGGATTTACTACAAAAGAAGCAGAATAATGCTTCTTTTTTTATTTAAAAAGTAAATAATTTGAAAAATAATAATGATTTATTGTATAATATATTTAATAAAAAACTTATAATATACTTATATAGGAGGATATATGAAAGTAGGTATAACAAGTGATCATAGAGGTTATGATTTAAAAGAATTGATAAAGAAAGAATTTAAACATGATGGAGTAGAACTAATTGATTATGGTACTACATCAGAAGAAGCTGTAGATTACCCGGATTTTGCATTTAAGTTAGCAAATGATGTAAGAGATAAAAAAGTTGATTTTGGAGTAACTATCTGTGGATCTGGATTTGGTATGAGTATAGCTTGCAATAAAGTAAAAGGCATACGTTGCGCTAGAGTAAAGGATGTAGAAGATGTTATTTTAACAAGAAATGATAATGATGCTAATATGATATCATTCTCAGGTAGATCATCATTGGAACTTGCGACAGCAATTTTAAATAGAATGATTGATACACCATTTTCAAATGAAGAAAGACATATTAGAAGAATCAATAAAATCAAAGAATATGAGGCGAATAATTAATGGGAAAATTCTTCTTATATCTAATAGTTACTTTAGTAGTAATTTGGGCTATGGATTCTATTAATATAAATGGAATATTTAAGAAAAACAAAATTGCTCAAGCTAGAGTACTATACTTTTTATTAGGAATATCTTTAATTTATTTAGTAACTAACTTTTTAATGGATTTATTCACTACTATAAAATTCTTTTAAAAAAGTGTATAAATCTTTTTTTTTGGGTAAAACTTATATTGAGGTGATAATATGACTAAGGTAAGATTAAAACTTCCTTTCCTTTTATTACTTGTAATGGCACTAGTAGTTTTACCCTTTTTAACTATGAAGTTTGTAAGTAATGATCTAAAAGAAGAAGAAGCAGATTATACAATTGATGAAGTAATTGAAAGTGATGTACCAGTAGTTAATACAACTACAATAATAAATCCATATTTAGATCAATCTGTGACTATAAAAAAAGGATATTATGATTATAAAGCAGAAGAAAAAAATCAAGTAGATTCCATAATAAAACACGATGATACATATATTCAAAATAAAGGTATTGATTATGTAGGAGACAATGTTTTTGATGTAATAGCAATCTTAAATGGAACAGTTAGTTCAGTGAAAGAAGATGAAGAATTAGGCAAAACAGTAGAAATAAAACATGATAATGGAATGATTTCAATTTATCAAAGTTTAAGTGAAGTAAACGTTAAAAAAGGTGATATTATTAGTCAAGGGTATGTAATAGGAAAAAGCGGAGAAAATAAGTTAGATAAAGATTTAGGAAACCATCTACATTTTGAAATATATAATAATGGTTCATCTGTTAATCCTCTAAATTATTTAAATACTGAGGTTTCATTAGAAAAGGAAAATTAATTCCTTTTTTTTTATTTCTATATTTGATAGAATAATATTGAAAGGAATGATAATTATGCTAGCAAAAGATATAGGAATAGACTTAGGAACAGCTAACGTATTAATTTACTTAAAAGGAAAAGGAATAGTTTTAAATGAGCCGAGTGTAGTTGTCATTGATACAGATACTAAAAAAGTTATAGCTGTGGGACATGATGCTAATGAAATGTTAGGAAGAACACCTGAAAAAGTAAAAGCAATTAAACCAATGAAAGATGGTGTTATTGCAGACTTTGAATTAACTGAAATTATGTTAAATGAATTTATAAAAAAAGCAAAAGCAAGAAGAGTAATTGCAAGACCAAGAATATTAATATGTTGCCCTACTAATATTACTCAAGTAGAAAAAAATGCTATTAAAGAAGCTGCAGAAAGAACTGGTGCTAGAAAAGTTTATATTGAATATGAACCTAAAGTAGCCGCAGTAGGAGCAGGAATGGATATTTCAAAAGCTCAAGCAAATATGGTATTAGATATTGGTGGAGGTACTACTGATATAGCAGTATTATCATTAAATGGTATAGTATCATCTACCTCAGTTAAAATAGCTGGAAATCAATTAGATGAAGATTTGATCAAATATATTCATGATAAATATAAATTATTAATAGGTGAAAAAACAGCCGAAGATATTAAAATAAACTTTGCTAATGTATATAAACCTAAATCTAAAGAAAAATTAGAGATAAGAGGAAGAGATCTAATTACAGGTCTTCCCAAAGCTTTAACAATAACTCAAGTTGAAACAAAAGAAGCAATGGAAGATAGCATTAAAAAGATAATTAAATCCTGTCAAAGAGTTTTAGAACAAACACCTCCAGAGTTATCCGCAGATATTGTGGAAAAAGGAGTAATCCTAACAGGTGGAGGAGCACTACTCAATGGTTTAATGGAAAGACTAGAAGAAGAATTAACAATACCAGTTCTTATTGCAGAAACACCACTTACGTGTGTAGCTGAAGGAACAGGAATATTACTTTCTAACACAAAATTATTAGAAGAAGATCAATAATACCTCTTTTTCTTTTGATTTAAAACAATATTTGATATAATGGTAATGAAAGAAGTGAAAATATATGAAATTACAATTATTGAATGCTGCTAAAATAGTTCTTGCTACTTTTATATTCTCAAGCATAATAATGTATTTAATGAGAATAGTTGCAAAACACATAGGAGCTATGGATAATCCAACAGATGCAGAAGGAAAAAGACACATTCATAAAGTAGCTACTCCTAAATTAGGTGGACTAGGAATATTTTTAGGATTCTTATTTGGATATATGCTATTTGGAGAACAAAGTGTAAGAATGAATTCCATTCTTATTGGAAGTTTCTTAATAATATTGATTGGTATTATAGATGATTTAAATCCAGTTAAGGCTAAATATAGATTTTTAGTTCATATAGTAGCTGCTAGTGTAATAGTATTCTATGGTGGAATACTTTTAGATAACATTACAGCATTTGGATATTCATTTAGTTTTGGAATGCTTGCATATCCAATCACAATACTATTCTTAGTAGCATGTACAGATATAATTGATTTGATAGATGGATTAGATGGATTAAGTGGAGGAATATGCTCTATATTCTATTTAACAATAGCTATCATAGGTTTCTTCCAAGGAAGAGCAGGAAGTTTAGTAATGATTCTATCACTTATAATGTTAGGATCAACATTAGGTTTCTTATCTCATAACTTTCACCCTGCAAAAATATTTGCAGGAGATTGTGTAACATTTATGGGATTCATAATAGGAGTAATTACATTATTAGAATTTAAAGGACCTGCATTAATATCATTCTTTGTACCAATCACAATACTAGGAATTCCTATCTTAGATACATTATTTGCAATAATCAGAAGATTGTTAAAAGGACAACCCCCATTCCAAGCAGATAAACAACACTTACATCATCAATTATTAGGAATGAATTTTTCACAAACAGTAACAGTATTAATAATTTATTTAATAAATATATTATTTGCAACAGCAGCAATATTCTATACACTAAAAGATCCACTAATAGGAGAAATAATATTTGTAGTATTATTTATATTAGTAGTATGGTTTGTTTTACACACTACAATTATTTCTGATAAAACACCAGAAAAAACAGAAGAACTTTTAAATAAAATAAAAATAAAGAAAAAAGAACTTTAAAAGTTCTTTTTTTATTATACTTTCATGATAAAATTAAAAAAGGTGCGTGATAAGATGATAGATTTTATAATAGTAGAAGATGATTTATATTATATAAAAAAGTCTAAAGAAATAATTGATAAAGTAATGATGAATTATGATATAAATTATAATTTTATAGCTCATGATAAATATAGAAAAGAGTTTTTAACAAAAGATAATTTTAAAGTATATATATTAGATTATAATAAAAAAGCAGAACAAATAACTAAATATATAAGAGAAGAATTAGATGATTGGAAATCATTAATTATAATTATGTACAACCATACATCAGAAAAAATAAAAATATTAAAAGAAAACCTTTTCATAGTAGATTATATAAATAAAAATAAAGGTTTCAAACAAAAACTATTAAGAAACATTCAAATATGTTTAAAAAATTATGATCAAAGACCTAATTCATTAAAATATACTTATAAAAATATTCTATATAATATAGATTATCAAAAAATAATTTATATTGAAAAAGAACAAGATAGTAAGAGATGTATTATAAAGACAATAGATAAAGATTATTACTACTTAGGAAGTATAAATAGTTTAGTAAAAATATTAGATAAAAGATTTATAAAATGTAGTCGAAGTTTCATTGTTAACGTAGAACAAATGACTTCATACGACATAAAAACTAATTTAATGACGTTTAAAAACAATACTACTTTAAATGCAGTATCTAGAGATAATAAAAAAACTATAATAAATTATTTAAGAGGAATATAATTTGTCGATATTATTCATAAATTTACCAAAAAAAGATTAAAAATAACTAATTAAGGAAAAAACAAATAAATAAGGTCATATTTGCTAGAATAAAAACACCAACAGAAAAATGATGGTAGAATGAGAGGTGTTGAAGTAAGTGATGACTGGACGCGTGAAATGGTTTAACAATGATAAAGGTTATGGATTCATTGGATTTAAAGAAAATGAAGATATCTTTGTTCACTATTCAGCAATTGAATTAGATGGATATAAAACTTTATCAGAAAATCAATTAGTTGAATTCAAACTTATTGAAACAAGTAAAGGATATCAAGCCATAAATGTTAAACTTCTAAAAGAAACTACAGCTGTGTAAAAAAGTAGTTTTTTTTTATTTACTGTGATATACTAAAATTACAAGGAGGCGATAGTATGGAAATAATTATTCATGGAGATAAGATTAAAGTTACAGAGGCTATGAAAGATTATATTGAAGAAAAATTAGGAAGATTAAATAAATACCTAGAAAATAGCGATGATATTCGTGCTAATGTCATAGTTAAAGTAAAAGGACATCTTCAAACAATGGAAATTACCATACCACTAAAATCATTTATTTTAAGATCAGAGGAAACTCAAGAAGATTTCTATGCAGCAGTTGATAAAACTATTGATAAGTTAGAAAGACAAATTAGAAAGAATAAGACTAGATTAATGTCTAGAAATTCTAAACCAAGTTATGAATTCAATTTTGCTGATGTAGAAATTGAAGATGAAGAAAAAGAAGAAAACAAAATAGTAAAAAGAAAAACCATTGAAGTTAAACCAATGGATGAAGAAGAAGCAATACTTCAAATGGAACTTTTAGGACATCAATTTTATATGTATAAAGATGCTGATACTAATAAACCAGCTGTTGTATATAAGAGAAACGATGGAAATTATGGAGTAATTGAATCTGAATAATAACAAAAAGACGGGAAAAACTTTATTTTCTCGTTTTTTTTTGGTAGAATAGTATGTTGAAGGAGATAAGGAAATGAACATATTAAAAAAACTATTTGACCATGAATATAAAGAATTAAAAAGATTTACAAATATTGCAAATCAAGTAATGGATTTAGAAGAAGAATATTCCAAATTAACAGATACTGAATTGCAAAATAAAACACAAGAATTTAAAGATAGATTAAATAATGGAGAAACACTAGATGATATCTTAGTAGAAGCTTTTGCTACTGCTAGAGAAGCATCTTGGAGAGTTATTGGAGAAAAACATTTCTATGTACAAATTCTAGGTGGTCTAGCTATACATTATGGTAATATAGCTGAAATGAAAACAGGAGAAGGAAAAACATTAACTTCAGTACTTCCAGCATATTTAAATGCTTTAACAGGAGAAGGTGTACATATTATCACTGTTAATGAATATCTTGCTTGCCGTGATGCTGAATGGATGGGAGGAATTCATAAATTCTTAGGATTAACAGTTGGTGTTAATAGAAGAGATATGAATCCGGAAGAAAAACAAGAAGCATATAACTGTGATATTTTATATTCTACTAATAATGAAATAGGCTTTGATTACTTAAGAGACAACATGGTAGTAAGAAAAGAAGATAGAGTACAAAGAAAACTAAACTTTGCTATTATCGATGAAGTTGACTCAGTATTAATAGATGAAGCTAGAACACCATTAATTATATCTGGAGGAGAAATGGCTAATGCAAATCTTTATATACAAGCAGATCGTTATGCAAAAAGCCTAAAAGAAGATAAAGACTTTATTTATGATGAAAAAACTAAAAGCGTTAATTTAACAGAAGCAGGAACAGATAAAGCAGAAGCAATGTTCCATGTAAATAACTTATATGATATTAACAACTCAACATTATTACATTTTATAAATCAAGCATTACGTGCAAATTATTCAATGAAAAATGATGTAGATTACGTAGTACAAGATGGGGAAGTAGTAATAGTAGATCAATTTACAGGACGTTTAATGAAGGGTAGAGCATACTCTGATGGACTTCACCAAGCAATAGAAGCAAAAGAAGGAGTTAATATTAATCAAGAAACAAAAACCCTTGCGACTATTACATTCCAAAACTTATTCAGAATGTATAAAAAATTATCAGGTATGACTGGTACCGCTAAAACAGAAGAAGAAGAATTTAGAAATATCTATAATATGTATGTTATAGAAATACCAACTAATAAACCAGTAATACGTATTGATGCACCAGACTTAGTATATGCAACTAAAGAAGCAAAATATAAGGCAATTATTGAATTTGTAAAAGAAAAATACGAAAAAGGACAACCAGTTCTTATTGGTACTATCGCAATTGAGACCAGTGAATTAATAAGTCACTTACTAAAACAAGCAAAAATACCACATGAAGTACTAAATGCTAAAAACCATGAAAGAGAAGCAGAAATAATTTCAAAAATCGGTCTTAATAAATCAGTAACAATCGCTACTAATATGGCTGGTCGTGGTACTGATATTAAACTATCAGATGAGATTAGAGATTTAGGAGGACTATGTGTAGTTGGTACAGAACGTCATGAATCACGTCGTATCGATAACCAATTACGTGGTCGTTCAGGACGTCAAGGAGATCCAGGATACACTCAATTCTTTGTATCAATGAAAGATGATTTAATGGTAAGATTTGGTTCAGACAGAATTGGAACAATGATGCAATCTATGGGTCTAGGAGATCAAGCAATTCAATCTAAAACATTTACTAAATCTATTGGTACTGCTCAAAAACGTGTAGAAGGAAATAACTTTGATATACGTAAAAACTTACTACAATATGATGATGTAATGAATAATCAAAGAGAAATTATTTATAATAAGAGAAATCAAATTTTAGATAATGAATCTATCCATGAAATGGTTTTAACTACTTTCCGTCATCATATAGAAGATTTAGTAAAATCACACTTAGTACCTGAAGGCTATTTAACAGAAGATGATTATAAAGATATAAGAGAATTTGCTAATGAAAATCTCTTAAAAAAAGATGTTAAATTAAAAGATATTCAAAATAAATCAGTAGAAGATTTAATAGATTATCTATCTAAAGCAGTAATTAATGAATATGAAGATAAGTTAAAAGATATACCACAAGAAGTAACAGAAGAATTTGAAAAAGTAATTACTCTTCAAGTATTAGATAACTATTGGATGGAACAAATCAATACAATGTCTCATTTAAGAGAAGGTATTCACTTAAGAGGATATGCTCAAGAAGATCCATTAAGAGCTTATACAATGGAAGGATTCGATTTATTTGATTCTATGTTGCAAAAAATAGATAAAGATGTATCAATCTTCCTATTAAAAGCAGAAATAAGACAAAACATTGAAAGAAAACCACAAGAAAAGAAATTACTAACTAATGATACAGAAGAAAAACCAGTAAAAAAGAAACCTATTAAAAAACAAAAAATAGGTAGAAACGATCCATGTCCATGTGGCTCAGGGAAAAAATACAAACAATGTTGTGGTAAGTAGTAGGAAATATAAGGGTTTACGAGGATTTTGTCCACGTGAAAATTGACCGAAAATTGCCATTTGTCCACATTTTGTCCACGTAAATTTAAAATTGTGGACAACAGGACAAAAAGTGTTGTGAAATTTAGTACACGTTTTGTGGACAATTTATAAAGATAAATGTCATCATTCGATGGCATTTTTTGTTTACCAATTTTAGAAAAGGAGAGTATAAAAATGGTAAGCGTAAGAAAACGAGGAAAGGTATATGAATACCGATTTGAAACAGCTTCAGTTGATGGCACAAGGAAATGGATTACTAAATCTGGATTTCCAACAAGACAAGATGCATTAAATCAAGGTGCATTAGATTATACAGAATATTATAAGATAGGAAGAGTTAGAAGAAATAAAGATATGTCATATTCTGATTACTTAGATTATTGGATTGATACTTATTGTAACTTTAATCTTAAATATTCAACTATTGTTACATACTTAAATATTATTAAGCTTTACTTAAAACCTATGTTAGGAAGATATGCACTATGGCAAATTGATTCTCAAATGTTACAAGAATTTATTAATAAAATATTTGTAGAAAAGAATTTATCTAAATGGTATTTAAAAAACATAATGAAAGTAGTTAAAGGTTCATTAAGATATGCATGTTATTCAGTTAATTTTATAAATGAAAATCCTGCTGAAAAAGTACATATTCCAAGATATGAAGTAGTATGTGGAGATCCAGCACATATATTTACACAAGAAGAAATAGAGAAAATATTAGATAGATTTAAAGATGTTCCTTATATTTATTATTCTTTTTTAACTGCATATTACACAGGTATGAGAGTATCAGAAGTATATGGATTAACTTGGGATAATATTAATTTTGAAAAAAAGACTATAACTATTAATAAAAATATTATTAAAAAGAATAAGTATGGATTACCTAAAAGATATTGTATAAGTAAAGGACACTCTGTTGAGGTATGGAGTTATGGAACTTGTAAAAATCCTCAAAGTCAAAGAACAATATCTATAGGAGATACATTAGTCAAAGCATTAAAAGAATATAAGAAACTTCAAGAAGAAAATAAAGAATACTATGGCGAATCTTATCTAAAACATTATGAAAAAAGAATAATGAATGAATACACAAATAGACCTGAAATAAAAATAGTTGATGCTAAGGCAGAAATAGAAGTAGATCTACCTGAAGCTAAATTAGTATTTGTAAGAGCTAATGGGGATTTTAGAGGAACTGAATCACCAAGACATGCATTTAAAGTTATTAATTATGAACTTGGAATACCTTGTAGATTTCATGATTTTAGAGATACTCATGCAACTAGATTAATAGAACAAGGTGCAGATATAAAAGCAGTATCAAAAAGGCTAGGACATTCAACAATAATGACTACTTATAATATATATGTAAGGGTAACAAATAAAATGGAAACAGAAACAGTTAATAAATTTGAAGATTATGCTAATACTTTAGATATTCCACCTGTACAAGACATAGAATATCAAGATTAGTCATTCCCTAAATAAGGAATTGACAAATTTTTAAAAAGTGATAATATATATAACCAATGAAAGAGGTATTCTCTAGAAATGGAGGTACAGCTATGAAAAAACAATCGAAATTAGTAAATCTTTATAATGAATTATTTAGAGGTGTCGGTAGTATTTAAACACTTTAATACTATTGACACCTTTTTTCGTAGTATTTAGAAGTAAGGGTGGTAAAATGATTAAAGTAAAGGATGGTAAATTACAAGCTGAATTATTAGATAATAAAGGAACATTATCTAACAAAATAATTGAACAATATGATTATATTGAACTAAAAAATGATTTTGCTGAAATAGTAGATATATTATCTACAAATATGTTAGTTCATGCGATGTATCAAGAAGCATTGAAATATGAAATAACTGAAGACTTAGAGTTTAAAATCTTTATTGATGAAAATGTTAAAGATTATACAATGACCTATGATTTTGCTACTAATTATACGTATTTTTCTAAAACTAATACTAGTCTAATCACATTAGATAGAAAGAACTATGATAGATCTATAGAAATGTGTATGATTCTTTTAAAAAAAGTGAAAGCATCTTATGATAAATTAAATGAAGTAGAAAAGTTTATAATTAAATCATTAGAATTTGATAATCCACCCGAAACTGATGAAGAATTAATGGATAGATTAATGACATATAAAAATGGTTATTATTTATCAAAGAAAAGTGCATATATTAAAATGGCATTACAATTGAATATTAAAAATGTTGTAAAAAGAGAGAGAACAGATATAATAAAACAAGCAATGGCAGATGCTTGTATTGTTACAATTTCTGATAATAAATAATAATCGGAAATTAGTAATATTCCGTTCTTTATAGGTATAAATTTTTATACCTATTTTTTATGCTTTATTGACTAAACTAATTAGATTAGTTATAATGATAATGTAATTAGTTAGGAGGATATTATGGCAAGAAATAGTATTAGTGATGAGCTAATTATTGAAACATCTGCTAGACTTTCAAATAAAGTTGGATTAGATAATTTATCTTTAAAAATGATTGCTGAAGAATTGGATATAAAATCTCCATCTTTATATAACCATATTTCAAGTCTTGATGACATTAAAGAAAAACTAATGATTTATGGTTGGAAAGAATTGGGAGAAAAGGCAATTGATTCAGCAGTTGGTGTATCTGGTTATGATGCACTAAGAAAAATGTGTTATGCATTTTATGACTATACTACAAATAACAAAGGTGTATTTCAAGCAATGCTTTGGTATAACAAATTTAAAAGTGATGAAATGGCAAATGCAACAATAAAAATATTTGGCATATTACATAAAATATTAGAACCATTAAATATTAGTAGTAATAATGTAGAGCATATTATAAGAACTTTAAGAAGTTTTTTAGAAGGTTTTTCTTTATTGGTTAATAATAATTCATTTGGTAATCCAATATCTATTAAAGAAAGTTTTGATTTATCATTAGATATTATTATTAATGGAATAAAATCTTTGGAAGGAGTTAAATAAAATGAATGAGTATATTAATTTAAATGAAAAGAATATTGATGAAGAACATATTTGTTGTGCAATTGGTGATCCTAAACATCAAGATGGTGTTGATAAAAAGAAAGAATGGATTAAAAGCAAATTAAAAGATGGTCATGTATTTAGAAAGTTAAATGCAAGAGGTAAAATCTTTATTGAGTATGAGCCAATAGAAACTGCTTGGGTTCCTATCAATGGTAAAAACTATATGCATATTTATTGCTTATGGGTAGCAGGTAGTTTTAAAGGAAAAGGTATTGGTAAAGAATTATTAGAATATGCTATTGAAGATGCTAAATCTAAAAAAATGAGTGGTGTTTGTACATTGGTATCACAAAAGAAAAAACCATTTATTGGAGATAAGAAATTTTTTGAACATTATGGCTTTAAAGTAGTAGATACAATCAATGATTATGAATTAATGGCATTACAATTTGATGATAAAGAAACACCTAAGTTTAGTGATAGTTGTAGAAAAATGGAAATAGATAACAAAGATTTTACTATTTATTATTCTAATGAATGTCCTTATGTAGAATATGAGGTTAAAGAATTATCAGATTATGCTAAAGATAAAGGTATTAAATTAAACTTCATAAAAATTGATTCATTAGAGAAAGCAAAAAATGCTCCATGTATATTTAATAACTGGGCTAATTTCTATAAAGGAAAATTTGTATCTAATACAATATTAAATGCAAATGCATTTGAGAAACTAATTAAATAGTATGGAATTTGTAAAAGCAAAAACTATACTATCAAAAGTTAAATATGGTGCTGATTGGTATGGTATAGATTATAATATGAATCTTTATAGAGGTTGCTCTCATGGATGCATATATTGTGATAGTAGAAGTAATTGCTATCATATAGATAATTTTGATGTTCCTAAAGGAAAAGAAAATGCACTAGCAATATTGGAAAACGAATTATCTAAAAAGAAAGAAAAAGGTGTTGTAGGTATTGGATCAATGTCTGACACTTATAATCCTTTTGAAAAACAATATGAACAAACAAGAGGTGCATTAAAATTATTATCTAAATATAATTTTGGAGTTTCTATTGATACAAAAAGTGATTTAATATTAAGAGATTTAGATATACTTAAAGAAATCAATTCAAAGAACAATGTAATAATTAAATTTACAATAACAACTCCTGATGATGAATTATCAAAAGTAATAGAACCTCGTGTATGTGTTTCATCAAAAAGATTTGAAGCAATTAAAACTTTAAATGATAATGGAATATTTACAGGGATAATGATGAATCCAGTATTACCGTTTATTACTGATAATGAAGAAGATATTATAAAGTTAGTTGCACTAGCACATGAAAGTGGAGCTAAATTTATTCAAACATATATGGGAATGACTTTAAGAGAAAATCAAAGAGATTATTATTTTGAACAATTGGATAAACATTTTAAGGGATTAAAAGACAAATATATTAATTATTATGGAGAAAGATATAATTGTGCTGTTCCTAATTATAAATCATTATATAAAGTGTTTACTAATGAATGTGATAAATATGGAATACTTTATAATATGAAAGATATTATTAAAGCGTATAAAAAAGAAATAAAGGATAATGAACAAATATCATTATTCTAGAATGATCGGAAGATTAAGATATTCCGAACAAAGTGGGTAGAAATACCTGCTTTTTTTATGTAGGAAAAATTTAGGAATAATTATTATAGTTTTTTAGGATAAAAATAGAGAATTTTTTGACATGTTTTAAATAATCAATATTCGAGATAATGGTATTGAACAAAGGCCGATGTTCAGTAATTTGAAAGGAGATTAAAAACATGGAAGACTATATTGTAATTTATGCAGTAGTACCAAAACATATTTATGAAACAAAATTATTAACACCAGAAGAAAAATTGATTGCTGAACGTATTATATACTTATGCAAAAAGGAAGGATATTGTTGGATAACAAATAAAAAACTTTCAGAAATGTATAATATAACAATAGAAACAGCTTCAAGGCATATTAAGAAATTAGAAAAGATAGGATTAATTAAATGTATTTATGATCACAATGATAAAAATACTAGAAGGGTTATTCAACTAGTTGATGATATATGGGATAAATGGTCAACTAGAGATAAATCAAATAATCAAGAAGATATTGATTATTCAGTTAAACATAATAATAAATATAATAAAAGAAATAATTATAAATATAATAGTGATAAATATGATAAAACACCAGTTCCTTGGTGGCTTAATGAAGATATTAAATCTGAACCTGCTACTCCTGAAGAACAAGCTGAAATGGAAAGAATGATAAGAGAGATTACTGGAGAGGATAGTGATTCAGATGAATGATAAGTTAGTTTATACAGTTCATGAAGTATCGTCTATATTACATTCTAGTCCAAATTATATTTATGAATTAATTAAAAAAGGTTATTTACCTGCTATTAAATTAGGAAGTTTAAAAGTATTAAAATCTTCACTAGAAAGATTCTTAATTCAAAATGAAGGAAAAGATTTATCCAATTTATCTGATATTAAAAAGATAGTAATTGAGGTAGAAGTAAATGAGTAAAATCAATATCAGAAAAAGAGGAAACTTCTATGAATATAGAATTGAAATAGCAAAGGTAGATAATAAAAGACAATGGTTAAGTAAATCAGGATTTAGAACTAAAGCAGAAGCTTTAGAATCTGGTTCCCTTGCATATACTGAATACTTAAATGCAGGTATTCCATTTAAACAATGTGATTTATCTTATTCAGATTATCTTGATTATTGGTTAGAAAATTATTGTATGAATAATCTAAAATATAATACTATTCAAACATATAAAATAATAATAAATAAGTATTTAAAAAAGAGTATAGGAAAATATAAGTTATCAACAATAACAAGTGTTGCTTTAAATTCATTTATAACTGATTTAGTTAATGAGTATAATCATTCTAAAACTTATTATAAGAATATATTAAAAGTTATTAAAGGATCATTTAGAGATGCATGTAATCTATATGGATTTATAAAATATAATCCAGCTCTTACATTAAGACTACCTAAAATAGAAGAAGAACTTAATAATAAAAGACATTATTATACAAATGAAGAAATAGATAAAATAATGGATAGATTTAAGGACAATGCTACATTTGTAGCTTCGTTCTTAACATCATGTTATACAGGAATGAGAACTGGAGAAGTGTTTGCTCTTACTTGGGAAGATATTGATTTAGAAAATGGAATAATAAATATAAGACATAACTTATATGATAAACCTAAAGATAGTTTAGGAAGATGGTATTTGGGAACGACTAAAACTATATCTGGGACAAGACAAATTTACATTGGAAATACATTAATAACAGCTTTAAAGAACTATAAAGAAAGACAAGAATATCTTAAAGAAGTATTTGGTAAAGATTATAAATATTATCACTTAGAAACAATAACAAATGATAATGGAAAAGTTGTTGATAAAAGAATAGTTATTAACAAAGATAATGAAGAAAAATTAAATCTAGTATTTACTAATGATGATGGATCATTCTCTGGAACTGATGTTCCTAAATATCCATTTAAAATAATACATAATGAATTAGGAATAGAAAAATGTAGATTCTATGATTTAAGAGGAACTTATGCAACTAAAGTATTAAATAACGGAACTAAGATTAATGATGTAGCTAATTTGTTAGGACATAGAAATGTAGAAACAACAGAAAATTATTACATTACAAGTTTAGAGGATAATAGAAAGAGTGCTGTAGAATTATTTGATAAAAATAATAAATCTAATGTTATAGAAAATGTAATAAAATTTCAAATACAAGAAGGTAAATTAGTATGAATTATGCAATATTTAGAAGTGAACCTATTTATACTTTAAATGATTTAGCACAAATTGGATCACATAATAAAAGAGAGAAAAAAACATATCAATCTAATCCTGATATAGACTTATCTAAAACAAAAAATAATGTAGAACTTGTTCCACTTAATATGAAATATGTTAAAGGATTTTATGAAATAACTAAAGACTATAAAAAAGAACATGAAGAAAGAATGAAAATTGAAAGAGATGATAGAAAAAGAACATTTAGACAAATGGTAGATAAATCAAAAAGTGTAGTTGCAGATGAATTAGTATTCACTGCAACACACACATTCTTTAATGATATGAGTAAAGAAGATATTAAAAACTGGGCTGACAGATGTATGGAATTTGTACATTTTGGGTTAGGATATGAAGATAATCAAATATTACATGCAACATTACATATGGATGAAAAAACACCTCATGTTCATTGTGTAGTAGTTCCAATAGTTAAGAAGTTAGATAAAAGAACTAATACAGAAAGGTATACAATATCTAAAAAACAATTTATACGTGATAAAGAACACTTGAGTGAGTTACAAGATGAATATTGTGAATATCTAAATATGTGTGGTTTTGCTTTAGAAAGAGGAACTAAACATAGTGATAGAGAACATATTAATATTAAAGAGTTTAAGAAGCTAACTAAATCATTAACTAATGAACTAGATCTAAAAGATGATAAGTTATCAAAATCAATTAATGAATTAGAAGAAAAAATGAAATCAAATAAGACTGTTATGTTTGATAAAGAATCTGTTAAAGTTAAGAAAGAAACTTTTGATAGTATGAATAAAGTAGTAGAAGAAGCAAAGAAAGTTAAAGATTTAAAACCTAAACTAAATAATGCTTATAAGAACCTTAAAGAGGTAACAAATGATTATTCAAAAATACATCAACAAAATATGAAACTAGAAGATGAAAATAGAAATTTAAAATATGAAAATACTAATTTAAGATATAAAGCATTTACTTTATCTAATACAATTGATACATTAAAAAATGTCATCAATAAAATGGCTAATTTTGTATATCATTTAGTAGCTGATGGATTAATACCTAGACATAAAGAAGATGAATTTAATGATGAATTTGAAGAGTTTATTAGTGGTAAAAGGAAGAATAAGGACAAAGACGACAGTCTTGTTCTTTAGACTATCTTTCTGACAAGATAGTAACACACTATGATATTGGCAGAGCCAATAACAATGTGTGCCAAGGATAAACCCTTTGGAATCTCATTCAAGCACCAATACTACAAACTAACGTAAGTAGTAAAGGTGCCTTTTTTATTTCAACATTGCGTTTCATAAAAAAGAAAAATACTATCGCCACTTTCATTACTTCGTAACAAAACGTGCCACGTATTTTATCATGTTAGAATGCCGTAAAATCGTGGTATAATATTTTTAATGGAAGGAGTGATATTATGTCAAATTTGTTAAAAGATAATAAAGAATTAATGATCGAATGGAATTATGATAAGAATAAAAATGTTGATATAAATAATATCACTCTTGGATCGAATAAAAAAGTATGGTGGATATGTAATAAAGGTCATGAATGGCAAGCAATTATAGCAAGTCGTTCAACATATAAAACAGGGTGCCCTTATTGTTCAAATAAAAAAATATTAAAAGGTTATAATGATTTAGTGACTGTTAACTATAATTTATCGTTAGATTGGGATTATAAAAAAAATAAAATTAATCCTACAATTATTTCACCAAACTCACATGAACATGTATGGTGGAAGTGTTCTAAATGTGGACATGAATGGAACGCAGAAATAAAGTCAAGAAATCAAGGGGTTGGTTGTCCTGAATGTGGTAAGAAAAAATTTATAAAGACTAGAATTAGTAACTCTATTCAAAAAAAGGGCTCTCTAGCAACTAATTATCCCTATATAGCAAGTCAATGGAATTATAATAAAAATGAAGGCTTAAAACCAGAAGAAGTTACTCCATATTCAAGTAAAAAAATATGGTGGATATGTGAAAAAGGTCATGAGTGGGAAACAACAATTTCAAGTAGAACAATGAGCAAGACCGGTTGCCCTTATTGCACAAATGAAACGCAAACATCTTTTGCTGAACAAACATTGTTTTACTATTTAAAAAAAATTTTCAAAAATGTATATAATAGGTATTTAATTGAGAATCAGGAAGTAGATATTTTTATACCAAAGTATTTAATTGGTATTGAATATGATGGAGCAAGATTTCACAACAATAAATCATCTATTAAACGTGAACAAAATAAATATCAAATATTAAAGAAAAATAAAATTACATTGATAAGAATAAGGGAGTATTATAATGAAACATATAATATAGATTCAGCTGATTATTATCTTGGATATAGTAATAATCAAAAAAATAAGAATCTAAATAATATAGTTAGAGATATGTTTGATTTAATTTCAAGAATAATAGATAAAAAAATTTCATTAGATATTGATGTAGATAGAGATAGAAGTGATATTTATAATTTATACATTTTAAGTGAAAAAGAAAATAGTCTATTACTAAAAAAACCAGAAATATGCAAATATTGGAATTATGAAAGAAATGGATTATTAACTCCAGATAAGGTTCCTGCAGGAAGCAGTAAAAGAGTTTGGTGGAAATGCGAATATGGTCATGAATGGCAGGCAATAATATCAAGTAGAACAGAAAAAAGTGATTGTCCATTTTGTTTAAATCAAAAAGTTTTGAAGGGATTCAATGATATAAAAACTACTAGTCCAGATTTATTGGCCGAGTGGAATTTTGATAAAAATAAAATAAAACCAGATGAAATAACTTCTGGAAGTAATCAAAAAATCTGGTGGAAGTGTTCTAAGTGCGGACATGAATGGAACGCTATTGTTAATAGTAGAGTTCGTGGTAATGGATGTCCAAATTGTAAGAAAGATAAAATATCAATACAACAAAAAGAAGTTGGCTTAAAAAAGTATGGTAGTTTGAAGAAAAATCATCCGACTTTATTAAATGAATGGGACTATCAGAAGAATAAGGAAATAAATCCGGATAAAATAACTTCTTCAGCAAAATATAAGGTTTGGTGGAAATGTTCTAAATGCGGACATGAATGGAATGCTTGGATAGCAGATAGAACACAAGGAAAAGGTTGCCCAGAATGTGGCAAGGAAAAAATGATACAAAAAAGAATAGCAAACCAAATTGCTATTACCGGAAGTTTATATGATAACAATATTGATTTAGCTAAAGAATGGAATTATGAAAAAAATAAGGAATTAAATCCTAAAAGTGTTACATCTAACTCAAATAAAAAGATCTGGTGGAAGTGTTCTAAATGTGGATATGAATGGCAGGCAATAATATCTTCTAGAAATAGTGGTGCAGGTTGTCCAAAATGTACAAATCATATAAAACGAAGAGTTGGACAATATGATAAAAAGTATATTTTAATAAATGAGTATGCTTCTATATATGAAGCATCCAAGAGTACAGGTATTCATACAACATCCATTAGTAATGTATGCAAAGGAATCTCAAAAACAGCTGGAAAATATTATTGGAAATATTTAGATGATGAGAAGTAGCAATACTTCTTTTATATTGCATAAAAATACCACAACACTTTTAGTTGACGGAAAATACTACGTGGACATTGTTTATTTAATCAATATGTAGTATAATATCCTTGTAAACAAAGGATAAATTGGATGATGACTTTGTCCACATTTTGTCCACATTGAACAAATTATTAGTAATATTTATAATACAAATAATACTGATAATAATATGTACTAAATGCCCATAAAATAAGGCAAAAAGCCATAATACTATATGTACCAAATATAGTGTAAATATGCTCAAAAAGGGAGCATGTGGCTCAGACAAGAAATATAAGCAGTGCCATGGTAAATAAACTCGCAACACCGCATAAAATAAGGGAAAACGCGAGTTTTTTCTTTGCTAAAAAATTGCGAAAAATCATGAAAATTTCACTTTAGATACCTTTTAGATACCTTTTCACAGGTGTTTTTGAAAACTAATAAGTATGATATAATTAATAAAGGAGTGGTAACATGGAAAAACTACAATTTGAAAATGAACATTTTATATTGTATTCACCAGATAGTTTAAAATATATAACTGATAATATGCAGAACATTTTGACTAAATCATTTGAGTATTATAAAATACTTTTTGATGTTGATACCTTTAGGAAATTTCAAATTAATTATTTTGATGATATAGAAAAATTTAGAAATTACATTTATGCCTTAAGAGGCGAGAAAGAATCGTTACCTAAATATGCAAAAGGTACATTTGATAATGGAATGGTAAATTCATATATTAGTCCTAACATAGATATTAACAGTACACAATACCACAAAACATTATATATGGCTTCACATGAATTATTCCATATAATGTATCAAGAATTAGTTTGGAAAAAAGAAAACAAAGATCGAATAATCTGGTTTGATGAGGGAATGGCTCAATTATTTTCTGGAGAGAATGATTACAATTTAAGTGAAGATAATTTTCCTAATTGGTTTAATTATGTATTAAATAGAACACATGAAATTCCAAATTTGAATGAATTAAAACATGGCTCTAGCTTTGAAAATGAAAAATATAGTGGTTATAACTTAAGTTTATTATCAGTAAAATATTTATATGAAACCCTTGAACAAGAAGAGTTTAAAAAGTTAATGCATGATAACAATAGAATAATTGAATATGGAAAAACTGTAGTGCAAGACTCTATTGAGTATTATCAAAAAAAGTTAAAACAAAGTAAAACAAAATAAGAACTTACTAAAAAATCTCGAAAAATCATAAAAAAGTATTTTAGATACCTTTTTAGATAACTTCTGAGAGATTTTTTATTGCAAATTGATAGTTATATGTTATAATCTATTACGAAAACTTTGTTTGGAGGGGTAGTATGCTAGATTGTTTATTAGATGCTTTAATGGATACTTTAAAAATAATCCCATATCTATTTATAACATTCTTATTATTAGAATTAATAGAACATAAATTAACTAAAAAAACACAAAAAGCAATAACTAAATATAATAAATTTGGGCCGATTATAGGTGGAATATTTGGTGGATTACCTCAATGTGGATTTAGTGCAATGGCATCAAACTTATACACAGGTGGAGTAATTACAAAAGGAACACTAATTGCAATATTTTTATCAACAAGTGATGAAATGCTTCCAATTATGCTTGGAGAAAAAGTAAGTATACCATTAGTACTTAATATCATAGGATTCAAAGTAATAGTAGGTATTATAATAGGTTTAATAGTAGACTTAATAATTAAAAGTAAAATAGATGATAAAAAGATAGAAGATATGTGTGATGAAGAACATTGTCACTGCAAAAATGGTATATTTATATCTAGTGTAATTCATACCATGAAAACTACTTTATTTTTATTAATAGCTAATGTAGTTATAGGATTAGGAATATATTATATCGGAGAAAATAATTTAGCTAAATTACTTCACAGTAAAAATATATTAGTATATTTTGCTTCAAGTTTAATAGGATTAATTCCAAATTGTGCAGCATCAGTTATATTAACAGAAGTATATTTATCAAAATTAATTACAATAGGTACTTTATTATCAGGACTTTTAACAGGATCAGGTATTGGAATACTTCTATTATTTAAAAATAATAAAAATATAAAAGAAAATTTATTTATTATTTCAATAATATATTTTGTTGGAGTAATAATAGGATTTTTAGTAGATTTATTTATTTAATAGACAAAATAAATAAATTGTGTTAATATAAAGACATAAATCAATGACGAAGGAATATTACTTAGTTAAGCATATTAGTGAGCTTGGTATAGTGAAAACAAGTTATGATACTAAATAATTCCTACCTTCAGAGTGAAATGTAAACATTTTCGGGTAACCGTTATCTAAAGCAAGTAAATAAAAGGATGGCACCGTCGCAAGACTCCTTCGCTATCCTTTTTTTGTTTAAAAGGAGGATTATTATGAGATTAAAAAATTTAAATATTAAAAAAATTAATTTAAATGATGTGGATAAAAACTATTCAGGACAAGATATCTTAATGAAATTAGGAGAATTATATCAATTTGAAAGTGGTATCTATGGATATGGTAATTTATGGACTAAGTTAGAAAGAATTGTTGAAGATATTATCATTGATGAACTAGATAAAGCAGGATGTATTCAAGTAGAATTTCCTAAACTTCAACCTAGAAAGATTTGGGATCAATCTAATAGATGGGATACATACACTAAAGATGGAGATATCATGTTTACTATGAAAAATAACTTAGGTGAATATGGACTTGCACCTACTGCTGAAGAGTGTGCGACAATATTTGGTGCTAATAGATTACCATCATATAAGAATCTTCCAGCTACATATTATCAAATAGGTGAAAAGTTTAGAAAAGAAATTAGAACTAGAGGATATTTATTTAGACCTAGAACTTTTGTAATGATGGATGCATATTCTTTTGATAAAACAGAAGAAGATATGAAAAATACATATAAATTAATGCATCAAGTATATCTAAATATCTTTAATAGATTAGGTATCAAAATTATTCCAACAGTAAGTGATAGTGGTGTAATTGGTGGGAAAGTTGCAGAAGAATTTCAAGCAGTTACCTCATTAGGTGAAGATAAAACATTATATGATGAATTAAATGATATTGGAATTAATAGGGAAGTATTAGACTTTGAAAATAGAGATGAATACTTACGCCAACTAGGTGTAGATGATGTTAATCGTTTAGTTGAATACTCTACTGTAGAATTAGGAAATAATTTCCAATTAGGTACAAAGTATTCTGAATCTATGGGATTATTCTATATAGATGAAAAAGGAGAAAAATGTCCATATTATATGGGATGTTATGGAATAGGTCTAGGAAGAATAATTGCATGTTTAATAGAAAATAATGTAATTAGAGATAATGATAAACTAAAAGGATTTGCTCTTCCATATAATATTGCTCCATATAAAGTACAAATAATTTATAATGAAGATAATAAAGAAATAGCTGAAAACTTATATAAATACTTAAATGATAATGGCATAAAAGCTATTATTGATGATAGAGAAAACTTAAATATTGGTAATAGAATAAACGATGTATATGTTTTAGGTACACCTAAAATGATCATTTTAGGTAAGAAATTTGATGGAACTACTTATGAAATAGAGGATACTAAAACTAATGAAATTACTACTACAGACTTAAATAATATTTTAAATGTATTAAAATAAATAATTTAAATAAAAAGTAAAGGAAATTAATCCTTTATTTTTTTTTATAGTAGTGCTATAATAAAAAACTAATTTAAAAAGGAGGTGGGATTGTTGTCTAATATTAAACTAATTAAAGACGAAAAAGGTTTTGGTTACCAATATACTATAATCGGTAGTGATAATAAAAAGCGTTATGTTAAAAAAAGTGGATTTAAAACACCAAATGAAGCATATAAAGCTGCAGAAAAATCTTATAATGATAAACTTAATAACGGATATACTGATAAAAATAATCCCATCAAAATAAAAAAACTTAATCTATCTACATTTGGAATGTATTTATTAAATACAGTAATTACAGGAGGGTTAGTTTTCACAGTAGTAAGTGGAGGAATAAAATTACAGAGAGAATTAAAAGAAATACTACCAGAAATTACAAAAAGAGACTTTCTTGTAGATGATTATAATAATACTATCATAGAAATAACTGAAAAAGATTGTGATTTTTCAAATTTACATATAATAATAAGAACTGCCAAAACAGAAGTTAATGGAGTAGCCGCTGTAACTTGTGATCAATTAACTAGACTTGGCGTATCTAATGAAATTATTAATAAAGATAGTGATATTGCCTATAAAATATCTAATGCTATAGCTACACATCCAGATGATGATATAGTACTGATAAATTTAGAAACAGAATTAGAAAATGAAGATAGCCAACAAACAATTATTATGGGTGATTCTTCAAATAGAAGAGAATATTCATCCGATGTATTAATTTCATGTTTAAATACATCACTAAAACAATACAATGTAGATCCAATAATACGTAGTGGAGAAGCAACAGGAAATGGTTGGAGATTAGATAGTTATATAGAGATTGAATTAAATAATGCTGTATTAATTGATAATATATCTCAATTTACTATAGATTTACCTATAACTGTATCAGAAGATGAAATAATTAGAAATGATTGTGCCTCAGCTATAGTAGAAGGTATAATGCGTTGGTGTACAATAGATCACAATGATAGATATGAAAATATCTATTATACTGCCAAATATGGTGAGACATTACAAAGTATCTCAGCCATTTTTGACACATCAAGTATTATTCTTCAAAATAATAGTGATATTAATATATATAAAGAATTAAATGTAGGAGACACAGTAACAGTAGGTTTAATACCAGAAGCTGCAGAATATAATGTAAATGTTAATAATCCATATACTACAAGTGATATCAATTCTATAGAACCAATAATATATGAATACATAGTAGAAAGTGGAGATACTCTCACATCAATAGCTAATAATTATGGAGTTAAAATAGAAGATATTATGACTGAAAGCGGAGATCCTAATAATATTAGAATAGGAGAAACCCTATATATTAGTACATATAATTTATATGAAACAGATGAAAAGATAAATTTGCTAGACGTAAAAGAAAAAACAATATAAAAAAAGATATAGATATATATCTTTTTTTTTGTTATAATCTTATCAGTAGGTGAAGTATATGAGTAAAAAGAAAATTGCATTATTAATAAATACATTAATCTTAATATTAGAATTAATTGCTATTGGAGGAAGTCTATTAAAAGATCATTTTATTGCATTAGAGTATTATACTAACGATAGTAATATTATAGCGTTATTTAGTTCATTATTATTTATTATTTTTTATAAAAAAGACTTAAAGATAGTAAAAGATTTAAGATTACTTGCTACAAGTTTATTAACAGTAACATTTATAGTAGTAATCACAATATTAGTACCAATGTATAACTTTAATTATAAACTTTTAATGTTTACTGACAATTTTCTAATACTTCATACTATATGTCCAATACTTTGTATTATTTCATATGTATTTTTTGAAAAAACAAGTGATAAGATTTATTTATGTCCAATATTAACTATAGTTTATTCAATAATATTAGTACTTATGAATATATTTAAATTAGTAGATGGACCTTATCCATTCTTAAAAGTAAATACTCAATCAATAATAGTATCATTATTATGGGGAATACTTATAATAGGAGGAAGTTACTTTATTAGTAGTTTACTTAATTATATAAACAAAAAAATACAAGGAGCTAAAAATTAGCTCCTTAATCTATATACAGAGGATCTTCACATTATACAGTGAACCTTCCTCTATAATAATATATGCAATTAAAATAATTTGATACCAAAAAAATAAAAATATGTTAATATTTAAATAGAATAAAAGAGAAATAGTAGAAAAAACTATATATAGGAGAATAATATGGATACAAAAGATATAAAAAAAGCATTAGATAATAGTTTAGATAAAATTAATGGTTTATGGAGGGGACTTTGACATCCCTAAAAAGAAAGAAGAAATAGAAAAATTACAAAAGGAAACAGAAGATAATTCTTTTTGGAACGATAGAGAAAAAGCAGAGTCTACATTAAAAGAATTAAATAGTTTAAAAGAATTAGTTAAAAGTGTAGAAGAATTAAAATTAGAAATAGAATCAAATATAGAGGTATTAAAACTATTAGAAATAGAAATTGATAATAATCTATATGAAGAAATAGTTAATAGCACTAATGAACTACAAGAAAAAGTAGAAAAATTAAATATATTACTTATGCTAAATGGACCATATGATAAAAATGATTGTATATTAGAAATACATCCTGGGGCTGGAGGAACAGAGTCATGTGATTGGGCTAGTATGCTTTATAGAATGTATTTAAGATGGTGTGAAAAGAAAAAATACAAAGTAGAAATATTAGATTATCAAGATGGAGAAGAAGCGGGTATTAAAAGTGTTTCACTTCTAATCAAAGGATTAAACGCTTATGGCTATTTAAAAAATGAAAAAGGAGTTCATAGACTAGTAAGACTTTCTCCTTTTGATTCAAATAATAGAAGACATACTTCATTTGCTTCAGTAGAAATAACACCAGAAATAGAACAAGATAATACAATAGAAATAGATGAAAAAGATTTAAAAATCGATGTTTATCGTTCAACAGGCGCAGGTGGACAAGGAGTAAATACAACAGATTCTGCAGTAAGAATTACCCATTTACCTACTAAAATAGTAGTAACCTGTCAAAATGAAAGAAGTCAAATTCAAAATAAAGAGCAAGCTTTAAAAGTATTGAAAAATAAGCTAATGTTAAGAAAAATAGAAGAACAAGAAGAAGAATTAAATAAAATAAAAGGAATACAATCTAATATAGATTTTGGATCTCAAATAAGAAGTTACGTAATGCATCCATATTCTATGGTAAAAGATCATAGAACAAATATAGAAACAAGTAATGTATCCAAAGTATTAGATGGAGATATTGATTTATTTATAGAAAGTAATTTAAAAAAGGGGTTATAATATGCATTTGTTTTCTGAAAACAAATATCTTATTTATAAAAACAATTCTCTAGTAAAAAGAGTATTAGAATTTATACTAGGGTGTTTTATTGTGGCCTTATCATATAATATATTTATTGCACCTAATAATTTAATTCCTGGTGGAGTAGGTGGTATCGCAATAATATTAAATAGATTATTTAATATTGATTATGCCATAATTATATTTACATTAAATATATTTCTATTATTGATAAGCTTAATAATATTAGGCAAAAACAAAACAAAAGCAACTATATTCGGATCTATACTATTTCCAATATTTGTAAGAATAACAGAAAATATAAATGTTTGGTTACAAATAGATACATCGAATTTATTATTATCCGCAATAAGTGGTGGAATTATTTATGGATTAGGAGCAGGTTTAATATTCAGAGCAGGATTTACTACAGGAGGAACAGATATTATAAATCAAATAATATCCAAATATTTTAAAACAACATTAGGAAAAAGCATGCTATTAAGTGATGGTTTAATAGTTTTATTATCAGGAGTATTTTTTGGAATAAATCATATGATGTATTCAATATTAATTTTATACATAATAAGTTTTATTTCAGATAAAATAGTTTTAGGTATATCTGATAGTAAAATGTTTTTGATAGTAACAGATAAAGAAAAAGAAGTAAAAGATTATATTATAAAGAAAATGGGACATGGAGTAACTGTTTTTAGAGGAAAAGGTGGATATACAAGAGAAAATGAAAATGTATTAATGGCTGTATTACCTACAAAAAATTATTATCTATTAAGAGATGGTATAAGAAAAATAGATAAAAATGCTTTTTATATAATTACAGATACATATGAAGTATTTGGAGGTGAGTAATAAAATGAAGAATATAATTTTTAAACAAAATAAAATATATAGAATAATATTAATATCAATATCATTAGTAATAAGTGCCCTTGTATATAATTTATTCTTATTACCACTAAGTATAGTAGCCGGAGGAACTAGTAGTATTGCAACTATTACATACTATTTATATAATATTAATCCAGCTATTATGATGTTTATAATTTCCTCAATATGTTCAATATTAGGATTTATGTATTTAGGAGCAGAAAGAACAACCGGTACTATAATAGCTAGTCTATCATATCCACTAGTAGTAGAAATAACAGCAAAAATAGTAGAAAATGTATATATAGATACATCAGATACATTATTAATAGTGTTATTTGCAGGAGTTTTAGCAGGTGTAGCAAATGGTTTGATGTATAAAAGTGGTTATAGTAGTGGAGGACTTCCTACTATATCACAAATACTATATGAAAAATTTAAAATATCAGTAGCTAAAACAAGTTTTGTTATGAACTTTATAATTATCATAATAGGAGCTATTTTCTTTGGATTTACTAATGCCTTATATGCAGTAATATTCTTATATATTTATAGTATAATTACAGATAAAGTATTATTGGGAATATCTAAAAACAAAGCATTTTATATAATCACAGAAAAAGAACAAGAAGTAAAAGAATATATCATAGAAAATTTACGTCATACTGTTACTACATTTGATGTAAAAGGAGGATACCTACAAGATAAAAAAAGAGTAATGTTAACAGTAATTCCTACAAGAGAATATTATAGAGTAACAGAAGGAATAAAAAGTATAGATAAAGATGTTTTCTTTGTAGTAACAGACTCATATCAAGTTAAAGGTGCAAAATAATGTAAAAAGAGGTATTATACCTCTTTTTTTAGTGTCATAAAGTATGTTATAATATAATAGTTAAGGTGGTGAATAGAATAGATGGACTTAATTAGAGTTAAAAACGTAGAAAAAAAATATAAAAATGGAGTAACAGCCATCTATGATTTAAACTTAGCAATAGAAAAAGGATCATTTGTATTTGTAATTGGTGGATCAGGTAGTGGTAAATCTACATTCATTAAATTACTATACAGAGAAGAAAAACCAACTAAAGGACAAGTCATAGTTGGAGGACTTGATGTTGCTAAATTAAAGAATAAGAAGGTATATAAATTAAGAAGAAAATTAGGAATTGTATTTCAAGATTATAGATTATTACCAAAACTTACAGTATATGAAAACGTAGCTTTTGCATTGGAGTGTATTGGAGAAAAAAAAGATGTAATAAGAATTAAAGTATTAAAGGCCTTAGAAGATGTAGGATTAAAAAATAAAGTACATGAATATCCTGATAATCTATCAGGTGGAGAACAACAACGTGTAGCGATTGCAAGAGCTATCGTTAATGATCCAAAATTACTTCTATGCGATGAACCTACTGGAAACTTAGATCCAGAAAAAAGTTTAGAAATTATGAAAGTCTTAGAAAGTATTAATAAATCAAGAGGGACTACTATTATCATGGCAACACATGACAAAGAAATAGTAAATAAGATGAAGAAACAAGTTATTACTTTAAAAGATGGACACTTAGTAAAATTTAAACAGAAAGGAACGTATGCAGAATGAAGCCATTAAGAATGTTGGGAAGAAGCGTTAGAGACGCTATTAAAAGTGTAATAAGAAATTTTTCTCTATCATTAGCTTCTATTTCATGTATCACAATTACTTTAATTATTGTGGCAGTTGCCATAATTGCATCCTTCAATGTACAAAATTTTACTCAAGAAATTGAAAAAGATATGACAATTGTTGTATTTGTAGATAATGATGCTAAGGAAGAAGATGTAGAAGTAATAGAAGAAGAAATAAAAGCAATTAAAAATGTAGATAAATATACATATCAAACAAAACAAGAAGTAAAAGCAAAAATGCAAGAAGAAAGTGAAGTGTTTAAAACAGTATTAGATACATGGGAAGATGATGAATCACCATTAAAAGATACATTTCAAGTTAAAGTAAAAAATGTAGAAAAGATTAGAAAAACAGCAGAAAAAATAGAAAATATTGATAAAGTATCAACAGTAAGATATGGAGAAGGTATGGTAGACAAGATGGTGTCAGCTTTCTCATCAGTAGAAAAAGTAACATATGGTATAGTAATTGCTCTAGTAATTGTAACTGTATTCTTAATAATAAACACAATAAAATTAACTATATCAGCAAGACGTAGAGAAATAGGAATCATGAGATTAGTAGGAGCAAGTAATATCACAATAAAATTACCATTTATAATAGAAGGTATGATTTTAGGATTATTTGGTTCAATAATTCCTGTATTAATCACAACTTATGGATATTTAGCATTCTATAAGCATTTTGATGGATACTTATATTCAAGATTAATACAATTAATATTACCAGAACCATTTATATATCAAACATCACTTATTGTAATAGGTATTGGTATTTTAGTAGGTATGATAGGTAGTGCTAGTGCCGTTAGAAGATATTTAAAAATTTAGTGAAGAATCGTTTATTAATAGGTGCTTCAATTATAGTAACACTAGTAGCTTCTGTCGCACTACCAGCAGATACTAGTGCAAAAACAATCCAAGAATTTGAAGCAGAAGTTTCAAGATATACACAAGAATTAGAAACAAAAAAAGCTAATCTAGCAAAAAATGAAGCAGAAGTACAAGAAATTATTAAGAAAATTAATGAAATAGAAGGACAAATAGAAGCTGCAGAAACTGAAATAGAAACATTACAAAAAGAAATAGAAGAAAGTGAAGCAGAAATAAAAAGAAAAAGTGAAGAAAGCAAAAGTATAATTTCTTATTATCAAGTATCAAACGGAGAAAATTCATACTTAGAATATGCTTTTGGAGCAACAGACATTACTGACATGGTTTATAGATTATCAATTGTAGAACAATTGACAGAATACAATGATAATATAATGACTGAGTTAGAACAATTAATTAAAAAGAATCAAGAAAAACAAAAAGAATTAGCACAAAAAGAAGAAGAACTAAAAGGCTTAAAATCAGAATTAAAAACTGAACAAGCAAGAATAGAAGCAGATTCCGCTTCAATAAGAGAAAGTATGCCATCTATTCAAGATCAAATTAGTTCAGCAAAAGAAAGTGTTAGATATTATAAAAGTCTAGGTTGTGGTGCATCAGAAGATATTCAAAAATGTGAATATCGTGTATCTCAAGCATCAGGAAGTTCACTCCCTAGTGTAGGGTTCTTCTCAAGACCAATTGATTATGGATATGTAGTACGCGGTATGTGGGGAGGCCACATGGGTTATGACTTAAGCAGTGGAAATAAAAACATTGCTATTCACCCAATTGCTGCTGGAGTAGTTCATGCCATATATACAGATGCTTGTACTACAAGTTATTGGTGTAGTAGTATGGGTTATTGGTGTAATGGTAATGCTAAAATAGTAGTTGTAAAACATAACTATAATGGAAGCTATATATATTCATCATATGTTCACTTAAGCAGTTATGGTAATGTATGGGTAGGTCAATATGTATCTAAAGACTCAGTAATTGGATATATGGGTACTACAGGATGTTCAACAGGAGAACACTTACACCTAGAAATAGCTAACTGTCACTGGAAAAATGGTGGATGTAGTTATAATGCATACACTAATAGATTAATAAATCCAGGTAATTTAATTAATTTCCCTGGAAGCTGGTCAAATAGATAAAAGAATAGTTAAACTATTCTTTTTTTTATTTACAATGTAAACCACTAGTAGATTTTAGAAAATTAATACAATAATTATAATTACTATTAGGTGAAATAATATGAATAATAAGATAGGTAAATTTATTTTTAAATTAAGAACAGAAAAAGGATTAAGTCAATATCAATTAGCGGAAATGATTCCAATAACTAGACAAGCAGTATCTAAATGGGAAAGAGGAGAAACAATACCAGATTCATTTACATTATTAAAACTAAGTGAACTATTTGACGTATCAATAAATGAACTATTATATGGAGAAAGACTATTAGACAATTCAGTAGAAACACTAGAACAATCAACCTTAAGTATTATTGATGACAGTAATAAAAAATCAAAAAAATTAAAACGCAGTTTTATAATTTTTACTATTATCATATTAATTCTCTTATTAACCTTCTTATCATATTATTTTATAAATTCATATAATTCAATCAAAGTATATACAATAAGTGGTAGTAGTAATTCATTTTATACCAAAGATGGAATATTTATTACTACTAAACAAAAAAGTTATATTAAATTAAGTAAATTAAATTATAATGAAGACATAGAAATAAAAAATATAAAACTATATGTTAAAGATAATAATAAACAAAAAATAATATTAGAAAACAAAGATATAGATAATTTAACTCTTATGACTTCATCTGGATATTCAGAAAAACTTACTGGATTTAAAACTAATAAAATAGTAAATAATAGTTATCTAGAAATAACATATAATGACAATCAAAAAGAAACTATAAAATTAAAATTTCATAAAGATTTAGTAAATACAAAAGTATTCTTTAATACAAATGCAAATGAAATAGAAAAAATAGAAGAAGAAACAAAAACAGAAGAATTGGCTAAAGTTGAAGAACCAACTAAATCTGAAGAACCAACTAAACCTGAAGAACCAACTAAACCTGAAGAACCAACTATAAAAGAAGTGCCTATTAAACCTCAACCAGTAGAAAAAACAAAAAAAGAAACTAAACCACAAGAAACTATTCAAAAAGAAGAACCAAAAGAAGTAGAAATAACACCAGAATTAATAATAAATAAAATAAAAGAAAAAGGTGTTTATGCAGACGGAGCGTATGTAACAGTTAAAGAAGCAGATAATAAAAAAATTGAAATATACTATTTTGTAGATTTAAACCAACTTATGATCTTAAGTAATGAAGATTTTATATATGATTATTTATTTACTGAAAATAAATATCACTGCTATCAAACTGGCATAACAGATTGTAAAGAAAGTATTAATAATTTTTTGAAAGAAAATTTAATATAGGTAGAAACTTATAAGTTCTACCTATTTTTTATTCTAACTTGTTAGAATAAATAAAAGAAAGGAGGTAAGAAAATGAAGAAGTTGTTATTAGTGCTATTTACTGGAATTGCAGTTTTTGGAATTACTAAAAATACATATGCTTTAGGTGATGTTTACTACACTACACCAAATGGTATAGAGTTGAATCGTGAAGAATATGAATTTTTAGTAAATTTTTATGGTGCAGGATATTTAAATATCATGACTCGAGACATGTATGATGAGTTTGTAGAAGAAGATTTAATAAATAGTGATGTGGAAATTAAAACTTATGATGTACCACAACTACCTTTATTAAATCCAGGAATATCACCAAACTCTGAGGTAAATCATACAACAGCTAAGACATTACAAATTGGAAAAGCTTGTTTACCAACTTACTGTATGATGAGTTTATTAAATACTTGGCATGGAAGTCCAACAATTAGAAGCTGGGATAATATTGGTACGTATCTGTATAATGTAAATTTAATAAGTTACACACACGCTTATGTAGATTCAACTGCAGGAACAGAATACTTCAACAATTGGAAAACAGATCCTAATGGTCATGGTGTAGGAAACTCAGTTAAATTACCAGATAATGGTAATGACATAATAATCAACATGGGATTCAAAGTTAGTAAAGGCGGAACTGTATTTGGAAGTTATCAACATGCAATGCAAAATACAACATTATTAAATAGCAAGAACTATACACTAGATCTTGGTGGATACGGTGGAGTATTTTTATATAACGGTAATGCTGTTGGTGTATATGATGGTATGAACGGTGTAGATATTAATGTATAAAATTAAGTAGACAAATTATTTTTAACCAAACGCAAAAATGCAATAGATATTCTATTGCATTTTTTTATGTTTATTATATAAAAAATGTGTTAAAATAAAGAACAGAAAGGAGATGGTTACATGGCTTTTGAACTTGTATCTAATTATAAACCTAGTGGAGATCAACCTAAAGCTATAAAAGAATTAGTTGCTGGATTAAATTCAGGTACAAAGGAACAGGTCCTATTAGGTGCTACTGGAACAGGTAAAACATTTACTATTGCCAATGTAATTAAAGAAGTAAATAAACCTACTTTAGTACTTGCTCATAATAAAACTTTAGCTGGACAATTATATAGTGAATTAAAAGAATTATTTCCTAATAATAGAGTAGAATACTTTGTATCTTATTACGATTATTATCAACCAGAAGCATATGTACCATCTACTGATACTTATATAGAAAAAGATTCATCAATTAATGATGAAATAGATGAGCTTCGTCACGCTGCAACTTCTGCATTGATTTCAAGACGTGATGTCATAGTAGTAGCTAGTGTGTCTTGTATCTATGGTATTGGAGAAGTTGATGAATATAAAAATAAAATGATTACTTTAACAGTGGGAGAAACTATCTCAAGAAATGAAGTTCTACAAAAACTAGTAGATATGTTATATGAAAGAAATGATTTAGATTTTAAAAGAGGTACATTTAGAGTAAGAGGAGATGTATTGGAAATAATTCCTGCTTACCAAAGAGCAAGTGGTTATCGTATAGAATTCTTTGGTGATGAAATAGATAGAATAAGTGAGATTGATGCTTTAACTGGAGTAGTATCTAAGAATGTTAAAAATGTTTCTATATTCCCAGCAAGTCACTTCGTAACAAGTGATGAAAAACTAAAAGCTGGAATTGAACGAATAAAATTAGAATTACAAGATAGATTAAAATACTTAAAAGAAAATAATAAATTATTAGCGGCAGAACGATTAGAACAAAGAACCAATTATGATATAGAAATGTTAGAAGAAACAGGTTTCTGTAGTGGAGTAGAAAACTATTCAGCACCAATGGCAGGTCGTCTACCTGGAGAAACTCCAACTACATTAATGGATTTCTTCCCAGACGATTATTTATTAGTTGTAGATGAATCCCATGTAACACTTCCTCAAGTAAGAGGTATGTATAATGGAGATAGATCAAGAAAACAAAATCTAGTTGATTATGGATTTAGATTACCTAGTGCATTAGATAATAGACCATTAAAATATGATGAATTTGAAAAGAAAATAAATCAAGTAATTTATGTATCAGCAACACCAGGTGATTTAGAACTAGAACATACTCATGGTAAATATGTAGAACAAATTATTCGTCCTACAGGATTACTTGATCCAACTATTGAAGTTAGAAAAACAGAAGGACAAATAGATGACTTAGTAGGTGAAATTAACGATAGAATTAAGAAAAATGAAAGAGTTCTTATCACAACACTTACTATTCGTATGGCTGAAGAATTAACTAATTATCTAAAAGAATTAGATATCAAAGTAGCATATCTTCATACCGAAGTTAAAACATTAGAAAGAATGCAAATAATACATGATTTAAGAACTGGTAAATATGACTGTGTCGTAGGTATTAACTTATTAAGAGAAGGTATAGATATCCCAGAAGTAAGTTTAATAGCCATCCTAGATGCTGATAAAGAAGGATTCTTAAGAAGTACTAGAAGTTTAATCCAAACAGCTGGACGTTGTGCAAGAAATGCCAATGGTCATGTAATAATGTATGGAGATAAAATAACAGACTCTATGAGGCAAGCAATAGAAGAAACAGCTCGTCGTAGATCTATTCAAGAAAAATATAATGAAGAACATAATATTACTCCAAAAACTATTATTAAAGACATAAGAGAAGTAATTAGTAATACTGATCTAAATAAAGAAACTAAGACTAAGAAATTAACTAAGAAAGAAATAGCTCATAATATGGAAGTAATTGAGCAAGAAATGAGAGAAGCAGCACGAAACTTAGACTTCGAAAGAGCTATGGAATTACGTGATATCTTATTTGAAATGAAGAGTAATTAATATGAAAAAATATAAAAAAATATATATAGAAATAACTAATAATTGTAATTTAAATTGTAGTTTCTGTAGTGAAGTCAAAAAGCCTCGTATGAATATGACTTTAGATGAATTTGATTTAATTCTAAATAAGATAAAAGGATTTACTGATTATATATATCTTCATGTAAAAGGAGAACCTCTAGTACATAAAGATATAATAGAATTTATTAATAAGGCAAATGAATATGATTTAAAAGTAAATCTAACTACTAATGGAACTCTTTTTAATAAGTATGCTAAAGAACTAGGTAAATGTAAAAACTTAAAAAAAATAAACTTCTCACTACACTGTGAACATAATAAAGATAATTATTTAGAAGATATATTTGATAATATAAAATACTTATCAAAGGATACTACAGTAATTTATAGATTATGGACTTTAAAAGATAATAAATTAGATGAAAAATCCACAAAAATAGTGGATAAAATAAAAGATTATTATAATTTATCCACAGAAACTGTTAATAAAATAAAAAATGAAAATAATGTAAAAATTTCTTCCACAATTTATGTGGATAAAGATAACGAATTTATTTGGCCAACTGTTAATAACTATAGAAGTAATGGATATTGCTATGGTCTAAATACTCATATTGCTATTCTAGTAGATGGCACAGTAGTACCATGTTGCTTAGATTCTAATGGAGTAATAGATTTAGGTAATATCTATAAAGATAATTTAGAAGATATTATTAATAGTGATAGATATCAAAACTTATTAAAATCTTTTAGAGATAGAAAACCGTGTGAAGAACTATGTAAGTCATGTATATTTAAAGAAAGATTTTAATTTACAAAAGTAAATAATTATAATACTCTATAAATAGAGAGGACAGTCTGATTGGTTCTAGACGCCTTTCCTTTCGGGTTGCGCATCTGAAAAATCATTTTCAGATGCTTTTTTCTATCTAAACAATAGTATTCCTATTAGAATAAATAGAAGAAGAATTTCTTCTACCATAGATTTTCTAAAAAACTTTTATTTTTTTAATAAAAAAGTAAATACTATTTATATAGTATTTTTCTTTTTTATGATATAATATGCGAAGAGGTGTTTACTATGGATAAAATTATAATTAAAGGTGCACGAGAAAATAACTTAAAAAATATTAATATCGAATTACCTAAAAATAAGTTAATAGTTATGACAGGTTTATCAGGTTCTGGTAAATCTTCTTTAGCGTTCGATACTATTTATGCTGAAGGACAAAGAAGATATGTAGAAAGTTTATCTGCTTATGCTAGACAATTTTTAGGGAACTCAGAAAAACCTGATGTAGACTCTATTGAAGGACTTTCTCCTGCTATATCCATAGATCAAAAAACTACTAATAATAATCCAAGAAGTACCGTAGGTACTGTTACTGAAATATATGATTATTTAAGACTTGTTTTTGCTCGTTGTGGAGTTCCATACTGTCCTAATCATAATATTCCAATAACTAGTCAATCAGTAGAAGAAATGACTAATAAAATTATGGAATATCCTATTGGTACTAAGATGGTTATAATGTCACCTGTAGTACATGGAGAAAAAGGTACTCATAAAGATTTATTTGAAAAATTAAGAAAAGATGGATTTGTAAGAGTAAGAGTTAACGATGAAATGTATGATTTATCAGAAGAGATTAATTTAGATAAAAATACTAAAGATAAAATAGATGTAGTTATAGATAGAATTGTATTAAAAGAAGAATCAAGAAGTAGATTATTTGAATCAATTGAACAAGCTACTAAATTATCTCATGGTAAAGTAGTAATAAGTATATTAGGAGATAATGCTAAAGAATTAGTTTTCTCAGAACAATTTGCTTGTCCTCATTGTGAATTTTCATTACCTGAACTAGAACCAAGACTATTTAGTTTCAATGCCCCATATGGAGCATGTCCTGATTGTAAAGGTTTAGGTTCAAAACAACAAATAGATGTAGATTTATTAATTCCAGATGAGACTAAATCATTAAGAGATGGTTGTATTAAAACTCTTACAGATGATCCTGAAGCAATAGAATTTATGGAATTAGAATGCTTATGCAAACATTATAAGATTGATATGACTTCTCCTTGGAAAAAATTATCTAATAAAGCAAAAGATTTAATTTTATATGGTAGTGATGAACCTATAAGAATTAATTATTCAACACGTGGTGGTATTAAAAGAGATAAAATAGATTTCTATGAAGGAATAGTTAATAGATTAGAACGCCGTCATATGGATACAACATCAACTTGGATAAGAGAATGGCTAGATAACTATATGGTAGATCACACTTGTGATACATGTCATGGTGCTAGACTTAATTGGGATGTCCTACAAGTTAAATTAGGTAAAAAGAATATCTTTGAAGTGACAGAAATGTCTATTAAAGATTTAATACCATTCTTTGAAAACTTAAAATTATCAAAAGAAAAAGAAGAAATTGCAAAATTAGTAATAAAAGAAATTCTAGATAGACTACACTTCTTAGAAAATGTTGGATTAGGTTATCTTACATTAAGTAGAAATGCAGGTTCTTTATCTGGTGGAGAAGCACAACGTATTAGATTAGCTACTCAAATAGGTTCAAGATTAAGTGGAGTTTTATATGTATTAGATGAACCTAGTATTGGGCTTCATCAAAGAGATAATGAAAAACTAATTAAATCATTACTTGAAATGAGAGATTTAGGAAATACATTAATAGTAGTAGAACATGATACTGATACAATGCTTGCTAGTGACTACTTAGTAGATATTGGTCCAGGTGCTGGAGATAAAGGTGGTTATGTAGTAGCAGCCGGTACTCCAGAAGAAGTAATGAAAAATAAAGATAGTATAACAGGACAATATTTAAGTGGAAAATTATGTATTGAAGTTCCAAAAACAAGAAGAAAAGGTTTGAAAAAATATCTAAAAATTAAAGGAGCTAAAGAAAATAACTTAAAAAATATAGATGTAGACATACCTTTAGGTACATTTACTTGTGTAACAGGAGTAAGTGGTAGTGGTAAATCATCTTTAGTAAACGAAATACTTGTAAAAGCATTATCTAAAAAAATTTATAACTCAAAAGAAAAACCTGGTAAGCATGATAAAATACTAGGAACAGATAATATAGATAAAATAGTAGCTATATCACAAAATCCAATAGGAAGAACTCCAAGAAGTAATCCAGCTACTTATACAGGTGTATTTGATGATATACGTGAATTATTCACAACAACAAAAGAAGCTAAGATGCATGGATTTGAAAAAAACAGATTCTCATTCAATGTAAAAGGTGGAAGATGTGAAGCTTGTCGTGGTGATGGTGTTAAGAAAATAGAAATGCATTTCCTACCAGATGTTTATGTTCCTTGTGAAGTATGTCATGGTACAAGGTATAATACAGATACATTAAATATAAGATACAAAGGTAAAAATATTGCAGATATTTTAGATATGCGTGTTACTGAAGCTTTAGAATTCTTTGAAAATGTTCCAAAAATAAAAAGAAAACTACAAGTAATTGAAGATGTAGGACTTGGCTACATTAAACTAGGACAAAGTGCTCCAACACTATCAGGTGGAGAAGCAGAACGTGTTAAACTAGCAAAGGAACTACAAAAAATATCAACAGGGAAAACACTTTATGTCTTAGATGAACCAACGACAGGATTACATACTGATGATATTAAGCGTTTACTTGCAATTTTACAAAAAATGGTAGATAATAAAAACACAGTAGTAGTAATAGAACATAACTTAGATGTTATTAAAACAGCAGACTACATTATAGACTTAGGTCCTGAGGGGGGAGATTTAGGTGGTACTTTAGTAGCTTGCGGTACTCCAGAAGAAGTATCTAAAGTGAAAGAATCTTACACAGGACAGTTTTTAAAGAAAATACTATAGAGGTGAGATAATGCAACTAGTAATTAAAGATAAAAACAAATTAAGAATTAATAGATTATTTGATTGGTTAATTCATATGATAGGATACACTATAGTTTTTATAGGAGTTACTAGTTTCTTTTCATCAATTTATATAGACAATAATCATTTAATTATATGGTCAGCAATTATTGTATTAATAATATATATATTAAATAAAACAATTAAACCAATACTTGTAACTTTGACTATTCCAATTACAGGAATAACTTTAGGATTATTTTATCCATTTATAAACTTATTTATTTTAAAATTAGTAGATTGGATATTAGGAAAGCATTTTCAATTATATGATATTTGGATCGCATTATTAGTCGCAATATTACTATCAGTAATTAATTTTATAATGGACAGAATAATAAAAAAAATTATTGGAAAGGTAAAGAAATATGAATAGTACTTTATTTGAATTTGGATTTATAAAAGTAAAGTGGTATTCTTTCTTTATTTTTATAGGAGTCTTAGTAGCTTTATTTATAATAATAAAAGAATATAAAAAGAAAGAAAATAGTATTGATGAATTAACAGATTTATTATTCTATGGAATAATAATAGGTATTTTAGGAGCAAGAATTTACTACGTATTATTTAATTTAGAGTATTATTTATCAAATCCAATTGAAATAATACAAATATGGAATGGTGGACTAGCCATACATGGAGGAATAATCGCAACTCTTATATTTTTATTTATATATTGTAAGAAAAAAAACGTGAATTTTCTTCTTATATTAGATATACTAGTAGTAGGAGTAATAATTGCTCAAAGTATTGGTAGATGGGGCAACTTTTTCAACGGCGAAGCTTATGGAAGAATAGTAACTTTAAACTTTTTAAAAAATCTTCATTTACCTAGATTCATTATTAATGGAATGTATATAGATGGCTTTTATAGAGAACCAACATTCTTATATGAATCAGTATTATCATTATTAGGATTTATAGTATTACTTCTAATAAGAAAAATAAAAACACTAAAAGTAGGACAATTAACAGGAATATATTTTATATGGTATGGAATAGAGAGATTTATAATAGAAACATTTAGAAGTGATTCTTTATTAATTGGTAATATAAAACAAGCTCAAATAGTTTCAATTATTTCTTGTATAGTTGGAATATATTTACTTTTTAAGAATATAAAAAGTAATAAACTATACAAGGAGGAGAAAATATTCTTAGAAAAGTAGGAGGAAGTATGTATAAAAAAGTAGTAGTAATGGGTGGAGGAACAGGAATGAGTTTCCTTCTTAGAGGATTAAAAGATTTTCCGGTAGATATAACTGCAGTTATCACAGTATCAGATAATGGTAGATCAACTGGTAGATTAAGAGAAGAATTTCATACACCAGCAGTAGGTGATATAAGAAAAGTAGTTACTAATCTAAGTCAAACAGATGAAGCAATTAAAGATATGATGTCCTATAGATTTAAAACATCAAGTGATTTAGATGGTCATGCAGTAGGAAATTTAATCCTAACAGCTATGTTAGATATTACTGGTAGTTTAACAGACTCCATTAAACATTTAAGTAAACTACTAGATGTACGTCATAAAGTATTACCTATATCAGAAGATTCTGATTTAACTTTAATGGGTAAAGATATTAATGGTCATATTGTAGAGGGTGAAGAAGAAATTACTATGTGGCCTAAAAAAATAGAAAAAATATATTATAAACATGAACCTAAAGTTTTACCTCAAGTATTAAACGAAATAAAAAAAGCAGATTTAATAATATTCAGTATGGGTAGTTTATATACAAGTGTACTACCAAATATAATCTGTAAAGAAGTAAAAAAAGTTTTAAATGAAGCAAAAGCTCCTATAATGTATTTATCTAACATTGTTACTCAACCAGGTGAAACAGATGGATTTACCGTAGGAGATCATATAAAATTAATTAATAGATATTTAGATAAACGAAAAGTAGATGTAGTCATTGCAAGTAATACAAAAATATCAGAAACTATGGCAAAAAAATATGAAACAGAAGAACAGAAAGATCCAGTTTTAATTGATTATGATGAAATTAAAAAAATTGGGGTAGAACTAATTGAAGATGATCTAATGATTATTGATGAAGATAATACATTAAAACATGATAGTCTAAAATTAAGTTCAGTTATCTTTTCATATTTAATGAGAAAATAAAATGTCTTATACCGTTAGCATAAAAGAAGAAATATCAAACATTAATAGTAACAAATCAGAACTTATTGCTGAATTATCAGGATATATAAGAAATAATGGTGATATTTCCAAAGATAAAATAACAATGACTACAGAAAATAATTTTATTGTAGAGAGAGTAACAAATACAATTAAAGATATTTATGATATTAAACCTACAGTAAAAATAATAGAAAATTTAAATTTTAGTAAAAAAAATTTATATCAAATCACAATATCTGAAAATACTAACACCATTTTAAAAACATTAGGGATAGTTGATGATAATAATAATTATTTAGATACAGTACCAAACTATATAGTTGGAGGTAATGAAGAAATAAGAGGTTACCTAAGAGGAGTATTTAATGGTGTAGGTAGTATTAATGATCCTAAGAAATCAAGATATCATATGGAACTATTAATGAGTAGACCAGAAGAATCAGTATTTGTCCAAAAATTATTAAATCTTTTTGATCTGAATGCTAAAATATTAAATAGAGATAAAGGATATATGATATATATAAAAGAAGCAGAAAAAATAAGTGACTTTTTAAAAATATTAGGTGCAAACAAAGCCGTAATGTATTATGAAGATGTAAGAGTATATCGTGATAAAAAGAATAAAACAAATAGATTAAATAATTGTGAACAAGCAAATATGGATAAAATAATAGAAACAGCTACTGCACAATTAGAAGATATTGATGTAATTGAAAAAAATGATGGAGTAGTTTTATTAGATGATAAAGTAAAAGAAGTACTTAATTATCGTAAAAAATACCCTGAAGCATCTTTAAAAGAACTTGCAGAAATAATTTCATTAGAAACAAATAAATCCATAACTAAATCAGGTTTAAATCATAGATTAAGAAAACTAAAAGAGTTAGCAGATGGATTTAGAAAAATGAATAAAGGAGATTAAAAAATGTTTTGTAAGAATTGTGGAAAAGAAATCAAAGATAATGAACAATTTTGTGCTGAATGTGGAACAAAAAAAAGTAATGTTGAAAAGAAAGAAACACCTAAAAAAAGTAATATAGGACTAATTACAGGATTAATTATAGGTGGATCAATTTTAGTTATAATAGTAATTGGATTTATACTAAATTTAGTATTATCAAATACAAAAAATAATTTATTAGAAAATACAACATGGAAAGCTTCAGATAATTCCCAAGCTATATTTACTAGTGATAGAATTGATTGGTATAAAACACCAGGAGATAAAAATAATTATTATTCTGGAACATATAAATTCTATATTGGAGAAGATGCTATAAAACACATCACTACAGAATTATCGAATTATGGAGTAACACAAGAAGAAATTGAAGGTGTAATATCTAGAAATGTTCAATATTCAAAGAGTAATTTTGTAGTTGTAGATATTACATATGATAAATACGTATTAAACGGAAAAGAAATGACAATAGCAAAACCACAAGTACCATGGTTTGGATTTATAGTAGATGATAATAAGATATTAGATGTAGCTAATATGAATACTGGTACATATATTACATTTACAAAAGAAAAGTAAAAAATATCTATATTTAGATATTTTTTTATATTATTTTATCTACAAGACCATATTCAATTGCTTCTTTAGCATTTAAGTAATTATCTCTATCTGTATCCTTTTCAATAGTTTTAATATTCTTCTTAGTATTTTTTGATAATATAGTATTTAACCTATCTTTTAAATCTAATATCCTATCTGTCGCAATTTTTATGTCACTAGCCTGTCCTTCAGATTTACCTAATACTTGATGAATCATAACATCAGCATTTTTTAAAATAAATCTTTTATCTTTTTTACCACTAGATAAAATTACAGCAGCCATACTAGCACATATTCCATAACAAATAGTATTAACATCACTTTTAACAAAATTCATAGTATCATAAATAGCTAAACCTGATGTAACACTTCCACCTGGAGAATTAATATATAAAGAAATATCTTCATGTGAAATAGAATCTAAATATAACAATTGTGCTACAACAGAATTACTTAAACTATCATCTATTTCTCCAGTTATAAAAACAATTCTGTTTTTTAATAATCTAGAATAAATATCATAACTTCTTTCTCCATCATCTTCTTTATCTAAAACAATTGGAATTAAATTCATAAAAATCACCTATAATATAGTATAGTGTCAAATAATTAATTTATTCATATTATATTTAGACAAAATATGTTATACTAAATTATAAGAATAGGGAGTGGTAAAATGAATGATACTATTGAAGTTATAATTAATGATAAATCATATAGTTATACAAAAAATGTTACTCTTCAAGAAATTTACTCTGAACATGAAGAAAATTATAAATATCCAATCTTACTTGCGAGAGTAGATAATCGTTTAAGAAATCTCTCATATCAATTAAAAGATAATTGTAAAGTTGAATTTTTAGATTTAACTACACCTGAAGGTAACAGAGCTCATGTTAATGCATTAACATTTATGCTTTTATATGTAATAAAAAAATTGTACGGTAAAAGTGCAAATGCCACAGTTCAATATTCTATAGATAAAGGTGTGTATTTTATTACTAATTTTAAATTAACAGAAGAAAAACTAGATAGTATAAAAAAAGAAATGAAAGAAATAATCAAAAAAGACATGCCTATTACTAAATTAACAGTAGATAGATTAGAAGCAATAAATTACTTCAAAGAAATAGGTGATGAAGTAAAAGCTAATACTATGAAATATAATACAAATAATTATATTACTTTATATAGACTAGGTAATATGTATAATTTCTTCTATAACTTAATGCCTACATCTACAGGACTTGCAAAAGATTTTGATTTAACATACATAAAACCATATGGATTTGTATTAAGATTTCCAACTGTATATGAAAATGATAAAATACCTAAATATAAACATCATCAAGATATGTTTGATGTCTATAATGAATACAGAGAATGGGCAAAATTAATGAATATAGAAAACTCTACTGATTTAAATAGAGTTGTATCCAGTGGTAAAATTAATGATTTAATTAAAATAGATGAAACACTACAAAGTGGAAGACTATTAAGAGTGGCAAAAGATATTAATGACAAAAGAAATAGATTAAAAGTAGTTTTACTTGCTGGACCATCATCATCAGGGAAGACAACTACATCAAGAAAATTATCAATGTATTTACAAAGTTTTGGTTTACATCCAAAAACACTAAGTATGGATGATTACTTCTTAGAAAGAGAAAAAACACCTAAAAAAGCAGATGGTAAATATGATTTTGAAAGCTTAGAAGCAATAGATTTAAAACTACTAGATACACAAATAAATGCATTACTAAAAGGAGAAAAAATTACTGTACCAACATATAATTTCGCATTAGGTGAAAAAGAATTTAAAGATGAAATGCAAATAGGAGAAAATGATATTTTAATAATAGAAGGTATACATGCCTTAGATGATAGAATAACAAAAAATGCTCCTAGAGATAAAATATATAAAATTTATATTTCACCACTAACAGAATTAAATATAGACAATCATAATCGTATTTCAACAAGTGATAGTAGATTATTAAGAAGAATAATAAGAGATAATAGAACTAGAAGTTATCCTGTTGAAAGAACTTTATCACAATGGTCTAGTGTAAGAGATGGTGAAGAAAAATGGATATTCCCATACCAAGATGATAATGATGCTATAATAAATACTGCTGCAATATATGAAATAGGAGTATTAAAAACATATGTAGAACCATTACTATATTCAGTAGAAGCAGATTCACCATATTATGAAGACGCTAAAAGATTATTAAACTTTTTAAGATTATTCCTACCAATTTCAGCTGATGCTATTCCAGAAGAAGCAATAATAAGAGAATTTATTGGAGGAAGTTATTTCCATGAATAAAAACATCTAATTAGATGTTTTTTTAAAATAATATTTTTTCTTGAAAGAAACATAATATAAATATATAATTATAATAGGAGATGATTAAATGATAAGAGTCGCAATTAATGGGTTTGGAAGAATTGGAAGACTTTGTTTTAGATTAATGGAAGAAAATCCTGAATTTGAAGTAGTCGCTATTAACGATTTAACAGATGCAGAACAATTAGCATATTTATTAAAATATGATACTAATCATAGAAATTATAGAATAGATGAAATAAGTGCTAATGAAGATTCAATTATAATTAATAAAAGACATATAAAAGTATATGCTGAAAAAGAACCAAATAAATTACCATGGAAAGATTTAGATATTGATGTAGTATTTGAATGTACTGGTAGATTTACAAAAGCAGAAGATGCTATGGCTCACATAGATGCCGGAGCAAAGCATGTTATTATTTCTGCTCCAGCAAAAGGAGATATTAAAACTATTGTATATAATGTTAATCATAAAATATTAAAAGGTGATGAACAGATTATAAGCGCTGCAAGTTGTACTACAAACTGTTTAGCCCCAGTAGTAGATGTGATTGATAAAGAATTTGGAATAGTAAAAGGATATATGACTACAGTCCATGCTTATACAAATGATCAGGCTTCACTTGATATAGCACATCCAAAGGGACATTTAGCACGTCGTGGTAGAGCATGTGCAGCTAATATAGTTCCAGCATCAACTGGAGCAGCTTCTGCAATAGGTCTTGTATGTCCACAACTAGCAGGTAAATTAGATGGAATAGCTATGCGTGTACCAGTTCCAACTGGATCAGTTATAGATCTAACACTAGAGTTAAAAAAGAATACTACAAAAGAAGAAATTAACGAAGTATTAAAAACTCATACTAACGAAACACTAGAATTTACAATGGATCCAATAGTATCAAGTGATATAATAGGAAGACGTTGTGGATCATTAGTAGATGGACTTTCTACTAACGTATTAGAAGTAGATGGACGCCAACTTGTTAAAATAGTAGCTTGGTATGATAATGAAATGAGTTATACTGCTCAAATGGTAAGAACAGCCAAGTATTTAATGAATAAATAAAAAGGAGAAATCCTTTTTTTTTGTATAGAAAAATGCTATAATTTAAATAGATAGGAGAATTATCCATGAAAACAATAAGAGATTTAAATATAGAAGGTAAAAAAGTAATAATAAGATGTGATTTCAATGTTCCTATTAAAGACGGAAAAATAGTAGATGATACTAGAATAAAAGGAGCATTAGAAACTATTAAATATTGTTTAGATAAAGATTCAAAAGTTATTCTTTTATCACATTTAGGAAGAATAAAAGAAGAAGCTGATTTAAAGAAAAATAATTTAGAAATAGTAGCTAAAAGATTAGCAGAACTTTTAAAACAAGATGTATTATTTAGTGAAGAAACTAGAGGTGAAGAACTAGAAGATACTATTAATAGTATGGAAGAAGGAGAATTACTATTAATTCAAAATACAAGATATGAAGATTTAGATGGTAAAAAAGAGAGTTCAAACGATAAAGATTTAGGTAAATATTGGGCAAGTTTAGGAGACGTATTCATAAATGATGCATTTGGTACAATTCATAGAGCTCATGCATCTAATGTAGGAATAGCTACATATTTACCATCAGCCATTGGTTTTTTAGTGGAAAAAGAGCTTAATATTTTAAAAGAATTAGATAATCCTAAACATCCATTTATAGTTATTTTAGGTGGAGCTAAAGTATCAGATAAAATTGGTGTTATAGAAAACTTAATCGAAAAGGCAGATAAAATTCTAATTGGTGGTGGAATGGCTTTTACATTTTTAAAGGCTGAGAATTATGAAATAGGTAAATCAATTTTAGATGAAGAAAATATAGATTTTTGTAAAAAAATAATTGATAAATATTCTAATAAAATAATATTACCTAAAGATTTCGCAGTAGCTAATGAATATACAAATGAAGAGAATTATAGAATTAAAAATATTAATAATATATCTTCTAATGAAATGGGTTTAGATATTGGAAAAGATACTATTAAATTATTTGAAGATACTTTAAAAGAAGCAGCTATTGTAATGTGGAATGGACCTTTAGGAGTTTATGAATTTGATAAATATAAAAAAGGAACAAATGATATATTAAAATACCTAACACACAATAATATTAAAACAATACTAGGTGGAGGCGACATTGTTGCTGCCGCTACTACTGGAGGATATAAAGACAAAGTATACCATGCCTCAACAGGTGGAGGCGCAACACTTGAATATTTAGAAGGTAAAAAATTACCAGGACTTGAAATAATAAAATAATAATTAGTAGGTGATTAACTTGAGTATAGAAAGGTTTTTCTTATTAGATCCTTATAATGATAACCATCTTAATATGTTATCTTCTTTCGAAAAAAATAATAATTTAAAAGGAATAGTTGATAGTATTAAAAATATAAGATCAATTCCAAAAGAAAAATATCTTGACAAAAGAAAAACAGAAATTATAAAAGAAGATATTATATTTACAGAAAAAGAAGGAAAAATAACAGATTGTTGTTTTGTACAAATAGAAGAAGATAGAGGATGGTGTAATATATTTCCTTATGATATTACAAATAAGTCTAAAAAAAGAAAATTACCTTTATTAGCTTCAGAATATGCTTTTAGTAATTCTAAAGTAGAAGAAGTAAATATCACTGTATTACCTGAAGATATTAATATGCAAAATAATTTAATAGAAAAAGGATTTATTTGCTTAGGTGATAATAATGGAAGAATCATGTATTTAAAAGATAGAGAGGAAAAAGAAAACAGTCAGAGGATGATATCATGAATATAATTAAGAATATAAAGAAAAATACATTTTTATTATTAATTATTACTAGTATTGTATTATATATAGTATTAAAAGATGATTTTAATGATATAGTAAAAATATTTAGAAAAATAGATATCAAATATATCTTAATATCTATCATCTTTTATTTCTTATTTATTATTATAAAAGGCTATGTTAATTACAAAATAACTAATGACAAAGAAAAATTAAGTTTAAAAGAAGCGATAAAACATAATATAATTACTCAGTTTTTTAATGGAGTAACACCTTTCTCAACAGGTGGACAACCTATGGAAATATATATGTTAAAAGAACACGATATACCACTAGCTAAAGCTACAAATCAAACAATACAAAGTTTTATTTTTTATCAAATAGCTTTAGTAATATGTGGAACCATTGCAGTGATTAATAATTTTTTATTTCCGATATTTCCAAAAGTAAGATTACTACAAATTTTGGTATTATTAGGATTTATTATTAATGTATTTGTAGTAGTAATATTAGTATTAATATCTCGAAGCAAAAGAGTAACTAATAAACTAAGTAGTATGAGTATAAAAATAATGAAAAAATTAAAAATGAAAGTTGATGAAGATGATATAAAACAAAAATTTTCTGACTATCATGAAGGATTCAAAGAATTAAGAAAAAGAAAAAAATTATTTATAGGTGGAGTACTATTAAATATAATAAGTTTATTATGTTTATATGTTGTACCAATGTTTATATTATATAGTATGGGAGATTTTACTAGTTTAACTATTAATAACACCATAACTGCTTCAGCATATGTATATATAATAGGAGGATTTGTTCCAATCCCAGGTGCTAGTGGTGGTATTGAATATGGATTTACTAGATTTTTTGGTAATTTTATATCTACATCAACATTATCTGCAGTACTATTATTATGGAGATTTATTACATACTACTTAGGCGTAATTTTAGGAGCCTTAGTGTTTAACTTTGAAAAGAAGGTGAAATAATGCGTATAGGTATTTTTTCAGAAGCATATACACCATATATTAGTGGTTTAGTAACTAGCGAAGTAATGTTAAAAAAAGCATTAGAAAAACAAGGACATGAAGTATATGTAGTTACAGCTAACTTAGAAAGCTTTAAATATGAATATGATGAAAAAGAAAGAATATTAAAAGTACCAGGAATACCAACAGGTATTTATGATTCTAGATTTACAAGTATTTATCCAGTAAGAGCGGTTAATAAAATAAAAAGTTGGAAATTAGATGTAATTCATTCACAAACAGAGTTTGCTATAGGAACATTCGCAAGAATTTTAGCTAAACAATACAATATACCATTAGTTCATACATATCATACTATGTATGAAGATTATATCTACTATATAACAAAAGGTTATTTTGATAAATCTAGTAAAAAATTAATAGAATATTTAACAAAATTTTATTGTGATACTACTGCTACAGAATTAATAGTTCCTACAAATAAAATATATAAATTATTTAAAGAAAAATACAAATTTGAAAAAAATATTAATATTATCCCAACAGGAATAGAAGTAGAACGTTTTTATAAAGAAAATATAGATCAAAAGAAACTTCAAGAATTAAAAAAATATTTAAAACTTGATAAAAATGATTTTATATTATTATTTGTAGGTAGATTAGCAGAAGAAAAAAACATTGAATTTCTGATTAAAAATCACAAAGAATTAGTAAAAAAACATAAGAATATAAAACTAATTATAGTAGGTGATGGACCAGATAAAGAAAAATATGAAGAATATAGTAAATCATTAAACATAGAAAATAATGTAATATTTACAGGAAAAACAAAATGGGAAGACACTCCATATTATTATCATATAGCAAATGTTTTTACAACAGCATCAAAAACAGAAACACAAGGTCTAACTGTTATAGAAGCAATGGCTTCTAATATAGTACCCGTATGTATGAAAGATGAAGCATTTCAAAGTATGATAGATGAAGAACTAGATGGGCTTCTATTTGAAACAGAAGAAGAATATAGAAATCAAATATTAAGGTTATATAAAAACAAAAAAGAATTAGAAAAATTTGATAAACAAGCAAGAATTAAGTCAGACACATATAGTTCTAAATATTATGCTGAACGAGTGTTAGCAGTATATAAAAGAGCCATCAAAGAAAAACAAGAAGAAAATAGATTTGGTCTTATTTCTAAAATAGTAAAAAACATAAAGGAGAAATTTTAATGATAGTTGCTTTAAATAATAAAAGTAATTTAGATAAAAATGAATTTTTAGATTACTTAGGAAAATTAAATAATATTAAAACTAATAGTAAATTAATATTATGTCCTACATTTATAAATATAGCCAATTTTAATAGTTTAACTATATCGTTAGGATCACAAAATGTTAGTTCTAAAAATGATGGTGCTTATACTGGAGAAGTATCAGCAAAAGACTTAAACTCATATAATGTTAAATATTGCATTGTTGGTCATAGTGAAAGAAGAGAATATCAAAAAGAAAGCGATGAAGAAATAAAAGAAAAGATTAATAGATTAATAGAAAATAATATTATTCCAATTTTATGTATTGGTGAAACAAAACAAGAACGTATTAATAATTCATATAAAGAAATATTAAAAAAAGAATTAGATATATTAAATGATATAAACAATTCTAATATTATCATCGCATATGAACCTATATGGTCTATAGGAACTGGTATTATTCCAACTAAAGAAGAGATAATAGAAGTTTTTGATTTCATTAAAAGTATAATACCTAATTGTAAAGTATTATATGGAGGAAGTGCTAATACAAATAATATTGATATGTTAAAAAGTATAAATCAAATAGATGGATATTTACTAGGAGGATTAAGTTTAAAACCAGATGATCTTCAAGTTTTTTTAGATAAATTAAACTAGTATACACATATTGGACAAGTTCGACAAAACTTGTTCTTTTTTTCTCTTAACAAATATATCGACATATTATATAATTATAATGCGTGGTAAAAATAAGAGAGGAGAAAAAATGGAAAAAACAAGATTATTCGTTATTGATGATAACGAAAACTTAGTTGGAATGGTTAAGGAATACTTCAAGAATATTCCTAACATCGATGTTGTACTAGAAGCTAAAGATGGAAGTGACGCAATATTAAAAATTAATCAGGAAAAAGATAATTTTGATGTAATTCTATTAGACTTAGTAATGCCTAAAAAAGATGGACTAGCAGTTTTAGAATATTTAAATAAGAATGAAATAGAAAAAGAAGTAATAGTTTTAACATCATATAATACACAAGATATGATAAGCAAAGTAGCCTCTTTAGGAGCAAGCTATTTTATGTTAAAACCATTTGAATTAAAAGATTTAGAAGATAAAGTAAATATATTATCAAATCGTATTAATCATAAAGGTGAGTCTTTAGACCTATTTCATAATAATTTACAAATAGTTATTACTAAAACACTACATGAATTAGGAGTACCTTCACATATTAAAGGATATCAATACATAAGAGAAGGAATTACTTTGGTTTATAAAAAACCAGAAATAGTAGGTGGAATTACAAAAGAATTATATCCAGAAATTGCAAAAAAATTTGATTCAACAGTATCTCGAGTAGAAAGAGCAATACGTCACGCAATAGAAGTAAGTTGGAACAGAGGAAACTGGGATTTAATGGAAGAAATATTTGGACATAGTGTAGATATCGATAAAGCAAAACCAACAAATTCAGAGTTTATTGTTACAATAGCTGATAAAATGAGATTAGACTTCAACAAACCATTAATTACAAACTAAGACCATAGGTCTTTTTTTATTTGACTTTTTTTAAAGAAAAAAGTATACTTATTTTAGAAAATGTGTAAGGAGGATACAGTAAATGGAACGAAAAATAGATAATTTTTATCATAAATGGAAAAACGATGTAATTAGAAAACCACTAGTATTATACGGCCCTAAACAAATAGGAAAAACTTTTTCCGTTTTATCTTTTGGAAACAAAGAATATAAAAATACTGTATATTTTAATACGCAAAATAATAAAGAACTAAAAGAAATATTTAAAAAAGAAAGATCTATAGAAAAAATAATATTAAAGTTATCACTTTTATCAGGAGAAACAATATTAAAAGAGGATACATTAATTATTTTTGATAATGTAGAAGACATAGAAATAATAAAAGGATTAAAAGTATTTGGTAGTGAACATAGTAAGTATCATATTATTTCTATAATTACTACAAAAGACAAGCTATCAGAATTTAAAGGTGAAGAACTTCAATTTAAAGGTATGAATAGCATGGATTTTGAAGAATACTTATGGGCAAAAAACGAAAAAGCATTAGCAGACTTAATAAAAGAATCATTTGAAAAAAGAAAAACATGTCCTTTTCATAAAGTAGCACTTGAATTATTTGAAGAATTTTTACAAACAGGTGGATATCCAGAAGTAGTTGATGCTTCTTTAAAAGAATATTCTGAATATGAATTAGAAGCCATTAAACAAAAAATACTAAATATATACAAAAAAGAAGTAGCTTTAAACTCTACTTTAATAGATATCCCAAGAGGTTTAGAAGTATTAGATTCAATCCCCGATCAATTAAAGAAAGATAATAAAAAATTTCAATATGGTCTTATGGGAACTGGCAAACGCGCAAAAGAATATGAAAGTACGATTAATTATTTGGTTAATAATCAATTAGTATATAGAAGTTATAAAATAAAAGAAGTTAAATCACCATTAAGCAGTTGTAAGGAAAAGGAAAGCTTTAAATTATATGAAATAGATAATGGTTTGTTATTTACTGCATTACATTTAAATAAAAAACAATTTTTAACAGATGAAAATATGAAAGAAATAATATATGAAAACCATATAGCAAAAACATTAGTAGAAGCAGGATATTCACTATATTATTATCAATCAGAAGGAAAAGCAGAAGTAAACTTCGTTATTCAAAACAGAAATGGTCAAATAATCCCTATTGAATTAATTACAAAAACAAATTCAAAGGCCAAATCTTTAGCTGTATTTATGAAAAAATTTACAGTTATGGGAGCATATCGAATTACAGAAAACAATTTTTCAACAAAAAAAGAAATAAGATATATCCCAGTATACGCAGTATTTTGTCTAAATGATACAAAATAAAAAAGGACTAAGTCCTTTTTTTATTGATTAATTAATTCATCCATATCTATTTCAAATAATTTACCAGGATCAATATCTAATGCAACAGATATTTTCCATACAGTATCCACAGAAAAAGATTTTTTACCTTTTCTAGATTCATTTCTTCTAATAAATTCATGACTAACACCAACACGCTCTGCTAACTCTGCTTGAGTAATCCCAGCCATGTTTCTGTACTTTTTGATATTTTTTGAAATTTGTTCATATATATTTAATTCAAATTTATTCATAATATACCTCCAAATATTGATAATTCTATTATGAAATAAAATGATTAAAATATATGTAAACCAAAAGTTCACAAACATTATATTTGAATAATTCGTCCATATGTTCTATAATTAAATTGAGGTGGTTTTATGAAAGAAAGATATATATTTCATATTGATGTAAATAATGCTTTTCTTTCATGGACTGCAGTTTACTTACTAAAAAATGGAGCAAAAAAAGATATAAGAAAAATACCTTCAGTAATAGGAGGAGATCCTAAAACACGAACAGGTATAGTACTTGCCAAATCGCCAATTGCAAAAAAATATGGAATAGTAACAGCTGAAACATTATATTCAGCAAGAAAAAAATATAAAAATTTAGAAGTATACCCACCAAACTATAAATGGTATTATGAAAAATCACGTGAATTAATGGAATATTTAAAAGAATATTCACCTATACAAGAACAACTATCTATTGATGAATGTTTTCTAGATATGAGTGGAATGAATTATATTTATAAAGATTTAGAAGAAGTAGCATACAAAATAAAAGATGAAATAAAAAAGAAATTTGGTTATACAGTTAATATAGGTATAGCTAATAATAAATTATGTGCAAAAATGGCTAGTGATTTTGAAAAACCGGATAAAGTACATACTTTATATAAAGATGAAATAGTTTCTAAATTATGGCCACTAGACGTTGGAGATTTATATATGTGTGGAAAAAGCACAAAAAAAGAATTGAATAAATTAAATATATATACAATAGGAGATTTAGCTAAAAAAGATTTAAAATATTTAGAAAGACACTTTAAAACTCAAGGAAAATACTTATACTACGCCTCTCGTGGAATAGATGAAGATAAAGTTGAAGAAAGAACTAGTAAAAATCAAAGTATCAGTGTTACAGAAACATTACCATATAACTATAATGACAAAGATAAATTAAAAGAAATATTATTTAGACAGACAGAAGAAATTACAAGACAATTAAGAAAAAACAAACTTTATACTAAAACAGTAGCAGTAATTTTCAAAAATAGCAATTTTGTTAGTTATAGTGCTCAAACTACATTAGAAAAAGCAACAAATAATACTAAAGAAATTCTAAGGAATATATATAATGTATTTGATAATAATTATAAAGAAGATGAAATAAGATTAATAGGAACACGACTTAGCAATCTAGTAACTAATAAAGATGAACAAATGTCATTGTTTGAAGAAAATAATTTTGATAAACAAGATAACAGTATTCAAAATACAATAGATAACATAAATAATAAGTTCGGAAAATCTTTAATTAAGCCCGCATCATTAAAACTAGTTGGTGAAACTAAAACAAAAAAGAGATATTTTGAAAAATAATAACACATATTAATAATATATGTTAAAATATAAATATAATAGGAGGTATATATGAGAAAAAAAAGCAAAATTACAACTTATATAATTATACTTTTATTATTAATATTATCAGTTATATTCGCATATATAATAATGCAAGATAGAGAAATAGATGAAAAAGCAACTAAGACTCAACAAGAAATAAGAAAACAAAATAAAAAAGAAATAGAAGAAGAACAAACATTAGAATTAGATAGTGATATAGTAAAACAAGCAGAATTATCTGTAGAAAATATTAGTGTACCTAATAAATATCTTAGTTTTAAAGTAGAAGAACTTAATAAAAAGAATCTTATTGATACTGCTTTAAATGGATTAGACAATGAACAAATTAATTTTTGTATTGCTAATGCTAATCAAATAACAACAACTATTACAATAGATGATTTAAATGAAGCTTTAAATAAATCTATAAGTGATCAAAAAATAACAATAGAAGATATAGTTGCTAACAAAGGTGAAACATCATTAAGAGTAGGAAATTATGGATATGGAAATTATTCATTTCTAATTAATGGAGAAGAAATAAGTGTTATTGGTGGATGTGATGGAAGAGGTCCTGGTATCCTTGCAGAAACAATAGTAGCATCAACAATAAAAGCCACTACACTAAAAGATAAATTATATTTATATAAGAAAGTAGCTTTTGGTAAATATGGAACAGATAATACAGGAATAACTTATACATATTTTAAAGATGAATTAAGAACAGAAGAAGTAGAAACAATCTCAATAAATAGTCAACCAACATGGGAAAAATACAATACTTATAAATTAATTTATGAAAAAAAGAATAATAATTACTACTTAATAAATTCAGAAAAAGAGTAAAAAAATAGATGTAAAAACATCTATTTTTTATTGATATAAAAGAAAAAAAGTAAAAAAAGTGTTGCATTTATTTATAGATATGATATAATTAAATACGTGTGACTGCTTAGATGTGCGAGGTTGTCGATACACCAGGAAGAGTTGCTAATTGGTTATCGGGTTATTCGCTCGGAGCAAGTCTATACTAGATATAGGCGAAGGGAGGATTTAAAATGTCAACAGAAAAAATTCGTATCAGAATTAAAGCTTATGATCACAGAATTTTAGATAATGCAGCAAAGAAAATTGTTGAAACTGTTGGTCGTTCTGGAGGAAAAGTATCTGGTCCAGTACCACTACCAACTGAAATTGAAAAGTTCACAATACTAAGAGCTGTACACAAATATAAAGATTCACGTGAACAATTCGAAATGCGTACACACAAAAGACTTATTGATATCAAAAATCCAAGCAAGGAGACTATTGATGCATTAGCTCATTTAGACTTACCAAGCGGAGTAGATATCGAAATAAAAACTAAATAATAATGGAGGAAAAATCAAATGAAAGGAATCTTAGGTAAAAAGATCGGAATGACTCAAGTATTTACCAAAGAAGGTAAATTAATTCCGGTAACTGTTATTGAAGTAGAACCAAATGTGGTTACACAAATCAAAACAGTAGAAAAAGATGGTTATGATGCTATTCAACTTGCTACTGAAACTATAAGAGAAAGTTTAAGTAACAAACCAGCAATGGGTCATACAAAGAAAGCTAACACAACACCTAAGCGCTTCTTAAGAGAAATTAGAGGAGTTAATGTTAATGATTACACTTTAGGTCAAACTATTGGTGTAGACATTTTCGAAGCAGGGGAAATTGTTGATGTTACAGGAACTTCTAAAGGTAAAGGGTTCCAAGGTGTTATTAAAAGACACAATCAATCAACTGGTCCTATGGGACATGGTTCACAATACCATAGAGGAGTTGGTTCTTTAGGTACAATGTTACCAATGCACGTACTTAAAGGAAAGAAAATGCCTGGTCAAATGGGTAATGTTCAAAGAACAGTTCAAAATCTTGAAATTGTATCAGTAGATACAGAAAATAGTGTAATTTTAGTTAAAGGTAATGTTCCTGGTCCAAAGAAATCATTAGTTATGATTCGTACTGCAGTTAAAAATCCTGAAGGAAAAAATGAAGCTGCTGACTTAGTATCTTATGTTGAAGTAGTTGAAACTCCAATAGAAGAAGTAAATGAAGTAGCAGAAGAAGTAGCTGTAGAAGAAACACCAGTTGAAGAAGTAACTGAAGAAGTTACTGAAGAACAAACTACAACTGAAGAATAATCATCACAATTAAATGAAAACAATTTATATAAGTGATGAAAGGAGGAATCGTAGATGAAAAAAGTAGAACTTTTAAATCTTAAAGGTGAAAAAGTAAAGGACATTAACTTAAATGAAGAAATATTTGGAATTACACCAAACAATAATGTTTTAAACGATGCAATTATTTTAACAATGGCATCATTAAGACAAGGAACACATAAAACTAAAAACCGTTCAGAAGTTTCTGGTGGAGGAAGAAAACCATGGAGACAAAAAGGAACTGGACGTGCACGTCAAGGTTCAATTAGAGCTGTACAATGGGTAGGTGGAGGAAGATATGGAACTCCAGTACCAAGAGATTATTCTAAAAAACAAAATAGAAAAGAAAGACAAATAGCTATTAAATCAGCATTAAGTGAAAAAGTTAATGCTAAAGAATTAATAGTAATTGATAAATTAAGTGTTAAAACACCAAAGACTAAAGAAATTATAAGTGTTTTAGAAACATTAAAAGTAGCTGATAAGAAAGTATTATTAGTAGTGAAAGAATTTGATGATAACTTAATTTTAGCATCAAGAAACTTACAAAACGTAGTATTAATCTTAGCAGATGAAATTAATGTATTAGATGTTGTAGGAACTGATGTAATGGTAATTACAGAAGATGCCTTAAAATACGTTGAGGAGGTGCTTAAATAATGAAAGATACTAAATACTTAGAAATAATTAAAGCACCAGTTATTACTGAAAAAAGTGAGATTGCTAGAGAAAATGGAAAATATACTTTTAAAGTAGATAGCAAAGCAAATAAAATTGAAATTAAAGAAGCAATCGAAAAAATATTTAATGTTAAAGTTACTGCAATCAGAACTTTAAACGTTAAACCAAAGAAAAGAAGAGTTGGTCGTTATACTGGATTAACTAATCGTACAAAGAAAGCAATTGTTACCTTAGCTGAAGGACAAACAATTGATCTTGGTTAGAAGGAGGAAATAAGTTATGGCAATTATAAATTACAAACCTACTACACCAGGACGTAGAAAAATGAGTGCATTAGTAAATGAAGAAATAACTACTAGCACTCCAGAAAAATCATTAACAATCACTATTAAGAAAAATGGTGGTCGTAATAATCAAGGTAAGATAACAGTTCGTCATCATGGTGGTGGAGAAAAAAGAAAATATCGTATCATTGATTTCAAAAGAAATAAATTTAACGTTCCTGGAAAAGTAGCAAGTATCGAATACGATCCAAACAGAACAGCTAATATTGCATTAGTAAATTATGTTGATGGAGAAAAAAGATACATTATTGCTCCAAAAGGTTTAGTTGTTGGTCAAACAATTGAAGCTGGAGAAAACGTTGATATTAAAGTTGGTAATGCATTACCAATAATGAATATACCAGTAGGTACAATGATTCATAATATTGAATTACGTCCTGGAAAAGGTGGAGAACTTGCAAGAAGCGCTGGTTCATCTGCTCAAATATTAGGTCGTGAAGATAATTATGTAATGATTCGTTTATCAAGCGGTGAACAAAGAAAAGTATTAGGAACATGTATGGCAACAGTAGGAGTTGTTGGAAACGAAGACTCTTCACTTGTTAAAGTAGGTAAAGCTGGTCGTACTCGTCATATGGGAATTAGACCTACAGTTCGTGGTTCTGTAATGAATCCAAATGACCATCCACATGGTGGTGGTGAAGGACGTGCTCCAGTAGGACGTAAAGCACCAATGACACCTTGGGGTAAACCTGCACTTGGATTAAAGACACGTAAGAAAAAACATTCTGACAAGTTCATAGTACGTCGTCGTAATAGTAAATAGGAAAGGATGATTAAAAGAATATGGCAAGAAGTTTAAAAAAAGGACCTTATGTATTCGATAGATTATTAAAAAAGGTTCAAGAATTAAATAAATCTGGAAAAAAAGAAGTCATTAAAACTTGGTCACGCCGTTCCACTATTTTCCCTGATTTTATAGGACATACATTTGCAGTACACAATGGAAAAGAATTTATTCCAGTTTATGTTACTGAAGATATGGTAGGACATAAATTAGGTGAATTTGCATTAACACGTAAATTTGGTGGACATGGTTCAGAGAAAAAGAAATAGAAATAATGACTAGGAGGAGAAAGTATGGAAGCAAAAGCAATTGCTAAAGGTTTAAGAATATCTCCAATCAGAGCTAGATTAGTTTCTGATATGATAAGAGGTAAAAAATGTAGTGATGCATTAACAATCTTAAACAATGTTAATAATAAGTCTGCAAGACTTACTAAAAAAGTATTAGATTCTGCTATTGCTAATGCTGTTAATAATAATGGTGCAGATGCTGCAACATTATATGTTAAAGAAGCAAGAGTAGATGCTGGTCCTGTTATGAAACGTCACTTTTTCGACTCACGTTCACATATAGGACATAGAAATCATAGAACTAGTCACATTATTATAGTAGTGGCTACAAAAAACTAATAAGGAGGTTACAGAAATGGGACAAAAGGTAAATCCTAATGGACTAAGACTTGGTATCAATAAAGACTGGGAAGCAAAATGGATTAGTGGTAAAAAAGATTTTGCTAAATACTTAGATAAAGATGTTAAAATTCGTAACTATTTAGATAAAAACTTAAAAAACGCTGGTATTGCTAAAGTTGAAATCGAAAGAAATACTAAGAAAACAGAAGTAGTTATTCATACTTCAAAACCAGGTGTTATGATTGGACATGGTGGAGAAGAAATAGAAAAATTAAAATCTGCTCTTTCTAAAATCGTAGATGAAAATGTACAAATTTCAATCGTTGATATTAAGAAAGCTGATTTAAATGCTAAATTAGTTGCTGATTCAATCGCAAATCAAATTACTAATAGAGCATCATTCCGTATGGCTCAAAAACGTGCAATCAGAAATGCAATGAAAGCTGGAGCTAAAGGAATTAAAACAAGTGTATCTGGACGTTTAGGTGGAGCTGATATGGCTCGTAGTGAAGGATATACTGAAGGAACTATACCTCTACACACATTAAGAGCTGATGTTGATTATGCTACAGCTGAAGCTGATACAACATTTGGTAAAATTGGTGTAAAAGTATGGATCTATAAAGGAGAAATTCTTAACAAAAAGAATAAAAACAACGAAGTAAAAGAAACAAAAAAAGAAAATAAGGCTAAAGGAGGTAATTAATTATGTTAATACCGTCAAGAACTAAATATCGTCGTGTACATAGATTACCTTACGAAGGTCGTTCACGTGGAAATAGAGAACTAAGTTTTGGTGAATATGGACTTCAAGCTAAAGAAGGTGCTTGGATTACAGCTAACCAAATAGAAGCTGCACGTATTGCTATGACTCGTTACATGAAACGTGGAGGAAAAGTTTGGATAAATATATTCCCTCACATGCCATTAACTAAAAAACCTATCGGTACAAGACAAGGTAAAGGTAAAGGTAATGTTGAAGGATGGGTTGCAGTAGTTAAAGAAGGAAAAATAATGTTTGAAATTGCTGGCGTTGATGAAGCAACAGCAAGAGAAGCATTAAGACTAGCTTCACACAAACTACCAGTAGCAACTAAATTTGTAATGAAAGAAAATGGTGGTGAGTCAAATGAAGGTTAAAGAAATTAGAGAATTATCAACTGAAGAAATCAACAAGAAATTAGTTGAAACAAAAGAAGAATTATTCAACTTACGTTTCCAACAAGCAACTGGTACATTAGAAAAACCTTCTAGAATTAGAGATTTAAGACACACTGTTGCTAGAATGAAAACCGTTCTAAAAGAACGTGAAAGTGCAGAGTAGGAGGTTTATTATGGAAAAGAAATTAAGTAAAGAATTAGTTGGTAAAGTAGTAAGCGCTACTAATGATAAAACAATCACTGTCTTAGTTGAAACTTATAAAAACCATCCGTTATATCACAAAAGAGTAAAAAGCTCTAAGAAATATAGTGTACATGATGAAAAAAATATCGCAAAAGTTGGAGATACTGTTCGTATAGTTGAAACTAGACCATTATCAAAAACTAAACATTTCTATTTAAAAGAAATAGTAAAAGAAGCAGTTATTATTTAACGCTTAGATGATTAATTAAGAAGGAGGAATAATCTATGTTACAACAAGAAAGCCGTATGAAGGTTGCAGACAACTCAGGAGCTCGTGAATTATTAGTAATCAGAGTTCTAGGTGGAAGCAAAGTTAAAACAGGTAACATTGGTGATGTAGTAGTAGGAACTGTTAAAAGTGCTATCCCTAACTCACCAATTCCAAAAGGAAAAGTTGTAAAAGCAGTTATCGTTCGTAGTCGTCAAGGCGTTCGTCGTGAAGATGGAAGTTATATTAAGTTCGATGACAATGCTTGTGTTATCATTCGTGATGACAAGAGTCCAGTAGGAACTCGTATTTTTGGACCAGTAGCAAGAGAACTTCGTGATAAAGATTACATGAAAATCGTATCTTTAGCAAAAGAAGTACTATAAGAGGAGGATAATTTATGAACTTTAAAGTAGGAGATGAAGTTGTAGTTATCACTGGTTCTGATAAAGGTAAAAAAGGAAAAATAATTAAAACATTAAAGGCAGAAAATAAAGTTATAGTTGAAGGTGTACATGTTGTTAAAAAACATCAAAAACCAACAGGACAAGAAACTGGTGGAATAATCGAAAGAGAAGCACCAATTCATGCTTCAAATGTTATGATTGTAGATCCTAAAACTAAGAAAAGAACTAGAATAGGACATACAACTGATACAAAAACAAATAAAAAAATTAGAATAACAAAAAAATCAAACGAGAAGATTGATTAATTGGAAGGAGGGTATTTATGAACCGCCTAAAAGAGAAATACTTAAAAGAAGTAGTTCCAAGTTTACAAGAAAAATATAATTATAAGTCAAAAATGGAAATTCCAAAATTAGAAAAAATCGTAATTAATATGGGTGTTGGTGATGCAACTACTAACTCTAAGTTATTAGATGCTGCAATTGCTGATCTTACTAAGATTGCAGGACAAAAACCAGTAATTACAAGAGCAAAAAAATCAATCGCAGGATTCAAAGTAAGAGAAGGTCAAGCAATTGGTTGTAAAGTTACTCTAAGAGGAGAAAATATGTATAACTTTATGGATAAGTTAATCACAATTGCTCTTCCAGGAGTTAGAGATTTCAGAGGAGTAAGTAATAAAGCTTTCGATGGTAGAGGAAACTATACTATGGGAATTAAAGAACAATTAATATTCCAAGAAATCGATTATGATGATGTTGTTAAAGTAAGAGGTATGGATATTATCTTTGTTACAACAGCAAAATCTAATGAAGAATCATATGACTTATTAAATGGACTAGGAATTCCTTTTAGAAAGTAATGATGGAGGAAAAATTATGGCAAAGAAAAGTATGATAGTAAAGGCTAATAGACCACAAAAATACAAAGTACGTGAATATACAAGATGTTCTCGTTGCGGTCGTCCACACGCAGTTATGAGTAAATTCGGAATCTGCCGTATTTGCTTCCGTGAATTAGCTTATAAAGGACAAATACCAGGGGTTAAAAAATCAAGTTGGTAATTTGGAAAGGAGGAAATTTAAATGGCAGTAGTAACAGATACAATTGCAGATATGTTAACAAGAATTCGTAATGCTAATCAAATGCGTTATGAAGAAGTACAAGTCCCTGCTTCTAACATAAAAAAAGAAATCGCTAAGATTTTAAAAGAAGAAGGATTTATTAAAGATTATAAAATTGAAGACAATGATGCTCAAGGAACTATTATCTTAACTTTAAAATATACAGATAAGAAAGAAAGAGTTATCACTGGATTAAAAAGAATTTCCAAACCAGGTTTAAGAGTTTATGCTAAAAATGATGAAATTCCAAAAGTTCTTAATGGATTAGGAATCGCAATCATTTCTACATCAAAAGGAATTATGACAGATAAACAAGCTCGTAAAGAAAATATAGGTGGAGAAGTTCTAGCTTATATATGGTAATAAGACAAAGATAATTTGAAACCCGTGAAACACGGTAAATATAAAATGAGATATAGGAGGTGTCGTATGAGCCGTATAGGAAATAGAATTATTACAGTTCCAGCTGGAGTTACAGTTGAAGAAACTGATGGTATTGTTACTGTTAAAGGACCTAAAGGTGAACTTAAACAACCAATGCTAAAAGGTATTTCAATGAAACTTGAAGGAACAGAAATAACATTAGAACGTGCTAACGAAAATGCTAAAGCAATGCATGGAACAATGAATGCCTTAATAAACAACATGATCATTGGTGTAACTAAGGGTTATGAAAAAGGATTAGAAATCATTGGTGTTGGTTATCGTTTCAACGTTCAAGGAAAGAAATTAGTAATTAGTGCTGGATATTCACATCCAGTAAATATGGAAATTCCAGAAGGAATTACAGTAGAAGCAAATGGTAATACTGAAATCACTGTTAAAGGAATTGACAAAGTATTAGTTGGTGAATTTGCTGCTAACATTAGAAAAGTAAGACAACCTGAACCATACAAAGGTAAAGGAATTCGTTACAAAGATGAACATGTTCGTCGTAAAGAAGGAAAGAAAGCTGCTTAATAGGTAGGAAGGAGAAAAGAATATGATAAAGAAAGAATCTCGTAATAGTATGCGTGTTGCTCGTCATGAAAGAATTCGTAAAACTATGATGGGTACAAGTGCAACACCAAGATTATGTGTATTCCGTTCAAATACTGGAATATACGCACAAATCATTGATGATGAAAACAAAACTACACTTTGCTCTGCTTCCTCATTAGATAAAGACTTAAAAATTAAAAACGGAAGTAATGTTGAAGCAGCTAAAGTTGTTGGAAAATCAATAGCTGAAAAAGCAAAGAAAGCAAAAATCACAAAAGTAGTATTTGATAGAGGTGGATACCTATATCATGGACGTGTTAAAGCATTAGCTGACGCTGCACGTGAAAATGGATTAGAATTCTAATAGGAGGGTAATATGCAAAAGAGAACTCAAGAATCTAAAGAGAAGCAATTTGAAGAATTAGTAATTGATGTTAAAAGCGTTGTTAAGGTTAACAAAGGTGGACGTCAAAGAAGATATTCTGCAACAGTTGTTATCGGAGATCGTAAAGGTAAAGTTGGATTAGGTATTGGAAAAGCAAATGAAGTACCTGATGCAATCAAAAAAGCATTACAAGATGCTAATAAAAATATTATCACAATCCCTCTAACAGATGGAAGAACAGTTGCTCATGAAGCTATCGGTTATGCTGGAGCTGCAAGAGTTATAATTAAACCAGCTGCTGCAGGTACTGGAGTTATCGCTGGTGGATCTGTTCGTGCTATCTTAGAATTAGCAGGAATTCGTGATGTTGTCTCTAAATCACTAGGAGCAAGAACTAAATTAAATATGGCAAGAGCTGCAATGAGTGCATTAAAGTCTATTAAGACTCCTGAACAAGTTGCTGCACTTCGCGGAAAAACAGTAGAGGAGATATTAGGATAATGAAGTTAAATGAATTACAAAGAAATATCGGAGCTACACAAGCAAAGAAAAGAGTTGGCCGTGGTCCAGGTAGTGGTCTTGGTAAAACAAGTGGAAAAGGTCAAAAAGGACAAAAAGCTCGTAGTGGAGCTAGTATAAACCCAGTATTTGAAGGTGGACAATTACCTTTATATAGAAGAATACCAAAAAGAGGATTTACTAATGCAAAATTCAAAACAGTTTATGCAACTATCAATGTAAGTGAATTAAACAAATTTGAAGATGGAACAGTAGTTACACCAGCATTATTAAAAGATACTGGATTAGTAAAAAAACAATTTGATGGAATTAAAGTATTAGGTAATGGAGAACTAACTAAAAAGTTAACAATTCAAGCTAATAAATTTTCAAATAGTGCTTTAGAAAAAATTAAAAAGGCAGGAAGTAAAGCAGAGGTGATCTAATATGTTTAAAACTATGAAGGAATTATTTACTTCAGGTAATAAAGATTTACGTCATAGAATCTACTTTACATTAATGTGTCTTACAGTATTCATCTTAGGTATTTCAATTAGAGTACCTGGAACTGAAGACTTAACTAAAAACTTAGGTTTCCTAGAATTAATTAATACAATCGGTGGTGGAGCACTTAAAAACTTCTCAATCTTTGCATTAGGAGTTATGCCATACATCACTGCATCAATTATTACTCAGTTATTACAAATGGATATATTTCCATACTTTACTGAGTTAGCTAAACAGGGACATACTGGAAGACAAAAGATAAATCAAATAACTAGATATATGGGTATTGCATTCGCATTTATTGAAGGTTATGCATTTGCTTTTGCATTCTTAGGAAAGACTGGTAACCCAATGCAATATATGTATATAGCAACTGTTTTAACAGCAGGTACTGCATTACTACTATGGATGGGTGACCAAATGACTCAAAAAGGTATTGGAAATGGTGTCAGCTTAATAATTATGGCTGGTATCATTGCAACACTTCCACAAATGTTTATTACAGCATTCCAAGGCTTAGTAACATTTACTGGAGCTGCTAACGTAATAACTCTAGGAATAGTTAAATTTGTATTATTTGTAATAGTTTATTTCGCAATTGTTATAGGAATGATCTTTGTTCAAGAATCAGAACGAAGAATACCAATTCAATATGCAAACAAATCAACTAGCGCTTATGGAAATGCACAAAGTTTTATGCCAATAAAAATAAACTCTGCAGGAGTTATACCAGTTATTTTTGCATCAAGTTTATTATCAATACCAAATATAATTGCACAAGTAATTAAAAATGATAAATTTACACTTGTTGTTCAAAAATACTTAACATATACAACTCCAGTAGGATTTATTATATACGTAGTATTAATATTCTTCTTTGCATACTTCTATACATTTATTCAATTAAAACCAGAAGAATTTGCAAAGAATTTACAAGAAAACGGAGGATATATTCCAGGAATTAGACCAGGAGAAGAAACTAAACAATATGTTAGTAAGATTCTTACTCGTTTAACTGTTTTAGGTTCAGCATTCCTATCAGTAATTGCTGGATTACCAATAATATTCTCTAAATTAACAAGCTTACCAACATCAGTATCAATTGGTGGTACAGGATTATTAATCGTTGTTGGTGTAGCACTAGAAACTTATAAACAATTAGAAGGTAGTATACTAACTAGAAGTTATAAGAGAGGTTATAGTAGAAGATAATATGAAAAATATAATGTTTATAGCTCCACCTGCTGCCGGTAAAGGTACACAAGCAGAGCTAGTTGTAGAAAAGTATCATATACCTCATATATCAACTGGTGATATTTTAAGAGAAATATCTAAAGAAGATAGTGAAATAGGTAAGTATGTACAAGAAACACTAGCGAGTGGACAATTAGTGAAAGATGATATTACATATCAATTAATCGAAGACAGATTAAAAAAAGAAGATTGTAAAAAAGGCTTTATTATAGATGGATTTCCACGTAATATAGACCAAGCTTATCAATATGATAAAATACTTGATAAATTAGGTTATGAAGTAGGTAATGTTATATTAATTAATATAGACAAAAAAACATTGGAAAAAAGAATAACAGGGAGAAGAATTTGTGAGAAGTGTAATTCAATTTATAATATAAATGATGAAGCATCTTCTCCAAAACAAGAATCTATATGTGATAATTGTGGTGGAAAGTTATATCAAAGAAGTGATGATAATTTAGCTTCTTTTGAAACTAGATATGAAACTTACATTGAAAAAACTGAACCAATCATAAAACATTACAAAGATATGAATGTACTTTCTGAAGTAGAAGGAAACGATACAGTAGAAAATATATTTAAATCTATTGATAAAATAATTAGATAAGGTATCAAAAGAAGGATAATTCCTTCTTTGGAAGATACATCTTCGAGGAGAGTGAAGAGAATGGCTAAAGAAGATACAATCGAGATAGAAGGTAAAGTTCTTGAAATTATTCCAGGCGGAAAGTTTAAGGTTCAACTGGAGAATGGACACATTGTGGAAGCTCACGTTTCTGGTAAAATACGAATGAACTATATCCGTATTTTAGCAGGGGATACCGTAATGATAGAACTATCACCTTATGACTTAACACGTGGGCGTATAACCTATCGTAAATAATAGGAGGGAAAAGAATGAAAGTAAAAGCATCAGTTAAACCAATTTGTGAAAAATGCAAAGTGGTAAAACGTAAAGGAAAAATTAGAATTATTTGTGAAAATCCAAAACACAAACAAGTTCAAGGTTAATAGGAGGTGTATTAAATGGCACGTATTAAAGGTGTAGACATTCCAAATGATAAACATATTTGTATTTCATTAACTTACATTTATGGTATTGGAAGAAGTCTAGCAAAAACAATTCTAAAAGAAGTTGGAATTGAACCAACTACTAAGACAAAAGATTTATCACAAGATGATTTAGTTAAAATCCGTGATGAAATTAATAAACATCTAACTGAAGGTGATCTTCGTCGTGAAGTTAGTATGAATATTAAAACTAAGATGGAAATTAACTCATACCAAGGAAGTCGTCATAAAAAAGGATTACCTGTAAGAGGACAAAGAACTAATCGTAATGCTCGTACTCGTAAGGGTAAAGGAAAGACTGTAGCAAATAAGAAGAAAGTTTAGTAATTAAAAAAAGGAGGTAAGACTTATGGCTTATAAAACTAGAAAGAAAAAAGTTAAAAAGAATGTACCTGAAGGTATGGCACATATCCATTCAACATTTAACAATACAATTACAACATTAACAGATAAAGATGGAAATGTTATAAGCTGGGCATCATCAGGTGCTATTGGTTTCAAAGGAAGTAAAAAATCAACTCCATTCGCTGCTGGAATGGCTGCAGAAGCTGCTGGTAAAGCTGCATATGACATGGGAATGCGTAAAGTTGAGGTTCGCGTAAAAGGTTTAGGACCAGGACGTGAAACTGCAATCAGATCATTACAAACTGCAGGACTAGAAGTAACATCAATAGTAGATGTTACACCAATCCCACATAATGGATGTCGTCCACCAAAACGTCCAAGAGGATAGTAATTGGTAACACATCGTGGTAAAATAAAGTAGAATAGTTCGTGAAAAAAAGTAAAGGGAGGTTAGTTTCATGTTACAATTTGAAAAACCAATTTATAAAATAACTGATTCTATAGAAAATAATTTTTATGGAAGATTTGAATTAGAACCATTAGAAAGAGGATTTGGTACTACAATCGGTAATGCTTTAAGAAGAGTAATGTTATCATCATTACCAGGAAGTGCTATTAGTAGTATTAAAATCGATGGAGTTCTTCATGAATTCCAAACAATTGACGGAGTTTACGAAGACGTTACTACTATTATCTTAAATTTAAAAGGTATAGTATTTAAAAATCATTCAAATGAAGCAAAAGTAGTAAGAATTAATACTACAAAAGAAGGAGAAATAACTGCAGCTGATATTGAACATGATGCAGATATTGAAGTAATTAACCAAGATAAAGTAATTTGTCATTTATCTAAAGGAACTACTTTCAATATGGAAATGACTGTTACAAATGGTCGTGGATATGTAAAAAGTGAAGAAAATAAAAAGATTTATGACATTAAGAAAGTTGGAGAAATCGCAATTGATTCATTATATTCTCCTATCGAAAGAGTTTCATATGAAGTAGGAAACGCTCGTGTTGGACAAGATGAAAGTTATGATAAATTAATCATGGATGTATGGACAAACGGTTCAATTAAACCAGAAGAAGCTATCGCTTTAGCAAGTAGAATATTAATCGAACATTTAGAAATTGTTACTGATTTATCTGCAATTGCTGATGTAAGCGGTATGATGATTGAAAAGACTGAAGATCCAAAAGTTAAAGCTTTAGAAACTTCAATCGAAGATTTAGACTTTTCAGTAAGAGCATATAACTGCTTAAAGAGAGCTGGAATTCATACATTACAAGATCTTGTTAATAAGAGTGAATCTGATATGATGAAAATCCGTAACTTAGGTAAAAAATCCCTAAAAGAAGTATTAGATAAGATAAGAGATATGGGATTAGTATTACGTGATGAAGATTAATTAGATGAGGAGGAACAATTATGGCATACAGAAAATTAGGTAGAGATAATAAACATAGAAGAAGTATGTTAGCTACTTTAACTAAACAAGTAGTTAATAATGAAACTATCACAACTACTGATACTAGAGCTAAAGAAGTTCGTAAGTTTGTTGATAAAATGATTACTTACGGTAAAAAAGGTGATTTAGTATCTCGTAGAAAAGCTTTAGCTTTCTTACATAATGATACTGAAACAGTAAATAAAATATTCAATGATTTAGCTAAACGATATGAAAAACGTAATGGTGGATATACTCAAATCTTAAAATTAGGTGAAAGACGTGGAGATAACTCTTTAATGGTAGTTTTAAGATTAGTAGAGGAAGCTAAAAAAGAAGAAAAAAAAGAAACACCTAAGAAAGAAACAAAAAAAGAAGTAAAATCAGAAAAAAAAGAAGTAAAGAAAACAACTAAGAAGGCAACTAAAAAAACTGAAAAATAGTTATAATCAAAGAGACAAGTTTAAAAACTTGTTTTTTTGTGTTATAATACTATTGAAAGTGGGTGATTTTTTGAAAGCATTAATCACAGGAGCATCTTCAGGTATTGGACTTGATATGGCAAGATACTTAGCTACACAAAAACATGAACTTATTTTAGTCGCAAGAGATAAACAAAAATTAGAGATGATACAGGAACAATTACCCACAAAAGTAACAATAATAGTTGCTGATCTTTCTAATGAACAAAAAGCAAAAGAACTATACGTTATTGCTAAACAAGAAAATATAGATATATTAATAAATAATGCCGGATTTGGTGATTTTGGTTATCTTCCAGATACTGATATAAATAAAGATTTAGATATGATTAATACAAATGTAAAAGCATTACATATCTTAACAAAATCAGTAGTAAAAGATATGGAAAAGAAAGATACAGATACATATATATTGAATGTAGCTTCATCTGCTGGACTAATGCCAGGAGGACCATTAATGAGTACATACTATGCTACTAAATCGTATGTAAGAAGCCTTACTGAAGCATTATACTATGAAGAAAAGAAAAAAAAGACGAAAGTCCATGTTTCAGTATTATGTCCAGGACCAGTAGATACAAACTTTAATAATGTTGCTGGAGTACATTTTTCTGTTAAACCATTAAAAAGTACTTATGTAGCTAAATATGCAATAGATAAAATGTTTGATGAGAAGATGTTAATAATTCCAGGAAAAAAGATGAAATTAGCTAACTTTTTTTCAAGATTTGTAAGTAACAAATTCTTATTAAGAACTGCATATAATGTACAAAAGAGAAAAGCCAGCTAATTAGTTGGTTTTTATTTTAGGAGGGTAAGGTATGACTAAGATTATTGAAATAAATAATTTTAGTGATGACAATTTATTTGAAAATCTTAATATAAATGTAGAAAAAAATAAAATTACAACTATTTCAGGTGCTAATTCGTGTGGTAAAACTACATTAATAAGAATTTTAAATAGAGAAATCATTACTGATAGTAATATTTTATTAAATAATATAAATATAAATGATTATACTATTTCTGAATATATCAGTCTGGTTCAAACAGTCATACCTTTTGAAATAGTATTTCAAGAAAATACTTTAGAAAAAGAAATAAAGAATCTAAGCCTAGTAAAAGGACTAAGAATAAAATCTATTCTTACTAAGAATATAAAAGAATTAACTATAAAAGAAAAATTATTAGCACAAGTAGCTATTGCTTTAGACTTGAAGCCACAACTTTTATTGTTGGATAATATATTTATATATTTCAATGAAAAAGAAAAGGAAGATATATTTAAATTTTTAAGAAATTATCAAAAAAAATATAATCTTACTGTAATATTAACAACCACAGATTTAAAAGATAGTTTATATACTGATTACTTATATATTATTGGTAATAAAAAAGTTATATTAAAGGGAGAACCATTAAAAGTATTAGAAAAAGATAATATATTAAACAAAGTAGGGTTAAATATACCATTTATGGCAGATTTATCAGTAAAATTAAAGGATTATGATCTATTAGACAGCATTATACTAGACCAAAATAAGATGGTGGATATACTATGGAAATAGATATTAATATAATTGAAAATACTTTTAATGGAATAATTACTGATGATGAAGAAAAAATAATAGAATTAATAAAACAACAAAGCATTCAAAAAATAGGAATAATAAGAGAAGATTATTTATCATATAACTTTTTAACTAAAGTATATGAATGGATGTATTATGAAATAAGAAGAAAAAGACTAATTATAAAAAATCCTAAAAAGAAAATTAATGATTCACTAAAAATAGTAGGATTAAATACTACATATTTAAATAAAAATATTAATAAGTTATCCTCATCAGAAAAAATATTAATAACTTTAGCAATATCACTATTATCAAATCCAGATATAATTATCTTAATTGATTTATTTAAATATTTCGATAAAGAAAATGAAAAAAAACTAATTATATTATTTGATAAAATAAGAGATAAATATAATAAAACAATTATATTTATAAATGATGATAGCGAAATAATGTATAAATATACTAATAATTTAATAATAAAAAAGAATAATTTATTTATAGAAGACGAAACAACTAAGATATTTAAAAGAGTAGATTTTCTACATAAAAATAATATAAAAGTACCAGAAATAATAGAATTAACTTATCTAATAAAAAAGAAAAAGAAAATAAAACTAGAATATCATAAAGATGTAAGAGACATTTTAAAAGATATTTATAAACACATATAGGAGGTTGTATGAGATTTTTAATAAAGTTTTCCTATGATGGGACAGGTTATAGTGGATTTCAATCACAAAAAGGATTAGATACTATTGAAAAAAGAATGGAAGAAGCTTTAACAAAAATAAATAATGGTAAAAAGACAAGCATTACAGCTACTGGAAGAACAGACAAAAAGGTTCATGCTTTAAGTCAATATGGACATTGTGATATAGATGTTGATATTACAGAAAAAAAACTAAAAAAAGCATTAAATTCTAATTTACCAGATGATATCCATGTAATTGAAACAAAAGTAGTAGATGATGATTTTCATGCAAGATATAAAGTAAAAGAAAAGACATATAAATACATTTTAAATACAGGTGAATATAATCCATTAGAAAGAAATTATGTTTTTCAATATAACTATGATTTAAATACTGAAAATATGAAGAAAGCTATTAATTATTTTTTAGGGAAACATGATTTTAGAGCTTTTGTAACTGATAATAAAGAAAAAGAAAACTGCGTAAGAACAATAAGAAAAGTGAGTATTCAAGAAGAAAATAAAAAAATAATATTTACTTTTGTAGGAGATGGATTTTTAAGATATCAAGTAAGAAATATGGTTGGTATTTTAATAAAAGTAGGTGAGAATAAGTTATCCCCAGAAGATGTGGAAAAAATATTAGAAAGCAAAGATAGAACTAAATCAGGTAAAACCGCTCCAGCAGAAGGTTTATATTTAACAGATGTAAAGTATTAAAAAAGATTATAAAATAACAAAAAAGTATTGATTTTTAATACTTTTTTTAGTATAATTCTAACTGGTACATTCAAATATCCCACCTTAATTAGACCCTGGGAAAGTCTAGTTAAAGTAAAAGGAGAAAAAAATATGACAAGTTATATGCAAAAAAAAGAAACTATTGAAAGAAAATGGTATGTAATTGACGCTGAAGGAAAATCTTTAGGTAGAGTTGCTACATTAGCAGCTACTTACTTACGTGGAAAAAACAAACCAACTTACACACCACACATTGATTGTGGAGACTACATTATTATCATTAATGCTAGTAAAGTTAACTTAACTGGTAACAAATTAGATAATAAAATGTATTACAATCACTCAATGTATACAGGTGGATTAAGAGAAAGAACTGCAAGAACAATGAGAGAAGAATATCCAGAAGAAATGGTTGAAAGAGCTGTTAAAGGTATGTTACCTCATAACAGACTTGGAAGACAAATGTACAAAAAATTATTTGTATATGCTGGAGCAGAACACAAACAACAAGCACAAAAACCAGAAGTGCTTGAAGTTAAGTAGGAGGGTTTAAAAAATGGCAAAAGAAAAGAAAAACGTTTATACTGGAACTGGTCACAGAAAGACTAGTGTAGCTAGAGTTACATTAACTTCAGGTAAAGGAAAAATAACAGTAAACGGAAGAGATGTTCATGAATATTTCCCTTCTGAAATTTGTGTAATGGATTTAACTCAACCTTTAGTATTAACTAATACAAATGAAATGTTTGATGTTGATGCACAAGTTAAAGGTGGAGGATTCCAAGGACAAACAGGAGCTATTCGTTTAGGAATCACTAGAGCATTACTTGATTATGATAAAACAACACCAGCTGATTCAGAAAATAGTTTTAGAAAAACTCTTAAAGTTGCAGGATTCATCACAAGAGATTCTCGTAAGAAAGAACGTAAAAAACCAGGATTAAAGAAAGCACGTCGTGCTCCACAATTCTCAAAACGTTAATTTATTCAAAAAGTTTCAAAGCTCACAAATGTGGGCTTTTTTTTATGTCATAATATGATATAATTAAGATGAAAGGAGAATACAATTATGAAGAAAGGGTTATTTGCATTATTACTAGTTGCAGGAATTATATTGCTAGCAGGATGTGGTAAAAGTAATTTACTTGTTGGTAAATGGGCACATGGATCTTTTGTATACACATTTAATTCAGACGGAACATGTGAATATGATGTTTCAGGATCAATAATGAAATGTACATACAAAACAAGTGGTAATAAATTATCAATCTTATATGAAGGATATGATAAATCATTAGATACAACATACAGCGTTAAAGGAAACAAATTAAGTATTAAAGATTCATTTGGTAATGATACTGTGTATACTAAAAAATAATAATTATTAAACAGTGATATAATCACTGTTTTTTTATGATATAATTTTTGTAGGTGATAATATGAATAAAGCACTAGAAATAATGAAATTAATGGATGAAATTGAATATGGTTGGGTAGATAAGAAGAATAATAGACATATAAAACTACAAGGTTTTGCAGATAATTATATGCTTCAATCTCCAAAAGAACTAATAAATAGCAAATTAGGTGTATGCTGGGATCAAGTAGAATTAGAAAGATTTTATTTTAAAGAAAGAAATATTGTTGTTAATTCATACTTTATTGTTCATTATGATGATAATAAATGTCCATGCCATACATTTATATCTTTTGAAGAAAATAATAAATTCTATTGGTTTGAACATGCATGGAAAAAACACAAAGGAATCAAAGAATTTAATACAGAAAAAGAATTATTAAATGAAGTAAAATCAAAATTTATAGATATGGAATTAAATAATGAATATCAAGAGAATCATTTATTTATATATCAATATGAAGAACCTAAAATACACATTGATGTAGAAGAATTTTATAAACATTGTGAAAAAGGTAAAAAAGTTAAACCAGAGTAAAAAAATTATTGAATAAATAATTTTTTTTTGTAGAAAAAAAATATTTAAAGCATAAATTATTACGAGGAGGTTTATATGTTTCATATTGAATATCTACAACAACTTTTAGTAATCGCAATTACTTTAAGTACTATTACATGTACACTAGTTCAAAAAACAAAATCATTTTTTAGTAATAGTAAAATTATTATTATTTACTCATTAATAATAAATTTAGTAATAGGCGTAATTTTTTGTATAACATTTACAGATATAACATTACCTACTAGTCTATGGATTGGCTTATTTGGATTTATAGGTGCTGATTCTATATACAAATCATTAGAAGGAAAAATTTTATCATACACTGATATATTAAATAGAAAAAATATAACTATCTCCAAGGAGAATATCATAAACGAGGAGGATAAATAATGGAAAAAGCAATATTTCCTAGTAAATACATGCGAATAACCCAAGGTTATAACGAAGGAACTCATAAAGATAGTTATGCAATTGATAATGCCGATAAAGATGGGGGAATAAGTAATTTATATGCTCCTTTTGACGGAATTATCAAAAAAATATATCCAAATGATGCCAACGAAGTATGGTTGGAAAGTATTGAAAAACTTGAATATCCTGATGGTACAATTGATTATATGACAATCATGTTTGCTCATTCTAATGACGTTAGTAATCTATTTGTAGGTAAAAGAATAAATAAAAATGATGCTTTTTATAGTGAAGGTACGAAAGGTAACACTACTGGTAATCATTGTCATATAGAATGTGGTAGAGGAAAATTTGAAGGAAATGGTTGGCATAAAAATGCCTATGGTTATTGGAGCATAAATAATGGTAAACGTCCAGAAGAATGCTTATGGATAGATGATAGTATTAATATTTTAAATAGTTATGGATACAACTTTAAAAAAATAGAAAATGAAAAATCCACAGAAAATGTGGATAAAGAGAAAACAAAACCCATTCCTGTGGAAGAAAAGAAAACTAAAGAATTTATTGCCCCAAAAACAGATTTATATGGAGTATATCTAAAAGAAAAACAAAAACTAATTATAGAAGAATCATAGTATAAGTTCTAAAATCATCATTATAGAAAAACCAATCATTAGAAATAAGGCCATTAGGTCTTTTCTTTTATTTTGTTGAGATTCAGGTATTAATTCCATTGTAATAACAAATATCATAGCACCTGCAGTTAAAGATAATATAAATGGTAAAAATACTTGTATTTTTATTACTAATAGTGCACCAACTACCGCAAAAATAGGTTCAACTAAAGCACTAATTGATCCAAAGATAAAGGATTTAAATCTAGATATATTTTCTCTTCTTAAAGGTATACTAATTGCACATCCTTCAGGAAAATTTTGTATTGCAATAGCAATAGTTAAGGTAATTGCACTTATCAAAGTAGCATTATTAATTTCATAAATAATAGCTCCATAAGCAACTCCTAACACTAATCCTTCTGGTATATTATGCAAAGTAATAGAAGAAAATAACATGATAGCTCCCTTAAGATTAGAAATAGTTTTTTTTCCTTTTTTTTCAAGCCTATTTAAAAATTTATCTCCAATATAAAGAAGTATTCCACCTAACATAAATCCTAAAAATACAATTAACCAAGTAATAAGTTTTAATTCTTTTGAAATTTCAATAGCTGGTTCCAATAATGAGAAAAATGAAGCAGCCATCATAATACCAGCAGATAATGATAACATAATATCCATTATATTTTTATTAACAGATTTAAAAAAGAACACTAAGCTAGAACCTAAACATGTAATAAAAAAAGTAAATAATCCAGCAAGCAAAGCTTGGTATATAGGATTTATTTCCATAAAAAAATTAATCAAAATATATCACCATTATAAATTATGCAAAAATACTTAATTTGGTTCTAAAACATATTGTAAAATATTTGAAAAAAAGATATAATAAGATATAGAATAAGAATAATACGGGGTGATATCTAGTGATAGTTAGATTGATCAAAAAGAAAAAAATTTATAATTTTTCTTTACCTTCAAAAGTTGCGGGCAATTACTGGATTACCGACAATGATTATTTAGGAAATGTACGAAACTTAATAAATGTAGAAGAATACAATGGAGAATGGAAAATCAAGAGTGACTTCGAAACAAAAATTATGTCAGGAGATAAAGAAGTAGAATCAGCTATCTTAAAAGATTATAGTTTATACTTCTTAAAAATAAATACAGATAATGAATATGTTATATTATATTGTTCTCCATCAACAGAAAATAATATTTTAAAATTAAAAATTGATGAGAAAAAAGATTTTTTAATCGGTACTGATAGTAAATCAGAAATTTATTATAATTATCCATTAGTATCAAAACAACAAGCAAGATTAATTTATAATAACGGAAAATGGGTAGTTCAAGATCTTAATAGTAAATATGGAACTTATGTTAACAATAAAGCAATCACATCAGAAGAATTAGAATATGGTGATATTATTTTTATAATGGGATTAAAAATAATAGTAATGAAAGATATGCTTATTGTAAATAATGTATCTAACTATTTAAAAATAGATGAAAGATCTTTTCAAACTGTAACATCAATAATCCAAAAACAAACAGTATTTGATAATCCAGATGAAGAAGGAATTGAATTTTATAATGAAGATGATTATTTCTATAGAGAACCTAGATTTAAAACAGGTATAGAAGAAACAATAATATCAATTGATCCACCTCCTGCAGAACAAGAGGAAGACAAAACTCCAATGATATATACAGTTGGACCAATGCTTACCATGGCAATGATGTCTATGACTACAGGATATTCTTCATTATCAGCTGTTATAAATGGAACTGCTGATTTATCATCAGTACTTCCTACTTTATTAATATCAGGTGCCATGATTGCAACAATGTTATTATGGCCAAGTCTTCAACGAAGATATCAAAAGAAACAAAAAAGAAAAGCCGAAAAAGAACGAAAAGAAAAATATTTAGCATATCTTCAAGAAAAAAAGGAAAAACTTCAATCAGATATGAATATTCAAAGACAAATTATGATTGATAATTATTTACCTTTATCACAAATAAAAGAAATAATATATGAAAAGAAAAGAAATTTATGGGAAAGAGAATTAGATCAATCTGATTTTTTAGATTTAAGACTAGGTGTAGGAACAACTGAATTTAAAGGAAAAATAAATATTCCAGAAGAACACTTTTCAGTTAAAGATGATGAATTATTAAAAGAAGTATACAAAATAGGTGCAGAATCTAGAATGTTAGAAAATGTTCCGGTTTCACTTAATTTTATTGAAAAAAATATAACAGCAGTTATTGGAACAGGTGCTAATAAACAAGGATTCTTAGAAGGATTGCTTCTACAAGTAATTACATATCATAGTTATGAAGATTTAAAAATAGTAGTGTTAACAAACAAACAAAATGAAAGTAATTGGAACTATTTGAAAATAGCACCTCATAACTGGAGTGATGATAAAACATTTAGATATTTCGCAACTAATTTCGATGAAGCAAAGGCTATTTCTCTTGAATTAGAAAAAGAAATGCAATCCAGAAAATATCGTGATGTAAACGGAAAAATGGAATTAAGTGATAGTGATTATCACAAATATAAACCATACTATTTAATAATTACAGATGATTATAAAATGGTAAGAGATATTGAATTGGTAAAAGATGTTTGTGAAATGCCAATAAACTATGGATTCAGTTTAATGGTAATAAGTCCAAGACTTATCAATATTCCAAATGAATGTAATACATTTATTAGTATTGGAGATAAAAAGTCTGGTGTATTTGAAAATGAATTAGTATCAAACAAACAAAAAGAATTTATAGCTGACTTTGACCCAACTTTAAATATGCAAGAATGCTGTAAAATAATAGCAAATATTCCAATAGATATTTCTAAAGAAAATAGAGTTTTACCAAACAGTGTATCATTCTTAGAAATGTATAACATTGGTATGATAGATCAATTTAATATTTTAAATAGATGGAAAACTAATGATCCTACTCAATCGCTACAAGCACCAGTAGGATTAGATAAATCAAAAGAATTATTTAAATTAGATTTACATGAAAAAGCCCATGGACCACATGGTTTAATAGCAGGTATGACTGGTTCAGGTAAATCAGAATTTATTATTACATATATTCTTTCAATGGCATTAAACTATCATCCATATGAAGTGTCATTTGTACTTATTGATTATAAAGGTGGAGGTTTAGCTGGAGCTTTTGAAAATAAAGAAACTGGTATTAAATTGCCTCATTTGGCTGGAACTATTACAAACTTAGATACAGTTGAAATGAACAGGTCTTTAGCATCAATTCAATCAGAACTTCGTAAAAGACAAAGACTATTTAATGAAGCAAGAGATAAATTAAATGAAAGCACAATAGATATTTATAAATATCAAAGTTTATACAGAAAAGGTTTAGTTTCTCAACCAATATCTCATTTATTTATAATTTCTGATGAATTTGCAGAATTAAAAGATCAAAGACCAGAATTTATGGAACAATTAATCTCAACTGCTCGTATCGGTCGTTCATTGGGAGTTCACCTAATTCTTGCTACTCAAAAACCAAGTGGAGTTGTCAATGATCAAATATGGTCAAACTCTAAATTCAGAATATGCCTAAAAGTACAAGATAAATCAGACTCTATGGATATGATTAAATGTCCAGATGCAGCTGAAATTAAAAATGTAGGTCGATTCTATCTTCAAGTTGGCTATAATGAATTATTTGCTTTAGGTCAAGCAGCTTGGGCTGGAGCTCAATATTATCCAACAGAAAAAAGAAAAAAGAAAATAGATCAAACTATAAATATTGTTGATAATGTTGGTAATATAATAAAAACACTAGACACAAAAGAAAGTGAAATCCAAGCTCCATCACAAGGAGAAGAAATTACTAATATTATTAAATATATAGTTGAAGAAGCTAATAAAGAAAATATCACAATAGATAAACTATGGTTAGATAGAATACCAGATGTTATTTATGTTGATGACATAAAACAAAAATATAATTATGTAACTCGTAAAAATGTTATTGAACCTATAATTGGAGAATATGATGATCCAGAAAATCAAGTTCAAAACGTATTAACATTACCATTATCAGAACATGGAAATACAATAGTTTATGGTTCTGCTGGTAGTGGAAAAGAATTAATGCTATCAAGTATTATTTATTCAACTATCACAACACACACAACTAAAGAAGTAAATTTCTATATTTTAGATTTTGGTGCTGAAACATTAACTATGTTTAAACAAGCTCCACATGTAGGAGAAGTAATGCTTTCTTCAGATGGTGAAAAAATAAATAACTTATTTAAAATGATAAATGACATTATTGAAGAAAGAAAAAAAATATTTGTTGATTATAATGGTTCTTATGAATTTTATATCAATCATGGTGGTAAACAAATACCATTTATAACTGTAATAATTAATAATGTAGAAGCATTTATTGAAACATATCCTGATTATGAAGACTTAATAGGTCAAATGACAAGAGATTGTTTAAAATATGGTGTATGCTTTATTTTAACTACAAATGGACCAAACACAATTAGATATAGATTAAAACAAAACTTCAAACAAAACATTGTACTACAATTTAATGATCCAGGAGATTATTCATCTGTTATACCAGGTGTTAGAAAGAAAGAACCATCAAAAGTATATGGTCGTGGATTAATTTTATTAGATAATATTTATGAATTCCAAACTGCATATAGTTATAAAGAAGAAAAAATAAGTGATTACATAAAGATTATATCTAAGAAATTAAATGAAATATGTGAATACAAAGCTCCAAGAATACCTATATTACCTGAGATAGTTAATACTGAATTTGTAAGTAATTACCTAGATTCATTAGAAAATGTTCCTATAGGTGTAGAAAAAGATTCATTAGAAATATCAACTATTAACTTAAAGAATGAATATATGTATAATATCACAGGTGATGATATCACAGCTGATTCTAAATTTATAAAAGGATTAATTAATAACATACTTATGATAAGTAGTACTGAATGTATTATCTTTGATAGTGATAGTTTATTAAATGAAATAACAAGAGATAGAGTAACATATTCAAATGGAACATGTAATAATTCTATTAATAAATTAAACGAAGTATATACAACTAATGACCCTGAAAAAACTACAATATGCTTTGTAATTGGTATCAGTAATTATATTAATAAAATAAGTCTTAATGAAAAAGGATTATTTACTAAACTACTAGAAAAATGTAAGGAAAGAGAAAATATTAAATTTATTATTATAGATACAATTGAAGGTATAAAAACTATCTCATATGAACCATGGTATAAGCCTAATATTGATTTATCTGAAGGTATATGGTTAGGTAATGGTATAGCTAATCAATTTACTTTAAGAGTTACTACAAATTCTAGATTATTAAGAGCAGAAATAAATCCAGGCTTTGGTTATATAATTAAGAAAGGAAAAGCATCTTTGATAAAACTTATGTCTGATGAATAGGAGAATATTATGAACAAGAATAAAATACTAATAGAATTAGAAGTACCATTAATAGAAAAAAAATATGATTTATTTATTCCAATTAATAAAAAAGTTGGAACAGTTAAATCACTAATAGAAAAAGCCTTAATAGAATTAACAGACAATTATTATGAAATAAAAGAAGATACCAATTTATATAGTAAAGATACTGGAAATATTTATGATGTAAATCTAACAATTAGAGATACAGATTTACAAAATGGTTCAAGAATAATATTATTATAGGAGGATAATATGTCAGAATATAATGAATATGTAACAGCTGTTAATAAAATATTTGATTATCTATCAAAAATGAAAACAGGATGGAATAGTTTAGATAATAAAAATTATATTGAAAGCATTGAAGAATATAAAAGTATTGTAGTCAGTGAAGCTGACAAGTTTAAAGAACCTCCACAAAATAATATTGAAAGTTTGGAGGCGTTAGGAAATGATTGATAAATTATCTTATGAAGATATACTAGCAATTTCAAATGAATTAAAAAAACAATCAGATATTGTTAAAGAGTTGGCTACAAAAAGACAAATAAGTGATTTGATAGACTTCGCATCAACAGTGGAAGGATATTCAAAATTCTTAGAAAACACTGTTGAAATAAATAAAGATGCAGATAATGCATTAAATGAATTAAAATCACAAGTAAAAGAAAGACTTTCATAAGAAAGTCTTTCTTTATAATAAAAAGAATTAAAATTCAAAATATTTTAATTCTTGATTTTTATCTAAACTAAATCCAGTAAAATAACTCTTATTACCAAATAAATTATTTAAATCAACATCTTCACCATTAAGATAATTAAAAGTCTCTATAATCATATCTCTAGCTATTTCAATAGCCTTAACATATAAATCTACAAAAGACTCTGTACTAGTTACATCATAATCACAAGGATTTCTCCATAAAGTATGATTACTATTTAAAAAATTATGTTTATCTTCTAATGGATAATGATAACTAATTGCTTCAAATCTAAAACAACTTCTAGGTGTAATAGTATCAATTAATTTATATATTACTTTTTTTATTCCATAAGAATCTCTTCTGAATAATCTTAAGTATAATTTCATTTGTTTCAAAGATTTATAATATTTATCACCCATACCTCTAATGTTAAAAGTATTATAAAAAGAATAATCAATAGTATTTTCTAATTTTCTTGAAAACTTTCTAGTATCAAAACAAAATTTAGAAACACTAAACTTATATGGATTAATTTTTTCTCTTCTTCTTACCATATCATTATCTAAAAATATTTCCATAAAATGATGAACATTATTATACTTATAAGTACTAGGTTTATTTTTATAGAATATTCCTGTCTTATATATAATATATGGATGAACAGTTGAATCTAAAACATAATGACAAATAAAACCTATTATAAATGAATATGTATCAGAATCATCTATATCATGATTTTTCACAAAACTTAATAAATTAATAAAAAACTTATTAGTATCATGACTATGAAAATAATGTTGCAGTTTACGTATTTTCTTACCTGGTAATAATGAAAACAAGTTATAAAACATTAAACTATCTGTACTTTGAGAAAACATTTTTAATCTTTGCAAATTTACTTTTTCTACTATTTCACTAGGTAATATATCATATAAATCTTTCGCAAAATAACTGTGTACTATTGTTGAAGCCATAATAATTCCCCCTAATAATAAGTTATTAAATATATTATATCATTATTTATATAATTTTTATACTTTTAATTAATATTATGATATAATTTATAATAGGTGAGATATATGATAGAAAAAAGATTTAAGAATTTAGATGAACAAATAGAAATACTAAAATATAAAGGTTTAGTAATAAATAATACTAACTATGCAAAAGAAGTATTATTAAGAGAAAACTATTTCTTTTTAAACGGATATCGTCACTTATTTACAAACGAAGACAAAACTTTTAAAAAAGGCACAACATTTGAAGAATTATATAGTTTATTTTTATTTGATAGATCTCTAAGAAATATATTATTTAAATACTTATTAGTAATAGAAAATAATTTAAAATCAATTATTTCATATCAATTATCAAAAAAATATGGATATCGTGAAAGAGATTATTTAAAAAATCAAAACTTTACTACAGATAAAGAAAAACAAGCTCAATTAAACGACTTACTAAAAAAAATGAAAAGACAAATAAGAGTAAATGGTGCTCAGCATACAGCTACTCAACATTATGCATTAAACTATGGATATATTCCTTTATGGATATTAGTAAAAGTACTATCGTTTGGAATAATAAGTGAAATGTATTCTATATTAAAAGTAGAAGATCAAAAAGAAATAGCTGATATATATGGAATAAACTTTGAAACATTAATTGTATATCTACCAATTTTAGCTAATTATAGAAATCTATGTGCTCATGAAGATATTTTGTATGAAAACAAAACACAAAAATACATAGATGATACTATATATCATCAATTATTAAAAATAAAGAAAGTTGATGATGAATATGTAAAAGGAAAAAATGATCTATTTGCATTAATTATTATAATGAAACAACTACTAAAAAAAGAAGAATTTAAAAATATGATTTTAGAAATAGATAATATACTAGGATCATTAGATTATAATCTTAATACTATTAAAATAGATAAAATATTAGATAGAATGGGATTTCCACTAAATTGGAAAGATCTTTATAAGATTGAAAGGAGTAATGATGAATAATAAATTAAAAGAAATAATTCTAATTATTACATCATTCATATTAGGTATATTAGTAGTAATTATAATCGAAAAAGTAATTCCAAGTAATGTTAAATATGAATCATCTTTGTCAGAATCAATATCTAAAGTATATGATTCAGTAGTTTTAATTCAAGGATATAATGGAACTTCATTAACAGATACAGGTACAGGCTTTTTTTATAAAAAAGATAATAAATATGCTTATATTATTACAAACGAACATGTAATATCTAATAGTAGTAGCATCAAAATAATAACTTCACAAGATAAAGAAATTAAAGCAGATGTTTTAGGAAACGATGAATACTTAGATATAGCAGTTTTAAGAGTTGATAAAAAATATGCTAAATTAATAGCGCCTATTGGTAATAGTAAAAAAAATAAGTTAGGTGATACAATATTTGTAGTAGGATCTCCTTTAGGATACAATTATCGAGGAACAGTATCTAAAGGGATAATATCAGGTAGAGATAGAATAGTAACCACAACACTATCATCACAGGATGAAGAATGGATGATGAAAGTAATACAAGTAGATGCTTCAATAAATCCTGGTAATAGTGGAGGTCCACTTGTAAATATTGATGGACAAGTAATCGGAATAGTATCGTTAAAACTAGTAGATAATGACATAGAAGGTATAGGATTTGCAATTCCTATAGAATATGTTATGAACTATGTTAATTACTTAGAAAAAAATGAAAAAGTAAAATGGCCTACATTAGATTTATCTATTATAGATGCTGATAATACAAGTGAATTATTAAAATATAATATTCCAATAAATAAAGAATATAAAGGAGTATTAGTAACTAAAAACAGTAGTAAAAAAACTAATTTAAAAGCAGGAGATATAATTACTAAAATAGAAAATAATATAATAAAAGATACATCATATTTCAAGTATCATTTATATCAATACAAAATAAATGATATAATTGAAATAACGTATATAAGAAATGGAAAAGAAAGAAAAACAAAAGTAGTTTTATCTTAAAAATAGGAGTAGTATATGAATATTGAACAACGACTATCTGAAATTGAAAATAGACTTGATAAATTAGAAAAAATAGAAAAAAGAAGAAAAATAATAGGTATTATAAAACTAATAATATGGATATTAATAATAGCTGTCCTTATATATGGAGGATATAGATTATATAATTATGTAATTGATATAATAGAACCATATAAAAAGATAGTAGAAACATATAATGGCGCAGATAGTACTGTAAATGATTTATTAAAATTATTTCAATAAATAAAAGATTTATACAAGAAGAAAAATCAAATAGAAATATTTGATTTTTTTATGATAAAATAACAAAGAGGGATTTATATGGAATTATTAAAACACTGTATGCTATGTCCAAGAAAATGTGGAGTAAATAGATATAAAGAAAAAGGATTTTGTAATGCTACAAACAGAATAAAATTAGCTTATTATTCTACTCATATGTGGGAAGAACCAATTATTTCTGGTACTAGAGGTAGTGGAACAATATTTTTTTCAAATTGTAATTTAAGATGTCTTTACTGTCAGAATAAAAAAATAAGTATAGATGGTTATGGTAAATATATATCTAATAAAAGATTAAAAGAAATAATGTTAGAATTACAAAACAAAAAAGTACATAATATTAATTTAGTTACACCTACATCATATGTTCCTCAAATTATATCAGTATTACATAAAATAAAAAATAAAGAATTAAAAATACCAGTTGTTTATAACACTAGCAGTTATGAAAATGTAGGAACAATTATTGCATGTAGAAACTTAATAGATATATATTTAGCTGATCTACGTTATTATAATGACAAACTAGGTGAAAAATACTCTAATTGTAAAAACTACTTTGAAACAGCAACAATGTCTATAGATGAAATGTATAGGCAAGTAGGAAAAATAAAACTAGATAATGAAGGTATGTTAAAAAAAGGTTTAATAGTTAGAGTATTAATAATACCAGGAGAAATAGAAGATGCTAAAAAAATAATTAATTATTTATATAAAACATATAAAGACAATATATTTATAAGCATAATGAATCAATATACACCAATAAATACATGCAAGTATAATAATTTAAATAGAAAATTAACAAAAGAAGAATATGATGAAGTAATTAAATATGCTTTATCAATTGGAGTTAATAATGCCTTTATTCAAGAAGAAGGTACCGCAACTGAAAGCTTTATTCCAGATTTTAATAAAAATATTTTATAAAATTAAAAATTATGATATTATTATTTTAGGAGGTTAAAATATGAAAAAAATAAAATTATTAGTAGTTTTATTAATAACTGCATTAATTATTCCATTTGTAGTACATGCTGAAGAAGTAACAGATGAGCAATCTAATGAAGTTAAAGTATACTTATTTAGAGGAGAAGGATGTCCACACTGTGAAGAGGCAATAGAGTGGTTTGCTTCAATTGAAGAAGAATACGGTGCATACTTTAAAGTAATAGATTATGAAACATGGTATAATGAAGAAAATGCTGCATTAATGCAAAAAGTTGCTGAAGCAAAAGGTGATCAAGCAGATGGAGTTCCATATATTATAATTGGTAATAAATCATGGAATGGATTTACTGAAAGCTATGAAGAAGGAATACTTTCAGAAATAAAATCAGAATTTGCTAAAGATGTTTCTGATAGATATGACATAATGGAAAAAGTATCTAAAATTAGTGATAAAGACGAAGAAAAAGATACAGGTAGCGATGTAGTAGCATTAATAGTTATTTTAATAGCAGTTTCAGGAATTTGCTTCGGAATATACAAAGCAAGAACAAAAATAAAATAAAAAACCTTTATAGGTTTTTTTATTTTATTCTAATAACTTGTCCAATACTAAGTAAATTATTACTTAAATTATTTAATTCCTTTAATTCATTAACTGAAATATTATTCTTTTTAGCTATTGACCATAAAGTATCACCTTTTTGAACAATATAAGTGTTATTATTGTTATTATTATCCGTTTTAGGTACTAATAACTTTTGACCTATTTGCAAAACTAAAGTATCAAGATTATTTATATTAATTAAATCATTCAAATTAATATTAAACCTCTTAGCTATTGAATATAAACTGTCACCTTTAACTACTTCATATATATCATAATTATCTATGTTATCATCTATATCATCAGTTAAAAACAATTTTTGTCCAATAGTTAATATATTACTATCTAAGTTATTTATTCTTTTAATCTCATCAATACTAACATTAAATCTTCTTGATATAGAATATAAAGTATCACCTTTAACTACAGTATAATAATCATTAGAAATACTACCATTAGGTGGTATATAATTATAACCAGTATATTCAGCAATTGCCTTAACAACACCTTCAACATAATCTTCCAAATTATTATTTAATTTATAAGCATCATTCTTATTATCAATAAATCCATATTCAACTAATAAAGGCATAGTATTACCAGTTTCTCTTAATATATAATAATAATCTTTATTAGGATTCTCTGGTAATCTTCTTTGATAAGTCTTTCTTTTTATTTGACCAGCATCACCAATATTTTCAAGAATCATATCTGCTAAAGTAGAATCATTTTTCAAAGAATAAACAACCTCAGCACCTTCTCCACCACCAGCATTTATATGATTAGAAATAAGAATAGTATTAGGATTATTATCATATAAACCTAGTACTCTTCTGATTCTTTTATCCTTGGGTAAATATTCATCACTATCACGTGTAACTTTACTAGGAATACCAAGTTCTTGTAATCTCTTATACATATAATTAGAAGCCTTTAAATTAAGATCTTTTTCAAGTAAATTATTTCCTACTGCACCGCTATCAATTCCACCATGACCAGCATCAATAATTACGCCTTCAAACATAAAATCACCTCTATAATAAGATATGGTATTATAGGTAAAATGACACAAAAAAATGTTAATTTTGATTATACCTTTATTTTGTATAATAATTTATTAATATGATATAATTTATTTATAGAGGTGAGTATATGAAAAATAACTTTTCAAAACCTAAAATGAGTGAATATAGTTTTTTTACATTACTAGTCGCAATAAAAAAACATGAAAACTATGATCCTATAATAAATAGAAATGAATTAGAAAAAAAACTATATGAATATTATAATCAAGAGGAATTTAAATTATTTTTTATAGATACGGAAATAGATGATACAAAAGATAATAATAAACAATTAAATTTGAGTAGTTCATTTTTAAATGCTTATTCATATGGAATGATTACTATGATTCATGATTCGGAAAAAAAATTAAGTTATATGATAAATATAACTTATGAACAATCAGAAAAAATATTAAAAAACTATTCAAATCAAGAAAAAGAAAAAATGATTAAATTATTAGATAGTTTAGAAGAAAAAAATAAGCCATTAATATTAACAAAAAAATAAATGACACACAAGTGTCATTTTTTTAATATCTTAATATCATTTTTTAATTCTTCATGATAAAGCATATTATTTTCATCATCTAATTTAATTAATATTTTATTATTAATAATAATATCTTTAGTAGAAGTTTCTTTATCTTTCCTTATTTGTATATTTTTAATAGAACCAATTTCTTTTATAAAAGAATTATCTAAATTTTTATCATATAAATCTATTTTTTTATTATCAATTCTTAATATATAATAATCAAATATTAATATCTTATCACTATTAAATTTATTAACTATAGAATTATTAATAATAATATTATCTGGACAATAATATATATCATTTAATTTCATATTATATTTATAATACTTATCATTTACTTTAACATAATTAGGTATAGAAAAATCATATTCATAATTATTAATAAAAGAAATAATATAATTCTTAAATTCATCTTTTAAATTATTATTTAATATATCTTTATATAAATTATTTGAAAATGAAAAATGTTTTTCCAATATTTTATATACTTCTATTCCAGGAAATAGTTTACTACATAATTTTTGCATTCCATCTCCGTATTTTCTTTTTATTTGCATAGAATCAGTCATAAAAAATCACCCACAGTTAGGTGATATATTAACATATTTATACTAAAAAAACAATTACCTTAATATAAGATTTAAAATCATTGCGGTAAGTATTACTCCAGTTACAATAAGAACTGATAATGTGATTGAAAATATACTAATAATACCTTTTTGAGAATTACTATTATTAGTATTATTATCTAAAACAAGAACCTTAGGTTTTTCCAATGCATCAGTGGTATTAACTTTCTCGCTTGAAGTATTATCATTTAACATAGCATTAAGTTCACTAACTCTATTATCTTCTTTTAACTTTCTTTTTTCTTCATTTTCTTTTTTTTCTATATATCTTCTTTTCTTTTCTTCAAATAAATACATCATATCCTTGTTTATTGAATCAACACTCATACCAGAATACAAATATCTATTTTTGACTTTTTCAGTAGTCTCTTCTAATGATTCCTCGAAAAGATAAGAAAAACTGTTATATATATTACGAGTTAATATTTCTAAATACATGGATAAATGATCTCTATCTAAGTATTTTTCATCTTTATTTTCCACGTTATCACATCCTAAAAATATTATAACAAATATTAAATAAAATTGACAATAGAATAAAGATAAATTACAATTAAATTAGAAAGGAGAATTGAGATGAAAAAGTATATTGCTGAATTCTTAGGAACACTTGTATTAGTATTATTTGGAACAGGTATTGCAGTTGTATCAGGAGGAGATTTAGTAGCAACATCTTTAGCATTTGGTTTAGCTATAGTTGCTGAAGCTTACGTTATTGGAAATATTTCAGGTTGCCATGTTAACCCAGCTGTATCTTTAGCAATGTTAATCAATAAAAAATTATCAGTAAAAGATTTTGTATGGTATGTAATAGCTCAAATATTAGGCGCTATAGCTGGTACTGCAATTCTATTCTTTATCTTAAGTAATACAAACTTAGGAACTACTGCATTAGGAGCTAACTTCTATGGAGAATTATCTGCTAATAACATATCATTAGCAGGAGCAATAGTAACAGAAATAGTATTAACATGTGTATTTATCTATACTATATTAGGTGTTACTAGTGATGATAATAAATCTTCAGTTGCTGGACTTGTTATAGGTTTAACTTTAACATTTGTACATTTAATTGGAATTCCTCTGACAGGAACTTCAGTTAACCCAGCAAGAAGTTTAGCACCAGCTATTTTCTTAGGTGGAGAAGCAATCAAACAAATTTGGGTATTTATATTAGCACCGTTAGTAGGTGGAGCTCTTGCTGCATATTTATTTAAATACTTAAATACAACTAATAAAAAGAAATCTAAATAATACTATAAAACATCCTAAAAGGATGTTTTTTTATTATCTTTTTGTTATAATAACAAGAAAGGTGATTTTATGAGTCCAATACAACTACAAGAAAAATTAAAAAAAATGTCCGAATTAATAAAAGATAAAAACATAATAGATTACTTTCCAACGATAATAAATGATTTAGAATTTATTATACAAGAATACCCAATAGAGTTAAATAATCTAACAGAAGAAGAAAGAACAGATAATGTTTATGAAATAGAATACTATAAAATAACATATTTAGCTGAATTAATAAAAAAATATATGGAATTAACATGGAAAAAAGATTTTTCATATGAAATAGTAGATGGATATTTATTTAATTCAACTGCTGGATATAATCAAAGAGATGATATAGTCACAATATCTATATTTGGAATGATTTTAAATTCTGAAACAAATGCCGATATGATAAAATCATTAGCTCATGAATATCGCCATCAACTACAATATCATTTTCTAAAAGAAAAAGAATTTAAAGATATCCTAAACTATCCTCCATATTTCATTACCATTATAAAAAATTTACTTCCAAAAGAAATAAAGACAGTAATTAATGAAGAAGGTTATGTAATAGATAAACCATATTACTATAATAATTATAAAAGAATATATATGGAAGTAGATGCTAATTATTATGGAGTAGAAGTATCAAAATCATTCTTATCAGATTTATATAATAAATATCCAGATAAAAGTGAAAAATTAAATAGTAGAGTAAAACTATTAGAAAAAGAATTAGCATTAGAAAGTGATCTCACAATAGAAGGATTAGAAAAAGAAAAAAGAATAGATACAATTTACTTAGAAGAAACTAGATTAAAAAAACCCATAACTTCTACTGTATTAGTAGATGATAATGAAGAAGATTCATTAATATACATAGACAAATGTATAAAAGAAGAACCTTTTATAGAAGAAAGATTCCCAGTAATCAGTATATTAAAGAAAGATAATAGATTTAAAAACTATGCAGAAATAATAATAGATAAATATAAAAATATTAATAAATATAAAGATAAAGATAGAATAGAAGAAATATATAGTCACATAATAAAAACAGACCCTATGCTTATAATAAGTAAATATATTTTAGAAAAAGATATAGATAGTATAAAAGAATTTATAAGAATTCATCCTACTTTTATAAATGAATATCAAGATGATTTAAATAAATTATTTAATATACTAATAATAGATCAAAGTATTATTAATTTATTAACTGAAGAAGAATATGTTATAATGAAAAAAGAAAGGAAATAAGTATGAAAAAGATATTATTATTAGTTTTACTATTCCCAATTATTATTTTAGGATTAACAGGTTGTAAAGAAAAGAAAGATAATAGAAAATCTATATCTTTAATAGATCCAGTATTTGGATATGAAACAGTATTTAAATATGATCAAAAAGAGAATTTTTCTAATTTAAAAACAAATGAAGGAGGAGTTTCAAAAGAAATAACATTTGAAAATGAAGATTTAGATGTAAGTTTTCAAATGTATTATACTAAATTAATGAAGTCATCTTATGATAAATCAAAAGAAGTACGTTCTAAACAAAAATACTATAAAGAATATAAATTTAATAAATATGAAGCATATTCATACGGAGATTATACTAGTGGAATATATTTAAATATACTAATAGATATAGATTCTACTGACACAGCTAAAATATTGTTTGTATCAATAGATAGATTAGATTCTAATCAAAATATAATAGTAGCTGACGTATTAAATAAAGAATTAAAAGATTTCTTTAATTCAATAGAAGTATTTGAAATAGATCAATAAAAAAAGAACTTTAAAGTTCTTTTTTGTTTTGCTATAATATAATAAGAATAAGGTAGTGATAGTATGTTAGAAAAATTAGATAAAAAAGAATTAATCAGTTTTACATGCTTAGTAGTAATAATATGTGGATTTATTGGATGGAATATAGAAGTAATATTCTATTATATAGATAGTGGATTAAAAACTATTTACTGGAGAGGTGGAAACTTTCTTCCATGGATTAATATATATGCATGGGGAGCACTTCTAATGATTACCTTAACATACAAAAATAAAGACCACCCACTACATGTATTTTTAATAAGCATGGCAAGTGCAGGACTCTTAGAATTATTATCTGGGTACTTCTTATATGGAGTATTAGGTTGGACTAAATCATGGGATTATACCCAAGAAGTACTTTCAGGATTTACTATAGGAGGTTATGTCTCACTTAGAAGTTTAGTAGGCTTTGGCATAGGTGGATTATTCTTAATATATATATTAGTACCATTATTAATAAAATTAGTAACTTCTAAACATAAAAATAAAGTATTTATAATAAGTGTAGTATTAGTATCCATTATAATGATAGATGAACTATATAATTTGGTAATAGCTCACTTAATTCATACTCCAAGAGCTAGAGATATATATCGTCCTTTAGGATTTAAATATTTATATTTTAAGTAGGTGAATTATGAAAGATTTAACTAAAAAACAAAAAATAACACTAATATGTCTACTAATAGTAATAAGTGGAATAATAGGATGGCTTTATGAATTTATATTCTACTATGCAAATAGTGGATTTAAAACATTCTACTTTAGAGGAGGAAACTTCCTACCTTGGATTAATATTTATATGTATGGATCATTCTTAATATTATTCTTAACTAGAAAAGTAAAAAAACATCCAATACTAGTATTCTTAATTAGTTTAGTATCAACAGGAGTTCTAGAATATCTTTCTGGTTACATTTTATATGGAGTATTAGGATGGACTAAATGTTGGGACTATAATAATGAAATATTAAACTGGGGAAATATTGATGGTTATGTTTGCTTAAGAAGTGTATTAATCTTCGGACTAGCTGGACTTGCTTTAGTATATTTAATCGTTCCTACTCTAATAAAACTAGTAAAGAAATATCCTAAACTATATATAATAAGTATCATATTAGCTAGTATATTTCTATTTGATGAAGTATATAATTTAATACTACATAGAATATTTAATTTACCAGATTCAATAGAACTATATAAGAGTATAGGATTTAAATATTTATTCTACAAATAAAAATATCCACAATAATTGTGGATACTTTTTTTATTTATTAACCATATTACTTTCATAGAATAATGGATATATCTCATAACCATTTTCTCTTAAATAATTAATTACATCAGGTAATATTTGTGTAGTAATAGAATTATAATCGTGGAATAATATAACTTCTATTTTATCATTAACAGTAGAGTATAAATTATTCCATGCTTGATCTGTAGAATATAATGCTTTACCATCACCATCATTTGCAGTCCAATCTACCCAACCATATCCTTTTTCTTTTAAACGATTTATAATTGGTTCTTTAAGATTTTTAGCTTGAGAACTACCGCCAGGGAAGCGTACTATATTAGTTTTATAACCACCAGTCATATTTTTAACGTGTTCTTCTTGTCTATCCACTGCATTTATAAAACTATCAGCACTGTTATAAAGACCATATCTAATTGCATGTGTATAAGTGTGGTTTGCTATTGTGTGACCACGTTTTACATACTCTTTATATAAATCAAAACAACGTACACTCTTATTATCATAACAGTATTCACCATTCATAGATATAGTGAAGAATGTAGCTTTAACATCTTTCTCATCAAGAATATTAAGAACTTTATAAGTATTATTATAAGGACCATCATCAAAAGTCATATAAGCAATCTTTCTATCACTCTTACCAGAAAGAATGTCATCCTCAAGCTTTTTAATCTCACCAAAATATTCTTTCTTTATAGACTCTATAGTCTCATCTATATTCTGATAACCATTTAATTCATTAGTAATATTTTCAAGTTCAACTTTTTTAATATTTAAATTTTCTAAAGCTAATTTATAATCACTCTTATTCTTTAAATAACTCTTTTTAGCTTTATTTAATTCATTATTTAATAATACACAAATAACAGAAGAAATAATAATTAATAATAGAAGAATAGATTCAATAATTAAGAATCCTTTTTTACCTTTTTTATTTCCTGTTTCCATGTCTCTAATATTTCTACCTTTTCATTATTTTCTTTCTTTATACTTTCTATTTCTTCTTTCTTCTTATTTATCTCTTCATTAGTATTATTAATCTTTTTTTCTACCACACTTACATCTTTACCACTTTTAGAATACCAATTATATTCTTTATATAAATAACATAATACCCCAACAGAAAGACATAATATGATAGAAGTAATAATTATAATTACCTTCTTCATATCATCACCAAGTATATTGTATCATAGAATTATAAATACAAAATAAAAAATATCCACAATATTTGTGGATATTTTATTTTTTTAATTTATAACTAAGTATACCACTAACTAATAAACAAGGTATATCTATTATTAGTGCATATAAACTAATAGTCTTTAAAATACTATCATCCCAAGGACCTCTATATAACCAGTTAAAATACATATTAAGAATAAATATAACTACAAATATAATACTACATATCCATGTAACTACATTTACTAACTTTAAAGTAGTATCAACTTTCTTCTTCAACATAACAAAATTATCTTCAGCTTTATTCATATAATCACTCTCCTTAATCTTCTCTCCACTTAATAATTCATTAACATTAATATCTAATTCACTACATAAATCCTTTAATAAAGAATAATCAGGCATAGTATTACCATTTTCCCATCTACTAATAGACTTACTAGTAACACCTAATTTCTCTGCTAACACATCTTGTGTATAACCTTTTTCTTTTCTACATTCATAAATAAACTTACCAATTCTTTTTTGATCCATATTATCTCCTTTCATAGACAATTATATTATTAATGTTTAATAAACTACAGGACAGAACCTGAGAGTTATATATTTATTTTAACATAATTGTTAAATATAATAATCATAAGATAGTAATATTGCGATGATTAGTGTAATCCCGTTTTTGTTTGCAAGAAAGTATGATATACTATTTATGGTGATTTTATGAAAAAAATGACTGAACTATTTATGGCTTATAAAAGTGAATTTAAAAAAAGTTCTTTAAAAGACAATAGTTTAATAGAATTTAGAATGCCATTTAATTATGCTGATTTATCTGATATCAATAAAGGGAAAATTGTTTTAAAAAATAGTAATCAGAAAATATCTATAAAAGATTCATTAGATTCATTAGATTTAGCAATAGAAAATAATAATATAATAAGAGTATGGACCAGTCATATTGATCCAGATTTCTATATATTTTTACTATTTATTTGTTCTTATATAAATGGAAAGGTTGATAATATTGAAGTCCTTTATTCTGATGAATATAATAAAGAATGTATAAATACTGGAGTAATGACTAGTAATGAATTAGATAAATTATCACTATTAAGTCATACAATAGATAATATACAAATAAATAATTATGCGAAAGAATGGGATAGCATAAATAAAGATGGTAGTAAATTACATATTATTGAGAATGATAAATTAATAGATGTTGATTATGAATATATTTATAAACAGATTATTGATTTAATTCGAGAAAATAAAAGTGTTATTGTAGGAGAAGTAATTCTATATTTTATAAGAAAGTATAAAATAGATACTGAATGTTTAATTCAAAATTTAATTAAGGAAGAACGAATTAGAATAATAAATAAGGATAATATATTTTCAAAGAATATAGTTGAATTATATAATGATGAAGATTAAATTAAACATTATAGCAGTAGCAATCCTATTTTTTTTTGCTCGCAATATTAAGATATAGAGAACGGAAGTTCCTTTTATTTGTGGTATAATTTTATATAGAGGTTGATATTATGAAAAAGTATAAAATATTATATTATGTTACAACAATTATGAGTATGCTAGTTGGATTATGGCATTTTTTTGTTCCAGTTATGTTTCAATGGTATGATTATTTACCAATGCAATATAAAAACTTAATTGTAGGAATAGATTATACAAATTATTGTTTTTCGCTATTACTATTTGGATGTAGTTTGCTTTTAATAATATGGGGAAAAAGAGCATTAGGGGAAAGTAAAGAAGCTAAAGAACTATATTTCTTTTTAACTATTGTTTGGATATTTAGAGCATGTTTAGCAACATTTATTGAACCATGGCCATTAGAACCTATACCTTTAGCTGCAATATTACAACTTGTATTATCTGATTTATTAGCATTTATGATGATAACTATGAGTATTGTATTTTATAAAAATATAAAAAAGATTAAATAGAAAACTACAATTTAATGATTAACTCGGAAGATTAAGATATATAGAACGGATGAGAATTCGTTCTTTTATGTTATAATTAATTATAGGAGTTGATAGAATGGCTACTACAAAAGATTATAGAGATTATATTTTAGAACAACTAAACTTATTAGATAATATAACTTGTAAATCTATGATGGGAGAATATTTACTTTATTATAACGGAGTATTATTTGGTGGTATTTATGATGATAGATTACTTGTTAAAATAGTCGATAGTAATAAAAAATATAATATGCAAGAATCTATTCCTTATGAAAGTGCTAAACCAATGTATCTTGTAGATGATGTAGATAATCAAGAAAAGATAAGAGATATAGTATTAGATACTTGTAAAGGTTTGAAATGAGGATTTTATGGATATTAGAAAGAGTAAAAATATTACAACTATAACTTTAGTAATGGTATTTACAGTGTGTTTCATATTAGGAATTATTAGATGGATTAATATATTTAATGAAAATGTTTTTGTAATAACAAAGGAAATTAATTCACATATAACTAATTTTACTATAAGTTTAATGTTGTGTACTTTAATTGGATATTTATTATTATGTTATAGAAAGAAATACTTAACTATTATAATAATTGGATTAATATTAATAAGTACGAATCTTATTTATGAAACAATACTTCCATTTATAAATACAATAGATTTAATAGATGCAGTTTATGGAATTTTAGGAGTAATTATAAGTTTAATATATCTATTATTTATTGATAAAAAAGGATTTGATAATAGTGAAACTTAAAGTTGCGAAGAAAATTACAGTTGCAAAATGCAGTTGGTAGAAAAACTATGAGTGCTACCACATAATAGAGTTATACATTGGGAGGTGTATAGTATGTTTTTTGGAGAAAATCTTCAAATATTAAGAAAAAGAGATAATTTATCACAAGAAGATCTTGCAGATAAATTAAATGTTTCAAGACAAGCAGTTAGTAAATGGGAAAGTGGTACTGGATTTCCTGAAACTGAAAAAATAATAGCTATTTGTGAAGTATTTAAATGTAGTATGGATGAATTAGTTAAAGGTAAAATATCATTGGATGTTAAATCTGAAAAAGAGGAATATGAAAGAATAATGAATAAACAAATATATGGTTCTATGTTTGGTGTAGGTATTATTTTATTAGGTGTAACTATAATGATGATTTTAATGGGTTTAGCTCCAGCTGGTGAATTGGAAGAAAGATATTCAATGTTTGGTGTAATATCTATTTTAATTGCTGTAGCTGTTGCAGTACCAACATTTATAATTACAGGAAATGAGGCTGAAAACTTTAAAAAAAATAATACTAAAATTACAAACATGTATACTGATAAAGAATTAGAAAATATAAAAGGAAAAACAACAATTATTAAAGCTATTGGAATTTTCATTATATTAGTAGGTACAATAATAATGTTTTCTACAATGGCTCTTAATATTTTTGGCGAAAGAACACAATTATCAGTTGCTTGTTTATTAGGATGCATAACAATAGCTATTCCATTTTTAATATATGCTGGTCAAAACGAAGAAAAAGTTGATATTGAAAAATATAATTTAGGTCAAACTAAAGAAGCTAAAAAGAATCAACAATTAATTGGTAGAATATGTGGAACTATAATGCTTGTTGCAACTATTATTTTCTTAATATGGAGTTTTACAACAAATATGTGGAATATTAGTTGGATTGTTTTTCCAATTGGTGGAATTCTATGTGGTATTGTTGGAACAATATTTGGGAATAAAGAATAAAAAAAGATTGTAATTCAAACACTTATAATAGATAGTTGCTTGGAAGATTAAGATATTAGGAACGAAAGTTCCTTTTATTTGTGGTATAATTTTCATAAAGGAGATATATAATGACAATATTAATAGAAAGTATTATTGGATGTTTATTATTCACAATAATAGCTGGCGGTATGACATATTTAAAACCACTTTCTATGATTAATAGTTATCCACCCGCAATACAAGAAAAAGTATTAGAACTAGGTATAATTAAAAACAATCAAAAATCAAAGAGTATAAAAAGTATAATAAAAAAACTAATTGCTTTATTTATACTTACATTTATAATCGCATTTGTAGTTTATAAATTTAATAATACAAATACATTTATAAAAGGATTTGGATATTCATACTTATTATGGAATATAGTAAACTGGTGGGATGCATTAGTTATTGATTGTATATGGTTCTGTCATTCTAAAAGAGTAATAATAAAAGGTACTGAAAATATGAAAGAATATAAAGATTATTTATTTCATATTAAAGGTGGCTTAATAGGAATGTTATATGGAGTACCAGCTTGTTTATTAGTAGGATTATTCGTATTAATATTTTAATTAAAAATAAAGGAGATAAATATGAAAAAGAAATTATTTATATACTATACTTTAACAGGTAATGGAGATATAGTTAAAGATACTTTTAAAGATAAAGGATATGAAATAAGAAAAGTTATTAGTAAAAGTAAATATCCTAAAAACTTATTTTTATTAATGATGATTGGTGGATTTAAAGCAACATTTAATAAAAAAGATAAATTAATAGATTTCAATACTGATATTTCTAAATATGATAAAATTGTAATCTCATCACCAATATGGAATGATAGATTATGTGCCCCAATAAATAGTGTTATTAATCTATTAGATTTAAAAGATAAAGATATATCATTTATACTACATAGTGCTAGTGGTAATGCAAATCATGCTAAAGAAAAGATTAAAAACTTATATGGAATAGATTCAATAATTCTAAAAGAACCTAAAAAACATAAAGAAGAATTAATTAAATTAAAAAATATAAAATAAAGAACCAATAGGTTCTTTTATTTTGAATAGAAACTACAAAGTTCTTTCTATTTGTCGAAAAATGTCGAATAATGTTAATTAGAAAGGAGAGCAGTTTTTTTGAAAAAGTAAATTATTAGTTTACTTTAAATATTTTTAATGTATAATTAAATTAAAGGAGGATAATATGAGAAAGAAAGTTATTTTATTACTTGCAATTTTAGTAGTAGCATTTGTTGCTACAGGATGTGGAGGTTCTACAACAGTAAAACCAATTTATGATAAGAGTGGGAAACCTGTATATGTAGTAGAAAGTGATTATGAAAAGATATTTACCGATACAGACTCTTACAAAGGAAAATTTGTAAAACTAACAGGTAAAATATTTACTGACCCAGAAAAGGGTGATAAGTATATGGGATTCCAAATGTATACTGACCCAGAAAAGTATGAAAAAGATATAGTCGTTTATTATAATGAAAACATATCATTAAAATCAGATGACTATGTTGAACTAATTGGTTATGTTTATGGAACAATGGATGGAACAAATGCATTTGGTGGTAGTGTATCAGCACCAGTAGTCATTGCAACTGAATTGAAAAAATCAGATTATAAAAATGTAATGGCACCAACACTAAAAGAAAAAACATATACAGATAAAACTATAAACCAATCAGGATGTATTTTAACGGTAACAAAAGTTGAATTTGCAGAAAAAGAAACACGTGTTTATGTAACTGCAGATAATCAATCAGGAAGTGACTTCAGTATCTATACTTATAGTTCAAAAATTGTACAAGGTTCAAAACAATATGATCAACAAAGTAATTATGATGCGGATTATCCAGAACTTCAAAGCGACTTAAAAAATGGCGTTAAGAGTGAAGGAATATTAACTTTCCCAGCAGTAGAAGAAGGAAGTTTTAAATTAATAATGGATGGATCTAGCAGTAACTGGGATATAGATATAAATGAATATACATTTGATCTATAAAACTTAAAAACAAAGGAGTAAATAATGAAAAAGATTATATTAGTTATTACACTAGTTTTATCAATATTTTTAATTACAGGATGTGGTGCAAAGTCTGGTAATGGTGGAGGAATATTTAATCCAAACAAAACTATGACTTGTACAAAAGAGTCTGTTGATGAGGATGGATACAAAACAACTGAAACAATGGATATAACATACAACTCTAATAGAGTGCTAAGAGTTAAATCTACAAACATTAGTGAAACAGATCCTACATATATAGATTTTGCATACAGCTTTGGATCTGCCATTGCTGCAAAATTTAATGAAATTGAAGGTATGACTTTTGAATACGTAAAAGAAGGAGACAACAAGCTTAAAATGGTAATGGATGTAGATTTTGAAAAAATAAATCCAGATCAAATGAAAGAACTATTAGGTGATTCATTTGATGAAAATAGCTTCTATAGTAGAAAAAATGTTAATATAGAAGAATTCAAAAAAGAAAATCTATCTGAATATAATTGCAAATAAAATAATGTAAAAGGAACCTGAAGTGTTCCTTTTTTTTGTTTGATTTTGTCGAATAATTTAGTTTGGTGGTGTATAATTAAATTAACAAGGAGTGATATTATGTACAAATATGCTAACATTGAATTAACACCAGCTATATTCAAAGAACTATTAATAGAAAAATTTGATGGAATGCAGTTTAAAAGACCTGATGCAATAAAAGTGATAACTGAATATCACACTAACAATGGTGGCATTCTGGAAAAAAGTTCATATATTGGTACGTTTAAAAGAGCAACAAAGATGTTAAAGGATAGTGGAATTACTAACCCAAGTTATGGTATATGGCAGTTAAACTATAAAGAACCAGAAACTAGAATATATAAGGTTGAAAAAAATGAAGAAAAAATAAAGGCAGATGAGACATATGGAGAAGGGAAAGTAGCAGTTTATGTATATTACTATGATGTATATAAAGAATTAGCAAAATTAAGGGGAGAAGAATATTTTCCATGTAAGATTGGAAGAACAGATGTAGAGCCTCTACAAAGAATAATTAGTCAGAGTGGAACATCATATCCTGAGAGACCGCATATAGCATTAATATTTTATTGTGATAATTCATCATATTTGGAAGCTACATTTCACAACGTGCTAAAATTAAAGAATAAATGGATCAAGGATGCACCAGGTGTTGAGTGGTTTAAAACTAACATTGAAGAAATAAAAACAATATATAATTCAATAATAAATAATTAATTAATATATATATATAGCGATGGTAATAATAAATAAGAAGAACTTACTAAGTTCTTTTTTTGTGTCGAATTTTGTCGAAAACTATGTAATAAGGTGATATACTATAGATGGTGATAATATGAATAATATACGTTTCCTATATAGTGATAGCATTAAGACATTTTTAGAAAAAGAGAATAGTTCTATTATAGGAACCATGACTACAAATGTTCATGGAAATATAATGACAACCACAAGGGAATCATGGGAATCAGAAGTAAAGATAATGAAGTCAGCATTAAAACAAATTGATAATGTAGATGGGCAAATCATTTTCGAATATGATATTCCACGTTTAGGTAAAAGAATAGATGTTGTCTTATTAATAAAGGGAATTGTTTTTTGCTTAGAGTTTAAGGTTGGAGAATCTAAAGTGCATGAGGAAGATATAGACCAAGTTTTAGATTATGCATTAGATTTAAGAAATTTCCATAAACTAAGCCAAGAAAAATTAATAGTCCCAATATTAATTCCAACTAATCACAAAGTTAGAACTACGGATATTAATAAATCAATATATGATGATAAAATAGTTAACCCATTGATTGGTGGAGAAGATGACATAGCAGATTTAATTAATGATGTTTTGATGAAATATCCTTATGAAGAAGAAATAGATGCTAACTGGGTAAATAGTCCATATTCACCAACACCAACTATAATCGAAGCTGCAAGAGCATTATATAATAATCACTCAGTTGAAAATATTACTAGACATGAAGCAGATAAAGTTTCGACAGATAGAACAATAAACTATATTTTAGATGTAATAAAGTATAGTAAAGAAAATCGAAAGAAAAGTATATGTTTTGTAACAGGCGTTCCTGGTTCTGGAAAAACACTAGTTGGATTGGATGTAGCAATTAAACAAACATATCAAGGAAATGATGAACCAGTAGATAATGAAAGTGCTGTTTATTTATCTGGAAATGGACCATTGGTTGCAGTATTAAAAGAAGCCTTAGCTCAAGATAACTACAAGAGATGTAGAGAAGCAGGTAAAAATAAAAAAATAACAGATTCACGTCGCGAAGTTGCTAAGTCAATTCAAATGATTCATAGATATAGAGATACGATGCTTAATAAGATTAAAAATCCTGTAGAGAATGGAGTGCTAGAAATTGACCCTACAAAAGCAATAAAAGTTGATGAAAGTGGATATGCAGAAGTTGAACATGTTGCTATATTTGATGAGGCACAACGTTCATGGACTCATAAAAGACTTGCTGATTATTTAAAAAGAGGTGGAACATATGGAAACAAACTAAAGGTTCCTAACTTTCCTATGTCAGAAGCATCTTTCCTTATTTGGTCCCTTGATCAAAGAGAGGACTGGGCTACCATCGTATGCTTAGTAGGTGGTGGACAAGAAATAAACACTGGAGAAGCTGGAATCACAGAATGGTTGAAAGCATTAAATGAAAAATTTCCACATTGGAATGTCTTTATTTCTTCAAAACTAACTGATAAAGAATATGCAGAAGGAAATGTAAATGAAATTTTAAAAGATAATATAAATGTTACTTACTCTGATTGCTTACATCTTGGAGTTTCATTAAGATCATTTAGGGCAGAAAAATTATCAAAGTTTATTAATGAATTATTAAACTTTGATAATGAAGCAAGTTATATATATAAAGAAATAAAAGATAAGTATCCTATATACTTAACACGTGATATGGATAAGGCAAGAGAATGGCTACATAGCAAAGCAGGCGGCTCAGAAAGAACAGGGGTACTTATTACAAAAGAATCTGCTAGATTTAAGCCATTAGGAATACATGTATTGCAAAATGGCGATGAAAATGCTATTCATTGGTTTTTGGATGATAAGCAAAGTGTAAATTCATCTAACTACTTAGAAGATGCAGCAACTGAAATACAAGTTCAAGGACTAGAATTAGATTATGCATGTGTATTATGGGATGCCGATATGAGGTGCGAAAATGGAAAATGGAGATACTTTAGTTTCAATGGGAAAACTTCAAAATGGAATGAGCAAAAAGGTGAAACAGAAAGTAACCAAGAAAAGATAAGATATATGTTAAATGCATATAGAGTTCTTTTAACAAGAGCGCGTTCTGGAATGATAATATGCGTACCATATGGTAATAGTAATAAAACACCATCAGGATATCCAGAGGATAAAACTCGTTTACCAGAATTTTATAATGGAACATATGAGTATTTAAAAAGTTTGGGTATTGAAGAAATAGAATAGTTAACAATAAAACGGCTGAATTAGCCGTTTTATGTTATAATCTATATAGGTGGTAGTATGGAAGAATTAACTAAGAAAGTAGTAGAGTTTACTAGAGAAAGAGATTGGGATCAATTTCATTCTCCAGAAAATTTAGCTAAGAGTATTTCTATTGAGGCAGGGGAATTACTAGAATGCTTTCAATGGAATAATGAATATGATTTAGATGAAGTTAAAGAAGAACTAGCAGATGTTATTAATTATTGTTTATTAATGGCGGATAAATTAGGAGTGAATCCTAAACAAATTGTTTTAGATAAGATGGAAAAGACTGCTAAGAAATATCCTGTTGAAAAATCAAAAGGAAAAAGTACAAAATATAATAAATTATAATAAAAGAGGAACTTATGAGTAGCACTAGAATCAACTTTAATAAGAGAAATATTGAAAGAAAATTACAAAAGATAATCGAAGAAAAAAGTATGAATTTAATATATACTGATGTGGGAAGTGTAAATAATATGTTGAACGGTAATGAAGAAGAATTACTTGATATTCTTATAAGTAAATATAAAGATAAATATGAAATAATGATTAGTCATAATGATTATCCTGATTACATGAGATTGTCAATAAAAAATTATTTGAACAAATTAAAGTTATCTGGGTTAATATCACATTATTCAGTTTATATAACAGAAGGTTGTTATATAGTTTTAACTCCAGAAGCATTTCAATATTACAATAAGAAAGGTAGGAGAAAGGAATTGTTTAATGAATTATCAACATCTGATAAGAATTTTTTAAAAGAGATAATTGAAGAAGATAAAAAAAATAACGACATAGTTGAATTTTTGAAAATGAAACTTGAAAAAGATAGTGATGATACAATTAGAGAAATGATAGGATTGTTAAAAAGTAATGGTTTGATAAATGTATTATGGGCAGATGATACTATATATGAAGCTAAATTAACTAATAATGGTAGAACTTTTTTTGAAAGAGAAAAGAGTTATAGAGAAGAAATAAAACAAAATTCTACTTATATTAATGCTCAAAACAGTAATATATTCATGGGAAATATAGTCAATTCTACCATCAATATTAATAATGCGTTAGATAATATTAATGATGACATTGAATCAAAATGTAATAGTGATGAAGAAAAAAATGAATTAAAAGAATTATTAGAAGAAGCAAAAGAAATAATAGAAAATTACAATCAAAGTAATTGTTTGACTAAAAGAAGTAGTTTTTACAAAAAATTGATTAGTCATTTTGATAGTCATGGGTGGTTTTATGCTGAAATAGTTAATCTTTTTGGACAATTTGTTTTAACTAAAATAAGTGGACAATAGTTTGGGAGGCAGTACATGTTAGTATATGAAGGAATTAAATCAGGTTTTATTGATGATGTTAATTTAAATAGAATAGTTGATAAAATATATGATAAATATAAAGAATTTTTTGGTAGAACAAGTGAATCTCAATTAAATTCATGGAAGAATTCTATGCAATATATGAGAGGTGTATTAGATGATAATGAAATACCTGATAATGCCGGTGTTGCTATTGAGTTTAATATTCCAACAACTTCTAAAAGAATAGATTTTATATTATCTGGTAGAGATAATAATAGAAAAGATTCAGTAATTATTATTGAATTAAAACAATGGGAAACTTGTAATGCTGTAGAAGGTAAAGATGGAATAGTATCTACTTTTACAGGTGGTGGAGTAAGAGAAGTAGCTCATCCATCATATCAAGCATTAAGTTATGCTAATTTAATTAAAGATTTTAATGAGACAGTACAATTAGATGATATTGGATTATATCCATGTGCATTTTTACATAATTATGATTTAAGAGATAATGATCCTATATGTAGTAGTCAATATCAAGAATATATAAAAGAAGCTCCAATGTTTGGAAGTAATGATTTTGAAAAACTAAGAAGATTTATTAAAAGATATATTGTTGAAGGTGATGATAGAGAATTATTATATAAAATAGAAAATGGAAGAATAAGACCATCTAAAAGATTACAAGATTCTTTATCTAAGATGTTACAAGGTAATAAAGAATTCAACATGATAGATGAGCAAAAAGTTATATATGAAGATGCAATTAGAATTGCTATTGATACAGTATCAAGTAACGATAAAAATGTATTAGTAGTTCAAGGTGGACCTGGAACAGGTAAATCTGTTTTAGCAATTAATTTATTAGTTGAATTAACTAAAAGAAATATGACTTGTTTTTATGTAACTAAAAATGCAGCTCCAAGAGCAGTATTTAGAGATAAATTAAAAGGTACATTTAAGATGGCTTATATTAATAATTTATTCCAAGGTTCAGGACAATTTACTGAAGCAGAGAAGAATGAAGTTAATGTATTAGTAGTAGATGAAGCACATAGATTAAATGCTAAATCTGGTATGTTCCAAAATTTAGGTGAAAATCAAATAAAAGAAATAATTAATGCTTCTAATTTTTCTATATTCTTTATAGATGAAGATCAAAAGGTAACATTAAAAGATATAGGCTCAGTAGATGAGATAAAGAAGTATGCTAATGAATTAGGTGCAGGTATTAAAATTGTAGAATTAGAGAGTCAATTTAGATGTAATGGTTCCGATGGTTATCTAGCATGGCTAGATAATGTATTAGAAATTAGAAAAACAGCTAACTATGATTTAGATGATTTTCAATATGATTTTAAAGTGATAGATAGTCCTAATGACTTAAGAAGATTAATAGAAGAAAAGAATAGTATTAATAATAAATCAAGATTAGTGGCAGGTTATTGTTGGAACTGGATTAGTGAAGGTAAAAATAATAGTGAAGTTCATGATATAGTCATACCTGAATATAACTTTGAAATGAGTTGGAATTTAGGTAATTCACAAACATGGGCAATAGATCCAATGTCAGTTAATGAAGTAGGATGTATTCACACATGCCAAGGATTAGAATTCGATTATGTTGGTGTTATTATTGGTGATGACATAAGATATGAAGATGGAGAAATAGTTACAGATTATAAAAAACGTGCATCAACAGATCAATCACTAAAAGGAATTAATAAGATAGCTAGTGAATATGGGCAAGATGTTGCAAATAAAATAGCAGATAGAATTATTAAAAACACATATAGAACATTAATGACTAGAGGTATGAAAGGTTGTTATGTTTATTGTGTAGATAAGAATCTACAAAACTATTTAAAAAGTAAAATTAACATGTTATAATATATATAGATAGTAAGAGCAATTTCATTTTAATAATGGAATATGCTCTTTTTTTGTTTAAAAAAGGAAACTAAAAAGTTCTACAAAAACTACTTGCATTTACTTATAATTATGATCAATAAAGCAACGTTGTAGCACTTAATTGGTATAGAGGTATTAATATGAATTTGAAGTATAAAGAAGATTTAGTAATTACTAGCGAAACAGGAAACAAAATACTTGTGAGATTTTTAAGAGTTGAAATAACTGAACTAAGAAAAACAATAGAAGAAATTATATACAATATTGCCAATCTTTCATGGATTAATAATTTTTCGGGAGAAACACTAAAAAAATGCTTTATAGAAAGAGCCACACCAACAATAGAAAAACTATGTAACAATTTAAAAAACAATATTGATAGTAATGAAGTAAATGAAATTGGTGAAATTGTTGTATCTAATGTGGGAAGATTAATTATAGAACAAACATATAATTATTATGTATTACCACTTGCTGAAATTATTAAAGAACAATTATCTAATAATCCAGGATTTGATTATCATTGTGTGACAAAAGAAGATATTCCAATATTTGGGGAAGCAAAATATGTGGCTGGTAAAAATGCTTATGGCAAAGCTTTATCACAAGTTGCAAATTTTATTGAAGAGGCAAAAGATATTAAAGAAGCAGAATTGTTGTATCATTTTATTTCAAACTCTGCATACGAAAATATTGGTCTAGGTAACAAGGGATACTCAATAAGTTTTTCATCCACAGATATTGAAAATAAGGAACTATTAAATAATATTACAAAAAATAATGATTTCAAAAAATTGTTAGAATATAAAGAAATTATAGTGGTGGCGGTAGATGTATAATGAATAGTATAATTGAGAAAATAATGCGTGGAAAAGATGTAGAACAAATAATAGAAAATATTAAGAGTTATCTATATTTTAATGGGCCGAATAATCCAACTTATTTAGAAATATTTGGATATTTAAAATTATATCAACCTGAAACTTTTAGAAAGCATGAAAATGAAATATTATATTTAATGGGTTTATTTTTTAAAAAAGGATTAAAACCTCCAACAAGTATAACAGGTATATTATTAGATAATTATAAAGAAGCAATCAATGACAAATATAATGAGTCTTATACACCAGTTCAAGCCGATATAGTTGAAAAAACAGATAATAATAAGTATTTTAGTTTTTCATCAGCTACAAGCACTGGAAAGTCATTTGTTTTTAACAAACTTATATTGGAAGAAAAAAAAGATATTGCTATAATAGTTCCGTCTAGGGCATTGATAAATGAATACTATATAAAAGTGACTGAAATAATCAAAGATAAAAGAGTTAATGTATTAACATTTCCATATATAATAAATACAAAAAACTCTATAAGGAATATATTTATACTAACACCTGAACGAGCAAAAGAATTGTTTAAAATAAAAAATAGAATCAACCTCCAATTGGTATTATTTGATGAAGCGCAGTTGGGAGATGAAGAATCAACTCGAGGAATACTATTTGATTCAATAGTTAGAAGAATTAATAAAAATTTTAAAGAAGCTAAATTACTTTTTGCACATCCCTATATTGAAAATCCGGAAGCACAACTACAAAAAAATAATCTAACAGATAGTAACCACACTTATCAAACATATAAATATAGAAATGTTGGACAAATTTTTACGTGTATAGACGATAAATATAATTACTACCACTTTGGCATAGACAAAGAAATAATGGGATATAATAAAATAACAATGAATTATGATCCAATAAAAAAATGTATAGAAGATAATGGTACAGTTTTAATATATACATCAAAATCATCAATTTATAACAATTCAATATTAGATCATATGAAACAATATATAGATATGTGCCCAGAAGTGAAGAATGAAGCTGCACTGGAAATAATAGCAAAAATAAAGGAAATAATAGGCGGAAGCAGCGACTCAAAAAGCAATACATATTCAAACCTATTAAACTTATTGAAAAAGGGAATAGTAATACACCATGGTTCATTACCACTTTCAGTAAGATTACTAGTAGAAAAATTCACACAACATAGATTTTGTAGATTATGTTTTGCAACTTCTACATTATATCAAGGTATAAATATGCCCTTCGATATTGTTTACATTAAGAGATTTGAGGGTAGTAAAAAATTATTAATAAAAAACTTAATTGGAAGAGCAGGCAGATCTACTGATAACGCAGAATTTGATTATGGGCAGATAATAGTTTCAAAGAAAAATATGAGTGATTTAAGAAATTGTATAAAAGAAAAAAATACTATAGATGATAAATCATTATTAGATAGTATAAGCGAAGATGATTCGGCAGAGTTAATTGATTTTAAAGAATCACTAAAAAATGGAACTTTTAATGATGAATATAATATGACTCAAAATCAGTTAATAAAGTTGGAAGACAAAGACATAGATATTTATATAGAAACGATCTTATCAACATTATTACAGGATAATAGTTTTATTACAGATGAGGGATATAATTTGCTTGATAAATTAACAAAAGATATGATAATAGAATCATTTTCTAAAATATATTCTAAACATCTGAGTGATCGTGAATTAACGGATGCTGAAAAGAGAGTACTAGAAAATGCAATAAGAATTTTTATATGGCAAATTAATGGTAGAAAGTTTAAAGAAATCATAGGTTATAGATTTTCTTATATAATGAGAAGAAATGAAAGGCAGAAACTACAACTTCAGATAAAAACAGAAAATGATTCTCATAAAAAATTAGAATTAATATATGAACTTATTAATCTAAGACCACAATTTACAATTGCAGCAGGAGTTCTTCCAAATCCACAAATGCCATTATATAATATGTTAAAAGGACTACTTTTTAAAGATGTAAGTTATGATTTAATTATGTATGATACATATGACTATATTGATAAGGTATGGGGATTTTGCCTGATGGATGTTTTCTATGCTGCTTTCCATTTATACTATTTAAGAACAAATGATATACGTGCCGATATAATGTCAAAATATATAAAATATTCTACTATATCAGATGATGAAATATGGCTAATAAAGTATGGATTTGAATTTGAAGAAATAGAATGGATTAAACCATGTGTAGAACATATAGATGAACAAGGAATAACCTTTAATGGAAATATCGATTTGCTAAGTCAAGAACAACTATCTCGTATAGATAGGTACAGATACCAATAGTTGAAGAATTAGATAACATATTGTTTTAAACAAAAAAACAAATATAAGATAGGAGAGATTATATGAGCTGGGAAACTATAAGTATAAAAAAAGTAGAATGTCCATGTGGAAAAGGAACAATAGAACAAGAAATAAGAGGAGACGACTGGAATAGAATAGAAGTAGAAACTCCAATTATTAACTGCACTGATTGTGCAAATAAGTATGATATAGAATCAAAATACTTTTATCCTAAACCAAAGCATGATTACACTATATACTATTGTGTAGACAAGAATAATAAAGATGAAAAAATTCAATTGAATTTATAAAACACAACAAACTAAAAAAAATCAAGGGCAAACATAGTTTGTTTATCTAGACCCTTGATTTTTTCTTTTCTATTACACTTATCTAACCAATAAAAGTAATCTTTTATTGCTTACTAACTAAAATATATAATTACTGACTATAATAAATAACTTATTCTTATTAATAAAACTAACTAAAGTATCACTATTCAAAAGAGTAAGCCTCAGTTAATGCAATTGTTTTTCAAATGATAACTCTTAGTTCCCATCCATATCTTAAAACTAAGTATAATAAAACAACTAAATCTCTTATAACACTAAAACTACTTATCCTATAATTCAAAGAAAAATTATTAGTACCCATCACACTCTTAATACTATATACTTTCAAATAACTACATATTTTATAATTATTAACAGTCATAATTATATTCATCAAAGGAAAATTATTAGTACCCATCACACTCTTAAAACTAAATACTTTAAAATAACTTATTCCATTATAAATATAAAAAGTATTTATCTTACTTAGTCACAATAATATACTTCATCCCCATAATAAAATATATAAATATATGACATTCTAAGATTTGTCAATATTAAATTTTTATGGTATTATATTCACTACAAAAAGACACGAAATTTGATATTTTTTTAAAAATTATCAAATAATGTGTTATTTGGTATATAATATAAGTGTAGTTAGTGGTGT